>NZ_JBEOSB010000015.1:0-252395 GCF_040302705.1 Streptomyces sp. NPDC097640
CGCCGCCAGCTGATCGACGAACTGGGCCTGGAGCCGGGCCCCGAGATCCAGCGGCTCCAGCGCTCCATGCTCGTGGGGGACCCGTCGCTCGACCCCCCCCCCCCCCCCCCACCCCCCCCCCCCCCCCCCCCAACCCCCCCCCCCCCCCCGCCGCCCCCCCCCCCCCCGCCCCCCCCCGGGGGGGGGGGGGGCGCCCCCCCCCCCCCCCCACCGCCAGGAGGACACACATGGCAAACGCAACGCTCGCGGCACCCGACCGTGACACTTGGCCCACGCGCCTGCGTGACATCGGTTTCTGGGCCGACTGGGCGGCCCTGGTCGGGCTCATCGTTCTCGTGGTGGTCTTCCAGGCCGCCAACCCGACCTTTCTGAGCACCGGCAACATCCAGTCCATGCTGGAGGCCGCCGCGATCCTGATCATCCTGGGCGTCGGGCAGACCTTCGTCATCGCCACCGCCGGCATCGACCTGTCCATCGCCTCCACCATGACCCTGGGCGCGGTCGGCTTCGGGCAGGCGTACTCGGCCGGCTGGGGACTCGCCGCGTCCTGCGCGGTCGCCGTGGCCGCCTCGACCCTCGCCGGGATGGTCAACGGCTTCGTGGTGGCCCGCGGCAAGATCACCGACTTCATCGTCACCCTCGGAATGCTGTCGGCGGCCTCCGGGCTCGCCCTCATCGTCTCCAACGGCAAGCCCGTGACCGTCATCGAACCGGCGCTGCTGCGGCTGTCCACCAACGGGATCGGGATCCTGGGCTGGATGTTCCTCATCGCCGCCGCCGTCGCGATCGTGGCCCATGTGGTGCTCTTCCACACCCGGTTCGGCACCCATCTGCTCGCCACCGGCGGATCCCCCGAGTCGGCCACCGCGATGGGCATCAGCACCGCGCGGATCAAGATCGCCGTGTACGCCGTCGCCGGGCTCCTCGCCGGCCTCGCCTCCATCCTGCTGGTGGCGCGGGTCGGGGCTGCCGAGCCCGCCGCCAACACCTCGTTCCTCCTGAACTCGGTCGCCGCCGTGGTCCTCGGAGGGGTCAGCCTGTTCGGCGGCCGGGCGACCGTCCTCGGCCCGGTCATCGGCGCCCTGCTGCTGACCGCGCTGGTCAACGGCCTGACCCTGCTCGGCGTCTCCCAGTTCTACCAGCCGCTGTCCGTCGGCATCGTCGTGGTGCTCGCGGCCTTCCTGATGAGGTTTCAGCGATGACGACCGTGAAGTCCGAGCCCCAGCCCGCGGCCACCGCGTCGGACGAGTTGCTGCGCTGTGAGGACGTCTCGCTGTCCTTCGGCAACGTGCGCGCCCTCGTCGATGTCTCGGTGACCCTGCGCCGCGGCGAGATCACCGCGCTGGTCGGCGACAACGGCGCGGGGAAGTCCACCCTCGTGCGGTGCGTGTCCGGGATCCACCGGCCGGACAGCGGCCGCATCCTCTTCGACGGATCGCAGGTCGACTTCGGTTCGCCCGAGGACGCCCGCGACGCCGGCATCGAGACCGTCCACCAGAACCTCGCGCTGGTCGAGGACCTCACCGTCTGGCAGAACCTCTTCCTCAACCGCGAGATCGTCCGGCGCTTCGGGCCGGTGTCCTTCCTCGACCGCAAGGCCATGCAGACCCGCGCCCAGGAGATGGTCTCCACCCTGGCGGTCAACGTCCCCGCGGTCACCTCGCGGGTGCGGCGGCTGTCCGGCGGCCAGCGCCAGGCCGTGTCCATCTGCCGGGCGGCCGGATTCAGCTCGCAGCTGGTCATCATGGACGAGCCCACGGCCGCCCTCGGTGTCCAGGAGACCGCGCGCGTCGAGGAGCTCATCCACAAGCTGCGCGACGACGGCCACGCCGTGCTGCTGATCAGCCACAACTTCGCACAGGTCATGCGGCTCAGCGACCAGGTCTGGGTGATGCGGTCCGGCCGCTGCGTCGCGGGCCGCCGGACCGAGGAGACCACGGGCGAGGAGATCGTCGCCCTCATCACCGGGGCCCAGGCCGGCTAGCACCCCCCCACCGACCCGCCACACAAAGGAACACCGTTCATGACCACCGTGACCCAGGCCAGCCCGATCGGCGTGCACGCCCTCGTCTGGGCAGGCGACACCTCTCCCGCGTCGCTCGCGTACGCCATCGACAAGACCAAGGCCACCGGCTACGACCTCCTCGAACTGTCGCTGCACGACTCGGACTCGATCGATGTCCCCGCGGCGCGACGCCAACTGGAGGACGCCGGACTGCGGGTCGCCTGCTCCCGCGGCCTCGCCTTCGACGCCGATGTCTCCAGCGAGGACCTCGCCGTGGTCGAGCGCGGCGAGAAACTCCTGCACAGCTCCCTCGCCGTGACCCACGGCCTCGGCGGAACACACTTCACCGGCGCGCTCTACAGCGCGCTCGGCAAGTACGCCGGTCCGCTCACCCCCGCCGGCCGGCGCAACGTCGTCGCCGTGCTGAAGCGGCTCGCCCA
This sequence comes from Streptomyces sp. NPDC097640, assembly GCF_040302705.1. Lineage (NCBI taxonomy): Bacteria > Bacillati > Actinomycetota > Actinomycetes > Kitasatosporales > Streptomycetaceae > Streptomyces > Streptomyces sp. NPDC097640. The sequence continues at coordinate 2,446 of NZ_JBEOSB010000015.1, forward strand.
GGAGGCGGCGGGGCTCGGCATGACGCTGGGCCTGGAGATCTGCAACCGCTACGAGACCAATGTCATCAACACCGCCCGCGACGCGCTCGCGCTGGCCGATGACATCGGTGCGGACAACGTCCTGATCCACCTGGACACTTACCACATGAACATCGAAGAGGACGACCTCGTCCGACCCGTGCACGAGGTCGGCGACCGGCTAGGCTACGTCCACATCGGCGAGAACCACCGCGGCTACCTGGGCTCCGGCCACCTGGACTTCACCGCCTTCTTCCACGCCCTCGCCGACATCGGCTACCAGGGCCCGATCACCTTCGAGTCCTTCTCCTCCGCCGTCGTCGCCCGGGGCCTGTCCAACGACCTCGCCGTCTGGCGCGACCTGTGGTCCGACGGCGAGGACCTGGCCCGCCACGCCCACACCTTCATCACCAACCAGCTCGCCGTGAGCGGCCGCGGCCGATGACGCCGACAACACCGCCAACACCGCCGACACCCATGGCGATCGAGGAACTCGCGGCCCGCGCCCGCGCGCTGGTGCGGCCCGGGCGGCGGGCGATTCTCGGAATCACCGGAAGCCCCGGGGCCGGCAAGTCCACCCTCGCGGAGCACCTCCTGGCCGCGCTGCGCCGAGGCCCGGCCGCGGACGGGGGAGACGGCTCCGGGGACTGGCTCGCGCATGTGCCGATGGACGGCTTCCACCTCGCCGACCTCGAACTCGACCGACTGGGGCGCCGCGACCGCAAGGGCGCCCCGGACACCTTCGACGCGGCGGGCTACGCGGCCCTGCTGCGCCGGCTGCACGAGGACGAGGACGCGGTGGTGTACGCGCCGGGCTTCGAACGGGAGCTGGAGCAGCCGATCGCGGGCAGCATCCCCGTACCGCGCACCGCCCGGCTGATCATCACCGAGGGCAACTACCTCCTGCACGACGAGGGGGACTGGGCCCGGGTGCGGCCGCAGCTCGACGAGGTCTGGTACTGCGAGCTGGACGAGGAGGAGCGGGTGCGCCGGCTCGTCGCCCGCCATGAGCGGTTCGGCAAGGACCACGACGCGGCAGTGGCCTGGAGCCTGGGCACCGACCAGCGCAACGCCGACCTGGTGGCCCGCACCCGGGACCGGGCCGACCTCGTCGTCACCGGGGACGCCGGGGGCGTCGCCGTCGCAGGGTGACGGCCGCGCCGACGCCCACGGCGAGCACCGCCGCGCCGCCCGCGTACAGCGTCAGCGAGGTGTTCTCGTTGGCGTCGGCGGCGCGGTCGGTGTCCTGGCCGGTGTTCGGGGCGGTGTTCCGGGTGGTGCTTTCGCGGGTGGGTGGGTCGGTGGGCTTGGCGGTGGGTGCGGCCGGGGCCTTCTTGCCTGTCGTGTCCTCGGCTCCGCCGAACACCACATCGGAGCACGAGTAGTAGGTGTCCGGTGTGGTGGTGTTCCGCCAGATCGTGTACAGGAGCTGACGGCCGGTCCGGCCGGCCGGCAGCTTGGCCTCGATGTGGTAGGCCTCGTCGACCAGGGCCGGGTCGGTGGCCGTCGCGAACGGCTTCGCCTCCAGATCGGACCACTTCAGCGGGCGCGTGGGGTCGTAGCCCTCCTTGGTGAGATACAGCTCGAAGCTCCCGGCGTGGGGGATGGTCGAGCGGTAGGTGAGGGTGAGGTCCGCCCCGGCGGTCAGCCGTGTGGAAGGCCAGTCGGCGCGGGGCAGGTCCAGCCCCTGGTATGCGTCGATCCCCCCGCTGCACAGCTTGCCGTCGGGGATCCGCTGCCGGTCCTTGCCCGCCACCCCGGCCACGCGCAGATTGTCCCACTCGGCCGCGACCCCGCCCGCGGCCACGGCCGCCTTGCACGCGGCCGAGCGGGCGTTCTCGCCCCCCTCGGGCGAACAGGCCACCGCCCGGCTGACCGGGTCCGTCGGCGCGCCATGCGCCAGGGCGGGCCCGGCGGCCAGCGCCGTGAGCAGGAGCGGGGCCGCCCCGACAAGGGCGGCCACGGTGGCGGTGCGGTGTGCGGTCATCCGATGCAGCCCTCCTGGCCCGAGCCGCGGGCTTCATCGCCCGCCCCGTGGAGTACGGGGCGCACGGGCGGCGCGTTCAACGCCCGTGCCCGACGGCGGGAACGCCAGGCGAGCCACCCGGCGAGCCCCGCCACCGGAACCGTGGTGAGGAGCATGGTCGCGAGATCGCCGAGGCCGTCGGCACCACTGCCCAGCAACTGGCCGGTGAGCAGGAACAGGACCATGTTGTTCCCCGCGTGGGCCAGGCTCGCCACCCAGACGGTGCGGCTGCGCAGATACAGCCACGCCAGGACGGTTTCCTGGCAGAGAAAGGACACCGTCCAGATCACCAGGCCGAGCGGCAGGTTCTCGAAGTCGGTGTAGCCGATAAAGGCGAGCGGATAGTGCCACACCGCCCAGATGACGCCCGTGGCCGCGACGGACGGCACGAGCCGGCCACCGAACAGCCGCGGCCTGAGATAGCTGGTCCACCCGAACTCCTCGCCCCAGTACACCGGGGTGAGCAGCGGAACGACCAGCATCAGGACGAGCAACGCCAGCCACCCGGGCAGCCCCGGCGCGAGTTCGTCGAGCGGGGACAGGTCCGGCCGCCACAGCCCCAGGACGGCCGCGAGCGCCATGGTCGCCGCGGCCAGCGCGAGCGGGCCGAGCCAGGCGGCCAGATAGTACGGCCACGCGGCGCGCGGCCGCGGCCGGAGCCCCGCGTCGGCGAACCCCTCCCGGGTGACGAGGCTCCGCACCACGACCGCCGCGATCCCCGGCAGACAGGACACCGGCAGTTGCAGCAGCAGGTTCAGCGCCGACAGCCCCAGGACACTGTGGGCCACCCACAGCCACACCCAGGTGCCGCCGAAGGTGATGGCGAGAAACGCCACGACCCCTCTGTGCCTCTTCGTCTTCGACATATGCGCCTTCCCTCGCGACCGGACCGGATCCGCGGATCAACGTGTCATCCGCGGGTAGGGGCCCACATCGCTGCGCGGAGCGAAATCCGCTTCCCCCGGTGGCGGGAGGTGGTGTTGGCTCGCGCGAGGGAGGCGCCGGACGTCCTCGGCTACTTGATCGCGAACACCGGTGGCGTGTCCTTCGCCCCGTCCGAGTTGACGATCACATACCGGCCGCCCTGCATCCGGTGCAGGGCGAGGACGCTGCTGAGCGGTGCGCCGCGCAGCGGGGTGCCGCCGTGCTTCTCGCCGGTGGCCGGGTCGAGACGCCACAGGTCGCCACCGACCAGGAGATCGAGCTCTCCGGAGCGGTCCTGCGTCAGGGCGGCGACGGTCCCGCCGAGCGATGTCTTCCAGACGCCTCTGCCGTCCTTGAGCGAAAACGCGGCGACGTGCTGGGGATCGTCCTTGTCCGCCGGGCCGACAGCGCTGATGAACAGCCCGTTGGTCACCACCGCCCGGAAGACCGGCCGGGCGTCGAAGGGTTCGCTGTAGCCGTACTGCGTGACCTCGAAGTTCAGGTCGTCCTCCTGTCCGAGCCGGGGGATCACGGCCTCCCGTCGTCCCTTGTCGTCGAAGCTGATCACGGCGTCGGTTCCGCGATCGTCGTCCTCCTTCACGTACACGACGATCGGATCGGCCGACAGCATGAACACCTTCTCCCAGCGGCTCTCCGTCGGCAGCGTGCTGCGCCACTGCCGCTCGCCGGACCGGGGGTCGAGGGCGGACAGCCGCATCTTCGTGTTGTCCCCGTCGGTGCCGGTGCACTGCTCCATGACCAGGGCGCGCTCGGGCGTCGCGTCGACGGCCAGGGCCTGGCAGTTCCGGTCCAGCGGGCTGCGCCACCGGGGCGCGCCGTCGCGCAGCCCGAGCCCGACGACCGCCTTCTCCTCCAGGACCACCGCGGTGTCGCCGGCGCCGACCAGCCGGGCGTCGGTGGGCCGGGTGACGGAGTCATCGGCGTTGATCTTCTTCGTCCACAGCTCACGGCCGGAGGACAGATCGACGGCGACCACGGTGTCGCAGGGCTTCTCGTACCGTCCGAGGCCCACAAGACCGATGGAGGAGGGCGTGGTGCGGCTCATCGCGCACACCGATCTCCGCTCGGGCGCCGGGACGGTCCACCGCCGGGTGCCGTCCGAGGTGTCGTAGGCGAACAGCCCGTCGTTGCGCGCCCTGATGAGGGTGGACGGCCCCGGCATCCACTCTCCGACGGCCCGCGCGGAGGAGGGGCGGTCCCGGGGCGCCTCCCAGGCCACGTCCAGGTGCGGCCCGCGCAGCCACTCGTACCCGAGCACGCCCGTCCACACGCCGCCGGCCAGGCCCGCCACGACCAGCGACACCATCCAGGGTCTGGTCAGCGCCCCGCTGTTCGCCCCGACGGCGAAGGACATCGCGACGACACCGGCGAAGGTGAAGACGAACGCGAGGATGAGCACCGGCGGGAGCCCTTCGGGGCACGGGCCGTGCCTGCCCCCGCAGGCTCCGTTCGACTCGCTGGACAGCGCGGACCACCCCAGCCAGTGGAACACCACGGCCCAGGACACCAGGACCCCCGCCAGCACCAGGGCGACGGGCTTGACGGCACGCGAAATCGACACGGTCCCCCCACGGATGTGATCAGCGCGCGTACGGCGCGCAGGAGACATTAACCCAGCGCTCCGGACCAGAGGCGTCCCAGGGCTCGTCCATTTATATAGGTGCGTGATACAAATGAATGCATGGGTGATGCAGCTATGGAACGTGTAAGCCCGGTCGACCGCGAGCGGCGCGCGGAGATCGCCGACCTCCTGGAACAGCTGGCCGTGCTCGCGGTGCGCCAACTGGGCCGCCGGGACATCAGCATGACCGCAGCCTCCGCCCTCGGCCGGCTGGCCCGCGAGGGCCCCGCCCGGCTGACCGCCCTGGCCGCCGACGAAGGGGTGAGCCAGCCCGCCATGACCCAGCTGGTGCAGCGTCTGACCAAGCAGGGGCTGATGGCCCGGGTCGCCGACCCGGACGACGGCCGGGCCGTGCTCGTGTCCATCACCGACGCCGGGCGGCGACTGCTCGCCGAGCGCCGCCGGGGCCGGGTCGCGCGCCTGTCCGACCTGCTGGCCGCGCTCCCGCCCGAGGACCAGGCGACGCTCGCCGCCGCGGTCGGCTCGGCCGCGCCCGCCCTGCGGCGCCTCGTGGCGGCTGCCGCCGACCCGGGCGGCCGGTCCGCGCCGCCCGCCGGGTGACGCTCCGTCACCCGGGCCCGGGCGCCGTCACGCCGCTGATGACGCCCGCCTCGTGACGCGCCGTCACCCCTTCTCGCCGCGCCCGACTCCATCACCCGAGAGCGCATTCAGAGAACGCATTCCTGACTGGAGTACACCTTGTCCGCTCATGCCAGCGCCCCGAGTCCGTTCCGGCAGCCGAAGGCCGTATGGGCCGTGGCCTTCGCCTGCGTGATCTCCTTCATGGGCATCGGGCTCGTCGACCCCATCCTGCCCGCCCTGTCCAGCCAGCTGCACGCCACGCCCAGCCAGGTGTCGCTGCTGTTCACCAGCTACCTGGTGGTCACCGCCGTCGCCATGCTGGTCACCGGCTTCGTCTCCAGCCGGATCGGCGCCAAGCGGACCCTGGTGGCGGGCCTGGCGGTCATCGTGGTGTTCAGCGCCCTCGCGGGCGCCTCCGGCAGCATCGGCGGCATCGTCGGCTTCCGCGCCGGCTGGGGTCTTGGTAACGCTCTGTTTATCGCGACCTCGCTCGCCGTGATCGTAGGATCGGCGAGCGGCGGCTTCGCCGGGGCGATCATCCTCTACGAGACCGCGCTCGGCGTCGGCATCGCCGTCGGCCCGCTGCTGGGCGGCGAGCTGGGCGGCATCAGCTGGCGCGGGCCCTTCTTCGGCGTCGCGGTGCTGATGGCGATCGCGCTGATCGCCACCCTGGCCCTCGTACAGCCGACCCCGACCCCCGCCCGCCGCGCCTCGATCCTCGATCCGCTCAGGGCGCTCCGCCACCGCGGGCTGCTGACCATGGGCCTGATGGCGCTCTGCTACAACTGGGGCTTCTTCACCGTCCTCGGCTACGCCCCGTTCCCGATGGAGCTCGGCACCCATGAGCTCGGCTATGTGTTCACCGGCTGGGGCGTGCTGGTGGCGGTCTTCTCCGTGTTCGCGGCGCCCCGGCTCCAGGCCCGCTTCGGCATAGCCCGCACCCTGTACCTCAATCTGGCGCTCTTCGCCCTGGACATCCTGGTCATCGGGGTGTTCACGGACTCCCGGACCACGCTGATCGCCGCCGTGATCGCGGCCGGCGCCTTCATCGGAGTGAACAACACCATCACCACCCAGGCCGTCATGACCGTCTCCCCGGTCGAGCGCCCGGTGGCCTCCGCCGCCTATGGCTTCGTCCGGTTCATCGGCGGCGGCCTGGCGCCCTACGCCGCCGGCCGGCTGGCCGAGCACTACGACACGCATGTGCCGTTCTACGTCGGGGCGGCCGCGGTCCTGGTCGGGCTGGCCATCCTGTCGACCGGCCACTCCCTGCTGGCCGACGCCGAGCGGGCCCAGGCGGCCGAGGCGGCCCTGCACACCCCCGCCGAGAACCGGGCCGAGCGGCTGGAGCGGGATGCGCTCGCCGAGGACATCGGGTCCGCAAGCTGAGACGGGCGGAAGAGTGCGCCGAGACGACGCGAGCCCCGTGGGTCCGGACCCGGCCCGCGGGGCTCGCGGGCCCATGGCGGGCGCCGGCGCACCGCACGCTGTGCGCCCCTCCGTGACCCGTTCGGAGGGCTCCCGTCCCGGCCCCCGCCCGGGCCCCTGACCGGCCCCGTCGTGGCCCGATTCAGCGCGACGCGGGCCGGTGGCCGCCGTACCCGGTCCCGGGACGGGGTGTCCACTCCTTGGGAATCAACGCGCACGCTGTTCTGGATCTCGTTAATCTGGCGACACATCCGGTTCAGCCGACACTAGGGAGTGTGCGGTGACCCCCGAGAAGACACAGAGCGACAATTCGCCGACACGGGACCGCGACATGCTCGCGGATCGGTCGGAGGTGGGCAACCTGGAAGTCTGGGCGAGATCGGCCCCGATCCGGCTCGCCGGGTACGAGGACGACCTGGCCGAGCCGCACATCCTCCAGAGCGTGGACTGACCCGGCGACCCCCTCGAACTCACGCGCCCCGCGCGGCAGAACACGGCGCTCCCGCTTTCCCCCTCCTCTCGCTGCCCGCGCGCCTCAACTGACGGTTAAGTCCACCCGGCCATCGTCGGCCGGGGGTGGGCTGGTGTGCCGCCCGATCCCCATGGCAGGATGCATCGCGCGGCCGAGTCCGCCTTAACCGACCGTGAGTGAGTGCGCGGTGACCAGCAGGAGGGGGTGCGGATGGCAGTGGGGACCGAGCGGTCGCCGGACGCCGACGACAGCCCGCTGGCGCGGCGGCTCAACTATCTGTTCACCGCCATGCACCCGCCGGGCGCGCCCTACACCAACGCGCATGTGGCCGAGGCCATCAGCGGCGGCGACGAGTACGGCGGGGTCCGCCTGACCGAGCAGTATCTGTCCATGCTGCGCAACGGCAAGCGCACCAACCCCAGCCCGGACGTGCTGCGGGCCCTGGCGAAGTTCTTCGGCGTGCCCGTCGGCTATCTGCTGGGGGACCTGTCCCCGTCGCAGGCCGAGCGGGTCGAGGAAGAGGTGCGGTTTCTCGTCGCGATGCGCGACAAGCGGGTGCGCGGCATCGCACTGCGCTCGGTGGGCCTGCCACCCGAGGTCCAGGACAGCCTGACCGCCATCATCTCCCAGTTCCGACAGCAGATGAACCTCCCACCGGACCCGGCCGGGGCGGGCGGCCCGGGCGACCCGGGGGATCCGGACAACGGGGCACCCAGTGGTCGACGGTGACCAGGAGCGGTTGTTCCAATCCTGGCGGCGGACCGGATGCGAGGACGGTGCAGGCATGCGTGTCGGACGGATACGGCGGCGGTGCAAGCAGCTCATCAAGGAGCTCGGGCTGCCCGCCGCGACCGATCTGCGGGGTCTGTGCGACCTCGTGGCGGGCCGCGTCGGCCGCCCCGTCCACCTGGTGCCGATGAGCCTGGGCGGCGTGGTCTCGGGCATGACGGCCAGCACCGACGACGGGTTCTGGATCTTCTACGAGCTCCGTACGTCCCCCTGGCACCAGACCCATATCGTGCTGCACGAGGTCGGACATCTGCTGCTCGGCCACGACCAGGACCCGGCCGTGACGGAGGACGCGCTGCGCATGTGGGCGCCGTCGGTCGATGTGACCACCGCCATGCGCCGGTTGGGGATGACCGCGGACTTCGCCCGCCACCACTGCTACGACGACCTGACCGAGCGCGAGACCGAGGTGCTGGGCACCCTCCTCATGGAGCGCGTGGTGCCGGCCTCGCCCGACGACGGGCTGCCGCTCGAGGGGCGGGCGGCCGAACTCGCCGCCGCGCTCGGGCCCGCGCTGCGGCATGTGCGCGGCGCGCGGGCCGGTGGCTCCCACGGCGTCCAGGGCGGGGGCGCGGATGTTTGACGTCGTGTACCTGTCCTTCGGCGCCGCCGCGTGGGCGATCGTCGCGTACAAGGCCCGCGCCTGGTTCCGCGACCGGCAGAACGCCGACCTCGGTCTGACCTGCGTCATGACGGCCGGGGTGGCGAATGTGTTCCTGCTCTCCGCGCCGAGCGTCTACCGCTGGTTCGACCGCCTGGTGGGCGTCGCCAACCTGGCCATGGTCCTCCTCTACTCCTCGGTGATGGTCTTCGCCACCGGCGCCCTGGTGCTGATGCTGCGCTGGACCGGTTCGGCGGTGCGGCCTCGCACGGTGGTGGCCGCCGTGGGCGCGGCGTGGTCGGTCGCCGTCGTCGGCTTCGCGCTCGGCCGCCCCGATGCCGTCGAGCACCCCCGCGACTTCTCCACCGCCTACGCGGACGCCCCCGGCGTTGTCATCTTCCTGGCGCTGTATTTGGCCATTTTCGGCGCGGGCCTGGCCGGGCTCGGGGTGCTGTGCCGGCGCTACGCGTCCACCCTGCGCGGCTCCTGGCTGGCCCGGGGGCTGCGGGTGCTGGCCACCGGGTGCTGGCTGGGCCTGGCGTACTGCGCCTGCAAGGTGATCGGCCTGCTCTTCTCCTGGGCGGGCCGGGGTCTGCCCTGGCTGTCCAACGGCGTGGCACCGCTGACCGCTTCGGTCGCGGCCCTGCTGGTCCTCGCCGGGTTCGCCATCCCGGCGCTCGGGCCGCGCGCCTCTGCCTGGCGCAGGCTGCGCCGGCTGGACCCGCTGTGGCGGGAGGTCACCGCCCAGGCGCCCGAGGTGGCCATGGCGACGTACCTGGGTTCCCCCCGCTGGACCGGCTGGTGGCCCTTCGCGGACCTGGAGTGGCGGGCCAACCGGCAGATGGCGGAGATCCGGGACGTACAGCGCGGCGTCCGCCGCCATGTGGAGCCGGAGGCGCTGGAGATCGCACGTGTCAAGGGTCGTGCCGCGGGACTCGGGGATTGGCAACTTGTTGCATTCATGGAAGCGGCGGCGCTCCGACGCGGTTTGCTGAACCAAGCGGCCGGGCGGGTGCCGGTGCCCGGCGCGGACAGCGTGGTGGTGGAGACGGGGGCCGGGCCGGGCCAGGAGCACGAACACCTGGCGCGCGTCGCCGACGTGTACCACCGGCCGCTCGTCGACGAGGTGCTCGAAGAGCTGGGCGAGAGGTCCGCCGCCCAGCGGCAGTGAAGGGGGACCGAGAGCGAGGCGGCCCTGGACGGGGGTCGGGGCCGCCCGTGGCACAGGGCGGCGCCGGGGACATTCGGCCCCGGCGCCGCCTCTCGGCCAACATGCGTCACATGCACGGCCGGTGCTTGGAGACCGGGGTCCAGGGGGCTCCGTCCCAGACCTCCGGGGTCCAGGGGCAAAGCCCCTGGTTGCGGGAAGGGGCGAGTAGGGGACGAGCCCGCCGCAGGCGTCAAGGCCCCGGGCCGGGCCTAGAGTCGGGGCCATGCAGAACACCGCGAACACCGCCGTTCCCGGCCCGTCCGAGCCGCTCGACACCCGTGCGCTGCTGGAGGATCCGCACGCCGCGTACGCCGCGCTGCGCGAGGCGGGCCCCGTGCACCGGATCTCGGGCCCGGACGGGCGGCCCGCCTGGCTGGTGACGCGCTATGACGACGTACGGCGGGCGCTCGCCGACCCCCGGCTGTCCCTGGACAAGAGCAACGCGCTGCCCGGCAACTTCCGCGGCTTCGCCCTGCCGCCCGCCCTGGACGCCAATCTGCTCAACATGGACCCGCCGGACCACACACGCGTGCGCCGGCTGGTGTCCAAGGCCTTCACCCCCGCCCGCGTCGAGCGGATGCGGGAGCCGGTCCGGCGCGCCGCGGACGAACTGCTGGACGCCGTCGAGCCGGCCGGCCGGGCCGACCTGATCGCCGCGTACGCCGGGCCGCTGCCCATCACCGTGATCTGCGACCTGCTCGGCGTCCCCCAGCGGGACCGGCGGGACTTCCGGGCCTGGAGCGACGCCCTGATCGCCCCCGACCCGGCGCGGCCGCACCTGGCGAAGGAGGCGGTCGGCAGCATGCTGCGCTTCTTCACCGGCCTGATCGCGAGCAAGCGGGAGCGGCCCGGCGACGACCTGCTCTCCGACCTGATCGCGGTGCGGGACGACGCGGGAGGCGGCGATGGCACCGGCCCCGGCGGGGACCGGCTCACCGAGGACGAACTGACCTCGCTGGCCTTTCTGCTCCTGCTCGCCGGGTACGAGAACGTGATCCACCTCATCGGAAACTCGGTCCTCGCGCTGCTCGACCACCCCGAGCTGCTGCGGGAGCTGCGCGAGCGGCCCGCCGGCCTCGCGGCGGCGGTCGAGGAGTTCGCGCGCCACGACGGCCCGGCGCCGCTGGCGATCCGTCGCTTTCCGCTCGAGGACCTGGACATCGGCGGGGTGACGGTCCCGGCGGGGGAGACCGTGCTGCTCTCCCTGGCCTCGGCCAACCGCGACCCGGGCCACTTCAAGGAACCGGACCGACTTGATCCGAATAATGGCCGAATGGGGCATCTTGCCTTCGGTCATGGAATCCACTATTGCCTCGGCGCGCCGCTGGCCCGTCTGGAGACCGAAACCGCGCTGGACGCCCTGCTGAGCCGCCTGCCGGGGCTGCGTCTCGACATTCCGCGCGCGGAGCTGCGCCGGCGGCCGACGATCCGTGCACATGGCTTGATCTCGCTTCCTGTCGCGTGGTAGCGGGGAAAACGAACACGCTTTTGATGCATAACTGCGCTTCGATGCGGTAAAAAGGTCTCGAGCCCGCCCGGTGTGCATCCCCCGTCGCACCGGGCGGGCCTTCGTCGTCCCAGGGCCGCCGGGACGACCGTCCAGAGGACCGCCGAGAGGACCGCCGAGCGGGCCGCCGGGCGGCGATCACAGGTCCGGATGGGCTAGAGAATCGGCTAGAGAGCAAGGTCACAGAAGGAGACTCTGCTGTCGCTTTAGGTGCGCGGACTAGCCTCCTCCCATGACGGTCCTGCCTGACGACCTCCCGCTCGCCGCCGACTTCCCGGAGGCGACCCGAGACCAGTGGCACCACCTCGTGGAGGGGGTGCTGCGCAAATCCGGCACGGTCGACGCCGTGGGGGCGCAGGCCGCCGCGGCGCTCGCCACCGCCCTCGAGGACGGAATCTCGGTCCACCCGCTCTACACCGCCGAGGACGCGCCTCCCGACGCCGGTTATCCCGGGTTCGCGCCCTTCGTGCGCGGCGGGCGGGCGCAGGGCTCCACGGTCTCCGGCTGGGACGTACGCCAGCGCCACGCCCACTCCGACCCCGGGCACACCAACCGTGCGGTGCTCGCGGACCTGGAGAACGGGGCCGGCTCGCTGTGGCTGGCGGTGGGCGCGGCCGGACTGCCCGTGGAAGGGCTCCCGGAGGCCCTCAAGGGGGTCTATCTCGACCTCGCCCCCGTCGTCCTCGACGCGGGCGCCGACTTCGAGCCCGCCGCCCGCGCGCTGCTGCGGCTCTTCGCCGACCGCCAGGTGCCGCCGAGCGCCGCCCTCGGCAACCTCGGCGCCGACCCGCTGGGCCTGGCGGCACGCACCGGCGACCACACCGATCTCGCGGGACACCTGGCCGCCGCCACCGAGCTGGCGGCGGTCTGCGACCGCGACCACCCGGGCGTGCGGGCCTTCACCGTGGACGCCCTGCCGTACCACGAGGCGGGCGGCTCGGCGGCGCAGGAGCTCGGCTGCTCGCTCGCCGCGGGCGTGGAGTATCTGCGCGCGCTGACCGACGCCGGGCCGCTGTCGGCCGAAGCGGCCTGCGCCCAGCTGGAATTCCGCTACGCGGCCACCGCCGACCAGTTCCTCACCATTTCCAAACTGCGCGCCGCCAGGCGGCTGTGGGCGCGCGTGGCGCAGGTGTGCGGCGCGCCCTCCGAGGCAGCCGCCCAGCGCCAGCACGCGGTGACCTCCCCGGTGATGATGACCCGCCGCGACCCCTGGGTGAACATGCTCCGCACCACCGTCGCGGCGCTGGCCGCCGGGGTGGGCGGGGCAGACGCCGTCACCGTGCTGCCCTTCGACAGCGCGATCGGCCTGCCGGACGACTTCGCCCGCCGTATCGCCCGCAACACCTCCACCATCCTGCTGGAGGAGTCGCACCTGGCGCGGGTCATCGACCCGGCCGGAGGCTCCTGGTACGTCGAGAGCCTCACCGACGACGTGGCCAACGCGGCCTGGGCCTTCTTCCAGGAGATCGAGCGCGCCGGGGGGCTGGCGCGGGCCCTGTCCTCCGGGCTGGTGGAGCGGAGCCTGGCCGCCACCTGGGAGCGCCGCACCGAGGACCTCGCCCGGCGCAAGGAGCCGATCACCGGCGTCAGCGAGTTCCCGAACCTGGCGGAGCGGCCGGTGGAGCGCGAACCCGCGCCCGTACCGCCCGGCGGCGGCCTGCCGCGGGTGCGCCGCGACGAGGCGTACGAGGCGCTGCGCGCCCGCTCCGACGCCCACCTGGCGGCGGAGGGCACCCGGCCCCGGGTGTTCCTGGCCGCGCTCGGCCCCGCGGCCGCGCACACCGCGCGCGCCGCGTTCGCCGCCAACCTCTTCCAGGCGGGCGGGATCGAGGCGGTGCACGAACCCGCCACGGTCGACGCGGAGTCGGTCGCCGAGGCGTTCGCCGCCAGCGGCGCCCGGGTGGCCTGCCTGTGTTCCAGCGACAAGGTGTACGAGCAGGAGGCGGTGGCCGTGGCCGAGCGGTTGAAGGCGGCCGGAGCGCTGCGCGTCCATCTGGCGGGGAGGCCCGGCGAGCGGCGCGAGGAGCTGGAGCGGGCCGGGGTGGACGAGTTCGTCTTCGCCGGCTGTGACGCGGTCGGGGTGCTCGCCTCGACCCTCGAAACCCTGGGGGTGGCGTGACCGTGAGCAAGATCCCTGACTTCTCCACGATCGACCTGGGGACACCCGGCGGGGCGTCGTCCGGCGCGGTCAGCGCCGGGGCATGGGCCGAAGCGCTCCAGGGCGCCATCGGCAAGGACGCCCTGGACCTGGTGTGGGACACCCCCGAGGGCATCGGGGTCAAGCCGCTGTACGGCGCCGAGGACCTGGCCGGGCTCGACTTCCTGGGCACCTACCCGGGCATCGCCCCGTATCTGCGCGGCCCGTACCCGACGATGTACGTCAACCAGCCCTGGACCATCCGGCAGTACGCGGGCTTCTCCACCGCCGAGGAGTCCAACGCCTTCTACCGCCGCAACCTCGCCGCGGGCCAGAAGGGCCTCTCCGTCGCCTTCGACCTGCCCACCCACCGCGGCTACGACAGCGACCACCCCAGAGTCACCGGCGACGTCGGCATGGCGGGCGTGGCCATCGACTCCATCTACGACATGCGGCAGCTCTTCGACGGCATCCCGCTGGACCGGATGAGCGTGTCGATGACGATGAACGGCGCGGTGCTGCCCGTCCTCGCGCTCTACATCGTCGCCGCCGAGGAACAGGGCGTGACGCCCGACAAGCTGGCCGGGACCATCCAGAACGACATCCTCAAGGAGTTCATGGTCCGCAACACCTACATCTATCCGCCGCAGCCGTCGATGCGGATCATCTCCGACATCTTCTCCTTCACCTCGCAGCGGATGCCGCGCTACAACTCCATCTCCATCTCCGGCTACCACATCCAGGAAGCGGGTGCCACGGCCGACCTGGAACTGGCCTACACCCTGGCCGACGGCGTGGAGTATCTGCGCGCCGGGCTCGACGCGGGCATGGACGTGGACGCCTTCGCGCCCCGCCTCTCGTTCTTCTGGGCGATCGGCATGAACTTCTTCATGGAGATCGCCAAGCTGCGGGCGGCCCGGCTGCTGTGGGCCAAGCTGGTCGGCCGGTTCGACCCCAAGAACCCCAAGTCGCTGTCGCTGCGGACCCATTCGCAGACCTCCGGCTGGTCGCTGACCGCCCAGGACGTCTTCAACAATGTGGCCCGCACGTGTGTGGAGGCCATGGCCGCCACCCAGGGACACACCCAGTCGCTGCACACCAACGCCCTCGACGAGGCCCTCGCGCTGCCCACCGACTTCTCCGCGCGCATCGCCCGCAACACCCAGATCCTGCTCCAGCAGGAGTCCGGCACCTGCCGGGTGATCGACCCGTGGGGCGGCAGCGCGTATGTGGAGCGGCTCACCCACGACCTGGCCCGGCGCGCCTGGCAGCACATCGAGGAGGTCGAGGCCGCGGGCGGCATGGCCAAGGCCATCGACGCAGGCATCCCCAAGATGCGGGTCGAGGAGGCCGCGGCCCGCACCCAGGCGCGGATCGACTCGGGGCGGCAGCCGGTGATCGGCGTCAACAAGTACCGCGTCGACAGCGACGAGCAGATCGACGTGCTCAAGGTCGACAACTCCGCGGTGCGCGCCCAGCAGATCGAGAAGCTGCGCCGGCTGCGCGCCGAGCGCGACGACGCCGTCTGCCAGGACGCGCTGCGCGCGCTCACCGCGGCCGCCGAGTCCGGGCCGGGCGCCGGCCTGGAGGGCAACCTGCTCGCCCTCGCCGTGAACGCGGCCCGCGCCAAGGCCACCGTCGGCGAGATCTCGGACGCGCTGGAGAAGGTGTACGGGCGCCACTCCGGCCAGATCCGTACGATCTCCGGTGTGTATCGAGACGAGGCCGGACCGTCCTCCGGCGTGGACCGCACCCGGGCGCTGGTCGAGGAGTTCGAGCGTGCTGAGGGCCGCCGCCCGCGCATCCTGGTCGCCAAGATGGGCCAGGACGGGCACGACCGCGGCCAGAAGGTGATCGCCACCGCCTTCGCCGACCTGGGCTTCGACGTCGACGTCGGCCCGCTCTTCCAGACGCCCGAGGAGGTCGCGCGGCAGGCGGTGGAGGCCGATGTGCACATCGTCGGCGTCTCCTCGCTCGCGGCCGGCCACCTCACGCTGGTGCCCGCGCTGCGCGAGCAACTGGCCGAGGCGGGGCGGGAGGACATCACCATCGTGGTGGGCGGGGTCATCCCGCCGCAGGACGTGCAGACCCTGCACGAGGCGGGCGCCGCCGCCGTCTTCCTGCCCGGCACGGTGATCCCCGACGCCGCGTACGAGCTGGTGCGGACGCTGGCCGCGGACCTCGGCCACGAGCTGTAGGCCCATGCCGCCGAAAAAGCGACCCACTATCGACATCGACACCTACGCCAAGGGTGTGCTCGACGGCTCGCGCGCTTACATCGCCCGCGCGATCACGCTCGTCGAGTCCACCCGCCCCGACCACCGCGACCTCGCCCAGCGGCTGCTGATCGAACTGCTGCCGCACGCGGGCGGGGCGCGCCGGGTGGGCATCAGCGGTGTGCCGGGGGTCGGCAAGTCCACCTTCATCGACGCCCTGGGCTCGCTGCTCACCGGGCTCGGCCACAAGGTCGCGGTGCTGGCCGTCGACCCCTCCTCCACCCGCACCGGCGGCTCCATCCTGGGCGACAAGACCCGGATGGAGCGGCTGGCGGTCGACCCGGCCGCCTTCGTCCGCCCCTCGCCGAGCGCGGGGACGCTGGGCGGGGTGGCCCGCGCCACCCGCGAGTCCATGGTGGTCATGGAGGCCGCGGGCTATGACGTGCTGCTGGTCGAGACGGTGGGCGTGGGACAGTCGGAGACGGCCGTGGCGGGCATGGTCGACTCCTTTCTGCTGCTCTCCCTCGCCCGCACCGGCGACCAGCTCCAGGGCATCAAGAAGGGCGTCCTGGAGCTCGCGGACGTCGTCGCCATCAACAAGGCCGACGGCCCCCACGAGCGCGACGCCAAGGCCGCCGCCCGCGAACTCAGGGGCGCGCTGCGGCTGCTCCAGCCCCCGGACGCGCCCTGGACCCCCCCGGTGCTGACGTGCAGTGCGCGGGAAGGCACCGGCCTCGACGGGGTGTGGGAGCGTCTTGAGCAGCACCGCCGGGTGCTGGAGGCGACCGGCGCGCTGGACGCCAAGCGGCGCGACCAGCAGGTCGACTGGACCTGGTCCATGGTCCGCGACCAGCTGCTGACCCGGCTGCGCGAACACCCCGGGGTGCGGCGGCTCGGCCCCGTACTCGAACAGCAGGTGCGCGACGGCACGCTGACGGCGACGCTGGCCGCCGACCGGTTGCTGGAGGCTTTCGGGACGCCTGCCGACGCCGATGGCTGACCGGCCGCTGCCGGGGTCCGAGGTGGGGCCGTTCTTCGCCCTGCGCACCGGCCCCGGCAATCCTCGAGATGAGGGTTACGCGCTGATCGGCGAGGCGTACCGGCTGACGCCGGAGGGCGCCGCCGCGCCGCTGCTGCGCGCCCGCGTCGAGGCGGTGGCCGCGAGCCTGCGCACCGATGAGCAGAGGGTCGCGGCATCGCTCGCTTTCCAGGGGCTCGCCGCCCGGGTGTGGTCGCTCGCCCTCGGCCAGGCGGCCCTGACCGGTACGGTGTCGCGCCTCCGCTGCGACCGGCTGTGGTGGCACCCCGGGCGCGCTGCCCCCGACGACCTGTGGTGGCCCGGCGTGCCGTCGGTCATGGGCGAACCCGGGGGGCTCGCCGGTCAGGTGGGTGACGCGGCGTACACCAATCTGCTGCCGTTGCACGCCGCCGTCACCCGGGCGTACCGGGTCTCGGGGCGGCTGCTGTGGGGCAACACCGCCTCGGCGCTGGCCGGTTCGCTGCGCGTCCTGCACGACTGGTGCCACGCGCACGGCCTCCCGGAGGCGGCGGAGCGGGCCACCGAGCTGGCCCGCGCCCAGCTCGCCCACCCGCCGCTGCGCGACACCGGCACCCTGACCTCACCCCCGCCCGCCTTCCGGCGCCGCACCTGCTGCCTCTACTACCGGGTGCCCGGCGGCGGGCTGTGCGGCGACTGCGTGCTGCGCCGAGCGCCGGGGTGAGGCAGACGGGCCCGCGGCGGGGCGGATACGGTGTGCGAATGCCGAAGAACGAGAACGTGTTCTCATCCTGGCGGGGCCGGCCCGGGCGCCTCACCTCCCGCCTGGTCCACCGCGGATGGCGCGCCGTACAGCGGGCCGGCGCGGTGACGGCCGACCGCCCCGGCCCGTACCGCTTCGCCCGCTTCGGCGTCGGCACCCGTCTCGCGTTCCCCCAGGGCACCATCTTCGGGGAGCCGTGGATCCAGCTCGGCGACCACTGCGTCATAGGCCAGCACGTGACGCTCACCGCGGGCATGATGCCCGGCCTCGACCTGGGCCCCGACCCCGTCCTGCGGCTCGGCAACGGCGTGGTCCTGGGCCGCGGCAGCCATGTGATCGCCTCCCGGACCGTGGAGTTCGGCGACGACGTCTTCTGCGGCCCGTACGTCTATGTCACCAGCGACAACCACTCCTACGACGACCCCGACCAGCCCATCGGCCGGCAGTGGCCGCGCTCGGCCCCCGTCCACATCGGCTCCGGCAGCTGGCTGGGCGCGGGCGCGGTGATCCTGCCCGGGGCGCGGCTCGGCCGCAACGTGGTGGTCGCGGCGGGCGCGATCGTACGGGGCGAGGTGCCCGATCACGCCGTGGTGGCCGGGGCGCCCGCCCGGATCATACGCCGCTGGGCCCCGGAATCCGGCTGGCAGCCGCCGCTGCGCACCCCCGCGCCGGTGCCGATCAGCGAGGACACCACGGTCGAGCAACTGCTCGCCCTCGCCGAGCGGGAGCGAGCGGGCGAACAGCGGGACGGAGCCGGGGACACGGACGTCGTAGCAGGTCAGTAGAGTTTCGGGGACTGTCCCCGACCGACGAGGTAACACCTGTGAGCCCGCCCCCTTCCCCCGTGACCGTGATCGGCATCGGCGCCGACGGCTGGGACGGGCTCGGCCCCGCGGGGCGGGAGGCGCTGCGCGCGGCCGAAGTGGTGATCGGCGGACACCGCCAACTCGATCTGCTGCCACCGGAGTGCCCCGCCGAACGGGTGCCCTGGCCCTCGCCGCTGCGCCCCGCCGTACCCGGGCTGTTCGCGGCCCACGCCGGGCGGCGGGTGTCCGTGCTGGCCAGCGGCGACCCCATGTTCTTCGGGATCGGCCGCACCCTGGCCGAGGAGTTGGGCGCCGACCGGCTGCGGGTGCTGCCCCACCCGTCGTCCATCTCGCTCGCCTGCGCGCGGCTCGGCTGGCCGGTCGAGGACACCGAGGTGATCAGCCTCGTCGGACGGCCCCTCGCCTCCCTGGCCCGTGCCCTCTACCCCCGGCGGCGGCTGCTCGTCCTCAGCGCGGGCGCCGCCACCCCCGCCGAGGTCGCCGCGCTGCTGCGCGACCGCGGCTTCGGCCCGAGCCGGATGCAGGTCCTGGAGCAACTGGGCGGCGAGCGCGAGCGCCACCTCGACGGCACCGCCGACCACTGGCACCACACCCCCGGCGACGCCCTCAACGTCATCGCCCTCGACTGCGCCCCGGCCGCGGATGCGTTGCGCCTGTCCGCCGTCCCCGGGCTGCCGGACCAGGCGTACGAGCACGACGGCCAGCTGACCAAGCGCCACGTGCGCGCCGCCACGCTCGCCGCCCTGGCCCCCGCCCCCGGCGAACTGCTGTGGGACGTCGGCGGCGGCTCCGGCTCGATCGCCGTGGAGTGGCTGCGCACCCACCGCGCCTGCGCCGCGGTGTCCATCGAGCGCGACCCCGTACGGGCGACGCGCATCGGCCGCAACGCCGCCGCCCTCGGCGTGCCGGGGCTGCGCGTCGTCACCGGTGCCGCGCCCGGCGCCCTGGCCGATCTACCCACCCCCGACGCGGTGTTCATCGGCGGCGGCCTGACCGCGCCCGGCCTGCTGGAGGCCTGCTGGGCGGCGCTGCCGGCCGGCGGGCGGCTCGTCGCCAACACCGTGACGCTGGAGTCGGAGGCCCTGCTCGCCCAGTGGTACCGGCGGCACGGCGGGGAACTGGTCCGGATCGCCGTCGCACACGCCGCCCCGGTCGGCGGCTTCACCGGCTGGCGGCAGGCGATGCCCGTCACCCAGTGGGCCGCGGCCAAACCCGCCGAAGGAGAGACTTCCCCATGACCGTGTACTTCATCGGCGCGGGCCCCGGCGCCGCCGACCTGATCACCGTGCGCGGCGCCCGCACCCTGGCCCGCTGCCGGGTGTGCCTGTACGCGGGCAGCCTGGTCCCCCGCGAACTCCTCGCCGACTGCCCGCCGGACGCCCGCCTCGTCGACACCGCCCGGCTCAACCTCGACCAGATCACCGACGAACTGGTCGCGGCCCACCGGGCGGGCGAGGACGTGGCCCGGCTGCACTCGGGCGACCCGTCGGTGTTCAGCGCCGTCGCCGAGCAGATGCGGCGGCTGGACGCGCACGGGGTGCCGTACGAGGTGATCCCCGGCGTCCCCGCCTTCGCCGCCGCCGCGGCCGCGCTCGGGCGCGAGCTGACCGTGCCGACCGTCGGCCAGACCGTCGTCCTCACCCGCGTCGCCCAGCAGGCCACCCCGATGCCGGACGGCGAGGACCTCGCCACCCTCGGCCGCAGCCGGGCGCTGATCGTGCTGCACCTGGCCGCCCGCTACGTGGACCGGGTGGTGGCCGAACTCCTGCCGCACTACGGCCCCGACTGTCCGGCGGCGGTGGTCGCCCGGGCCAGCCGCCCCGACGAACTGGTGCTGCGCGGCACGCTGGGTGACATCGCGGACCGGGTGAAGGAGGCGGGCGTGGTGCGCACCGCGGTCATCATGGTGGGCCGCACGCTGGGCGCGGAGCAGTTCCGCGACAGCCACCTCTACTCGGCCCACCGCGAGCGGCCTTAGGCCGCGCCGCGACGGCTATGGTGCGGTGCCGCTGCGGTGCCGCGCCCCCGCGTGCGGCGGTTCCCCCGTGCGGCGGTGCCCCCCCGTGCGGGGCAGTGTCCCCCTGCGGGGCAGTGCCGCTGCCATGCGGCGACCCTGCGGTGCGGTGCCCCCGCGTGCGGCGGTGCTCCACGTGCGGGGCTGTGCCCCTGCGCTGCGGTGCGGCGTCCCTGCGGTGCGGCGCGCCGCGTGTGGCTGTGCCCCTGCGGTGCGGTGCTCCGCGTGCGGTGGTGCCCCCCCCGTGCGGGGCGGTGTCCGCCTGCGGTGCGGGTGCCGCTGCGGTGTGGCGCGCCGCGTGTGGCGGTGCCCCTGCGGCGCGGTGCCCCCCTGCGGGGCGGCGCCCCCTGCGCGGCGGCGGTGCCGCAAACGCAGTGTCGATGTGCGGCTCCGCCGCGTGGCAGGGGCTCCGCCCCTGGACCACGGGGTCTGGGGCAGCGCCCCGGTTCGGGAAGGGGCGGGGTGGGGAAGGGGCCCGCCGCAGGCGTCGAGAACCATCGGACACCCCTTACCCCGAGAGCGCGTCGGGTCACCGCTCCCGGGGCCCCCGGGGCGCCGCGCGGCCGACGATCGTGCCCGCGCGGTCGATGCAGACGACGTCCACGGACACCGGCGCCCCGCGCAGCACGCCGAGCGCCGTGTCCTGCGCGGCCGCCGCGACCAGATCGCCGAGCGGCACCCCGCGCGCCATGCACAACTGCACCGCCTCCAGGCCGGTGTTGGCCGCCGCCACCGCCGCCGCCAGCTCCTCGTCCGCGCCGCCACGGCGGGCCAGCTCCGCGAGGAAGCCCTTGTCCACCTGCGAGCGCGAGGAGTGCAGATCCAGATGTCCGGCGGCCAGCTTGGAGAGCTTGGCGAAGCCCGCGGCGACGGTCAGCCGGTCCACCGGATGGCGGCGCAGATACTTCAGCACCGCCCCCGCGAAGTCGCCCATGTCCAGCAGCGCGTCCTCCGGCAGCCCGTGCACGGCGACCGCCACCTTCTCGGAGGTCGAGCCCGTACACCCCGCCACATGCGTACGCCCCGCCGCGCGCGCCACGTCCACCCCGCGCCGGATGCTGTCGATCCACGCCGAGCAGGAGTACGGCACCACGATGCCCGTCGTGCCGAGGATCGACAGGCCGCCGAGGATGCCCAGGCGCGGATTCCAGGTGCTGCGGGCGATCTCCTCCCCGTGGTCCACCGAGATCTCGACCTCCACATCACCGGCCCCGCCGTGCCGGGAGGCGACCGCGGCGATGTGGTCCCGCATCATCTGCCGGGGCACGGGGTTGATCGCGGGCTCGCCGACCGCGAGCGGCAGGCCGGGGCGGGTCACCGTGCCGACCCCGGGCCCGGCCCGGAAGACCACGCCGCCGCCGGGCGGCAGCAGCCGCACCGTGGCGCGCACGACCGCGCCGTGCGTGACGTCCGGGTCGTCGCCCGCGTCCTTGACCACCGCGGCCATCGCCCGGTCCGCCGTCAGCCCCTCGCCCGCGAGGGCGAACGCGGGCCGCTGCCCCTTGGGCAGCTCGACCGTCACCGGGTCCGGGAACTCCCCGCACAGCAGCGCGGTGTACGCGGCCGTGGTCGCGGCGGTGGCACAGGCCCCGGTGGTCCAGCCGTGCCGCAGCCCCGAACGCTCCAGCTGCGCCCCGCGCCCGCCGACCGCCGCCTTGACCTCCGTCTCCGCCTCAGCCACGGACCGACCGCCCCGCATACGATGACGGGCGTACGGACGACGAAAGGCCCCCGATGAACAGCGCGCCAGTGCGCCATGTGCTCATCCTCGGTGGCACCACCGAAGCGCGCCGACTCGCCGAGAAACTCGCCGACGACCCCGCGCTGCGCGTCACCAGCTCGCTGGCCGGGCGTGTCGCCCAGCCACGGCTGCCCGCCGGGCAGGTGCGGATCGGCGGGTTCGGGGGCCCCGAGGGCATGGCTCGCTGGCTGCGCGAGCAGCACGTGGACGCGCTCATCGACGCCACCCATCCTTTCGCCGGCACGATCAGTCTCAACGCGGCCCGTGCGGCCGCCGACGTCCATGTTCCCCTGCTCGCCCTGCGCCGCCCCGGCTGGGTGCCGGGCCCGGGGGACCGCTGGCACTGGGCCGGGTCGCTGGACGAGGCGGCCCGGCTGCTGCCCGCCCTGGGGCGGCGGATCTTCCTCACCACCGGGCGGATGGGCCTGGCCGCCTTCGCCCATCTCACCGAGCAGTGGTTCCTGGTGCGCTCCGTCGACGCGCCCGAGCCACCGGCTCCGCCGCGCATGGAAGTACTCCTGGACCGCGGCCCGTTCACCCTGGAGGGAGAGGCGGAGCTGCTGCGCCGCCACCGCATCGACACGCTGGTCACCAAGGACAGTGGTGCCGGTGCCACCGCGGCCAAGCTCACCGCGGCGCGCGAGGCCGGGCTGCCGGTCGTCGTCGTACGGCGCCCCGCGGCCCCGGACGGCGTGTCCGTCGCGCCCGACCCGGCGGCCGCGCTGGCGTGGCTGCGCGCCACCCTGAGCTGACCGCCCGCCCGGCCGGAGGGTCGCCCGACCGGCGGGTCGCCCGGCGCGTCAGCGCTCCGGGTATCGGCGTGGCGTCCAGACGATCTTGGTGCCGTCGCCGCGCCGGGCCGTGCGGGTCTGGGAGGAGCCGACCAGCAGGATGGTGCGCATGTCGACCTGGGCGGGGTCGAGGTCGGCGAGGCGCACGATCCGTACCCGCTCCTCCGGGCCGCCCACGTCCCGGGCGACCACGACGGGCGTGTCGGGCGCCCGGTGTTCGAGCAGCAGCTCGCGTGCCTTGCCGACCTGCCAGATCCGGCTGCGCGAGCCGGGGTTGTACAGGGCGAGCACCAGGTCGGCGGCCGCGGCGGCGCGCAGCCGCTCGGCGATCACCTCCCAGGGCTTGAGCCGGTCGGACAGCGAGACCACCGCGTAGTCGTGGCCGAGCGGGGCGCCCGCGCGGGCGGCCGCCGCGTGGGCGGCGGTCATGCCGGGGACCACCCGGACCGGCACCTCGCGGTACGGGTCCCCGGCCGCCGCCTCCAGCACGGCCGTGGCCATGGCGAAGACGCCCGGGTCTCCCGAGGAGACCACGGCGACCCGCCGCCCGCGCCGGGCCAGGTCGAGCGCGAACTCGGCCCGCTCGGCCTCCACCTTGTTGTCCGAGGCGTGCCGCCGCTGCCCCGGACGCCGCGGCACCCGGTCCAGATAGGTGGTGTAGCCGACCAGGTCCTCGGCGGCGGCCAGTTCGCCGCGCGCCTCGGGGGTCAGCCACAGCGGGCCGGCCGGGCCGAGACCCACGACCACGACCTCGCCCGGGCGGGCCGGGGCCTGGGCCCCGATCCTGCTCGGCAGCAGTGCCACCGAGAAGTAGGGCACCGACTCGGGGTCCACCTCGGCCAGCGGCGCGGTGCGCTCCGCGTCCATCGTGGCCCGTTCCACGTACTGGGCCTCCGCCAGCCGTCCCGAGCGCTCCAGCGCCCGCCGCACCGCCGGGAAGGTCCGGCCGAGCTTCATCACCGCGGCCGCGTCGGTGGTGGCCAGACGCGCGGTCAACTCGTCCTCCGGGAGGGTGCCGGGCAGGATCGTCAGCACCTCCTCGCCCTCCACCAGCGGCGCCCCGAGTTGGGCGGCGGCCGCGCTCACGGAGGTGACGCCGGGGACGACTTCGGTGGGGTAGCGGTCGGCCAGGCGCTTGTGCATGTGCATATACGAGCCGTAGAAGAGCGGATCGCCCTCGGCGAGCACCGCGACCGTGCGCCCCGCGTCCAGGTGTGCGGCCAGCCGGGCCGCGGCGTCCGCGTAGAACTCCTCCATCGCGCCGCGGTAGCCGCCGGGGTGGTCGGTGGTCTCGGTGGTGACCGGATAGACCAGGCGCTCCTCGATGTGGTCGGGGCGCAGATGGCGCTCGGCGATGGAGCGCGCGATGCTGCGGCCGTGCCGGGCGCTGTGGTACGCGACGACATCGGCCTCGGCGATGACCTCCACGGCCCGCACCGTCATCAGCGAGGGGTCGCCGGGGCCGAGACCCACGCCGTACAACCGGCCAGTCTGCTGCTCGCTCACTCTTCCTCGCTCGCAATCGCGTTGACCGCGGCCGCGGCCATGGCGCTGCCGCCGCGCCGGCCGCGCACCACCAGGTGGTCGAGCGCCGCCGGGTGCCCGGCCAGCGCCTCCTTGGACTCGGCCGCGCCGATGAAGCCGACCGGCACGCCGATGACGGCGGCCGGGCGGGGCGCGCCCGCTTGAACCATCTCCAGCAGGCGGAACAGCGCGGTGGGCGCGTTGCCGATGGCCACGACCGCGCCCTCCAGCCGGTCGCGCCACAGCTCCAGCGCGGCGGCGCTGCGCGTGGTGCCCATGTGCCGGGCCAGTTCGGGCACCGCGGGGTCGGACAGGGTGCACAGCACCTCGTTGTCCGCGGGCAGCCGCTTGCGGGTCACGCCGCTGGCCACCATGTGCGCGTCGCAGAGCACGGGCGCCCCGGCGCGCAGCGCGGCGCGGGCGCGGGCGACCACCTGGGGGGTGTACGCGAGGTCCTGGACGAGGTCGACCATGCCGCAGGCGTGGATCATCCGTACCGCGACCTGGCTGACGTCGGAGGGGAGGCCGCCCAGGTCGGCCTCGGCGCGGATGGTGGCAAAGGAGGCGCGGTATATGGCCGCGCCGTCCTTCTCGTAGTCGAACACTGTGCCCTCGATCATGTCGTTCCACGGGCCGACGCCACGGCGCCGGCCAATTGGTCTGCTGTCACGTCCACGCCGCGCGCGGACCCTCCGGGGTCTCGTACGGCGACCCGGTAGCCGTCGCCCGTCGCCAGCACGTCGACCCATCGGCCGCCGGGGTGGCCGCAGCGCCGCTCGCAGCCGGAGAAGTACACGGGCGGACGGCCCGGTGGTGGGCCCTGGTCCGGCGGCGGGTCCGGGCGGCCGTCGCCGGACGCCGCGCCCGCCACCGCGCGCGCCGCGTCGGCGCGCACATCGGCCAGGGACTTGGCGCAGCCGGGCCGCCCGGTGCACGCGGCGATCCCGAGCCACGGGGAGTGCGGCGTGGCCACCAGCCCGGCGTCGGCGAGCTCCCGCAGCGCGGCCCGTGCCTCGTCCGGGGAGAAGCCGGGCAGCACCACGCCGCGCCAGGGTGTCACACGCAACTCCCCCGAGCCGCCCCGGGAGGCGAGCCCGGCCAGCAGCCGCCATTGCGTGGCGGTGAGCCGCCCCAGCGGGACGGCGACGGACACCGCGCACCGCCCGTCAGGCCCGACGACGAGCCCGACGGCAGGCGTGGGATCGGCGGCGGGTGTGCCCGCTGTGGTGGTCGGGGACTCGGGGCCGAGGGGTGTGGCCCGGATCCCCGCTGCGGCGAGTCGCCCGGCCAACCGGTCGGCCGTCACGGCGTGTCGCGCCGGCAGCTCGCGGACGCGCCAGGCCCGTGTGTCGCTCGCGCGCACCGCGTCGAGAAACGCCACGGCTGCCAGCGCGGCCGCGCGCGGCGCGTCCTGGGCGCGCACCAGGAGTTCGGCGCCCGAGGGGCCGTCACCGATCCCGGGGGGACCCGGCGGCCGCGCCCGGCTCGGCGTGTCGTCGTCCGCTGCCCGCCCGGCCCGGCGCGCCGCGACGCCCGGCGCGCCGGAGCGGTCCGTCGCGTCAGCGCGGTCAGTCGCGTCAGGGGAGTCCGGTGCGTCGGGGGAGTCGGCGGTGTCGGCGGTGTTCGGCGCGGTGGAATCCGCGCGCGCGAGTCCGTGACCCCCGGCGGAGCCGAGCCGCAGCACCGCCTCGCCGTCCGGAGCTGCGATCAATGTCACATCCGCGCCCAGCGCCGCCACATCGCCGCGCCCGTCGTCGAGCGCGAACAGGAACCGGCCCGACAGCCCCGCCAGTTCGGCGAATCCGGACCCCGCGGGCACCTCGTCGCACAGCAGCGCGTCCAGCGCCCTCGCCCACGCCGGGGCATCCGCGTGCCCGGCCCCGTCCAGCCCGGACAGCGGGGACGCCACGATGTTGCGCACCCGGTCGTGGCGGTCCGACGGGAGCAGCCCGGCCGCCCGCAGCCGGGCCGCGAGGCCGGCCCCGCACCCCGCGTCGAGTCCGCGCAGCTGGAGATTGCCCCGGGAGGTGAGGTCCAGCCGGCCGTCTCCCAACTCCTCCGCCGCGCCTGCCAGCACCAGCGCCTGACGTGCCGTCAGCAGCCCGCCCGGCACCCGCACCCGGGCCAGCGCGCCGTCGTCCGCCGGGTGCAGCCGCAGCGCGCCGGGACACGCGTCGTCGCGCCCGCGCACGGGGGTTTCATCCCCTGGTGGGGCGGTTGTCGGGGGGAGGGGCATGGCGGCGAGCATACCGACGATCCGCTTCGCCTCACCGCCCCGTGGCAGGTCAAGAAGCCCTACTATGCTCACCGGCGGGTCGGTCCCGACCCGCCACTGCACAAGACGGCACAAGGGTAGGAAGCCGGTGGAAATCCGGCGCGGTCCCGCCACTGTGAGCGCGGCAGCCGGTACGCGGCGGCCGGGCGAGCCAGGAACTCCCGCCGTCTTCGAACCCGCCCGGGGCGCGGACCCCGAGGAAGGCCTGCCGTCGCATGATCCTGCTGCTGTCGACGTCCGACACCGACCTGCTCAGCGCCCGCTCGGCACCGACCCCGGTGCCCTACCGGCTCGCCAACCCCGCCCGGCTCCCGCTGGATGACCTCCCCGCGCTCCTCGACGGCGTCGAACTCGTCGTCGTACGGCTGCTCGGCGGGGTGCGCGCCTGGCAGGAGGGGCTCGACACGCTGCTCGCCGGGGACCGCCCGGTCGTCGTCCTGACCGGAGAACAGGCCCCGGACGCCCAGCTCATGGAGGCCTCCACGGTCCCCGTCGGGATCGCCGCCGAGGCCCACGCCTACCTCGCGCACGGCGGGCCCGGGAACCTCGGCCAACTGGCCCGCTTCCTGTCCGACACCGTCCTGCTGACCGGCCACGGCTTCGAGCCGCCCGCCCCCGCGCCCTCCTGGGGCGCGCTGGAGCGCACCGCGCGCGAGGGTGTCACCGGCCCGCGGGTCGCGGTGCTCTACTACCGCGCCCACCACATGAGCGGCAACACCGCCTTCGTCGAGGAGCTCTGCCGGGCGGTCGAGGACGCCGGGGCCCGCCCGCTCCCGCTGTACGTCGCCTCCCTGCGCGCGCCCGAGCCCGAGCTGCTGGAGGCCCTCGCCGGGGCCGACGCGGTGGTCACCACCGTGCTGGCCGCGGGCGGCACCCGGCCCGCCGAGGCGTCGGCCGGCGGCGACGACGAGGCGTGGGACGCGGGGGCGCTGGCCGCGCTGGACGTCCCGGTGCTCCAGGCGCTGTGCCTGACCGGCTCGCGCGCCGCCTGGGAGGAGAGCGACGAGGGTCTCTCGCCCCTGGACGCGGCCACCCAGGTCGCCGTCCCGGAGTTCGACGGACGGCTGATCACCGTGCCGTTCTCCTTCAAGGAGACCGACCGGGACGGCCTGCCCGTCTACGTCGCCGACCCCGAGCGCGCCGCGCGTGTCGCCGGGATCGCGGTACGACACGCCCGGCTGCGCCACATACCCGCGGGCGACAAGCGCCTCGCGCTCGTCCTCTCCGCCTACCCCACCAAGCACTCCCGCATCGGCAACGCGGTCGGCCTGGACACCCCCGCCAGCGCCGTCGCCCTGCTGCGCCGACTGCGCGCGGAGGGCTTCGACCTCGGCCCCGAGGACGGGCCCGACGCGCTGCCCGGCCTCGTCTCCGGCGACGGCGACGAGCTGATCCGCGCCCTGATCGAGGTGGGCGGCCACGACCAGGACTGGCTCACCGAGGAGCAGTTGGCCCGCAACCCGGTCCGGATCCCCGCCGCCGACTACCGCCGCTGGTACGCCCGGCTGCCGCAGGAGCTGCGCGAGGCGGTGGAGGAGCACTGGGGGCCGCCGCCGGGCGAGATGTTCGTCGACACCAGCCGCGACCCGGAGGGCGACATCGTGCTGGCCGCGCTGCGCCGCGGCAACCTCCTCGTCGTCATCCAGCCGCCGCGCGGCTTCGGCGAGAACCCGATCGCCATCTACCACGACCCCGATCTGCCGCCCTCCCACCACTACCTGGCCGCCTACCGCTGGATCGCCACCCCCCGGGCCGACGGCGGCTTCGGCGCCGACGCCATGGTGCACCTGGGCAAGCACGGCAACCTGGAGTGGCTGCCCGGCAAGAACGCGGGCCTCTCCGCCGCCTGCGGCCCCGACGTCGCACTGGGCGATCTGCCGCTGATCTACCCGTTCCTGGTCAACGACCCCGGCGAGGGCACCCAGGCCAAGCGCCGCGCCCACGCCACCCTCGTCGACCACCTCGTGCCGCCCATGGCCCGCGCCGACTCCTACGGAGACATCGCGCGCCTGGAGCAGCTGCTGGACGAGTACGCCGCCATCTCCGCGATGGACCCGGCCAAACTCCCCGCCATCCGGGCCCAGATCTGGACCCTCATCCAGGCCGCCCGGCTCGACCACGACCTCGGCCTGGAGCAGCGGCCGGAGGACGACGGCTTCGACGACTTCCTGCTGCACGTGGACGGCTGGCTGTGCGAGGTCAAGGACGCCCAGATCCGCGACGGACTGCATGTCCTGGGCACCGCCCCCTCCGGCCCCGAGCGGGTCAACCTCGTCCTGGCCATTCTGCGCGCCCGGCAGATCTGGGGCGGCACCACGGCGCTGCCCGGGCTTCGCGAGGCACTGGGCCTCGACGAGTCGGGCGCCGGCCGCACCGACACCGACGAGGCGGAGGACAGGGCCCGCGCCCTCGTCCAGGCCATGGAGGACGCCGACTGGGCCCCGGAGGCCACCGAGAAGGCGTGCCTGGGCCTGCCCGACGCACAGCGGGACGCGGTCGCCGCGATCCTCGACTTCGCCGCCCGCGAGGTCGTGCCGCGGCTGGCCGCCACCACCGACGAGATCGACCACTCGGTGCACGCGCTGAACGGCGGCTTCGTGCCCGCGGGCCCCTCCGGCTCACCGCTGCGCGGCCTGGTCAACGTCCTGCCGACGGGCCGTAACTTCTACTCCGTCGACCCCAAGGCCGTGCCCAGCCGGCTGGCCTGGGAGACCGGCCAGGCGCTCGCCGACTCGCTGCTGGAGCGCTACCGCCGCGACAACGACGGCGCGTGGCCGCGCTCCGTCGGCCTGTCGCTGTGGGGCACCAGCGCGATGCGCACCTCGGGCGACGACGTGGCCGAGGCGCTCGCGCTGCTGGGCGTCCGCCCGGTGTGGGACGACGCCTCACGACGAGTAACGGGACTCGAACCCGCGACACTCGAGCAGCTGGGCCGCCCCAGGATCGATGTCACTCTACGCATCAGCGGCTTCTTCCGTGACGCCTTCCCGCACGTCGTGGCGCTGCTCGACGACGCCGTACGCCTCGCCGCCTCCCTCGACGAGCCCGAGGACGACAACTACATCCGCGCCCACGCCAAGGCCGACCTCGCCGAACACGGCGACGAACGCCGCGCCACCACCCGTATCTTCGGCTCCCGCCCCGGCACCTACGGCGCGGGCCTGCTCCAGCTCATCGACAGCCGCGACTGGCGCACCGACGCCGACCTCGCCGAGGTGTACACGGTCTGGGGCGGCTACGCCTACGGTCGGGGGCTGGAGGGCCGCCCCGCCCGAGCGGAGATGGAGAGCGCCTACCGCCGGATCGCGGTCGCGGCCAAGAACACCGACACCCGCGAACACGACATCGCCGACTCGGACGACTACTTCCAGTACCACGGCGGCATGGTCGCCACGGTGCGCGCGCTCAAGGGCACCGCCCCGGCCGCGTACATCGGCGACTCCACCCGCCCCGAGACGGTCCGCACCCGCACTCTGCACGAGGAGACCTCCCGGGTCTTCCGCGCCCGCGTGGTCAACCCGCGCTGGATCGAGGCGATGCGCCGCCACGGCTACAAGGGCGCCTTCGAACTCGCCGCGACCGTCGACTACCTCTTCGGCTACGACGCCACCACCGGCGTGGTCGCCGACTGGATGTACGACAAGCTCGCCCAGAGCTACCTCCTGGACCCCGAGAACCGCTCCTTCCTCCAGGAGGCCAACCCGTGGGCGCTGCACGGGATGGCCGAGCGCCTGCTGGAAGCGGAGAGCCGCGGCCTGTGGGAGCAGCCCGACCCCGAGATCCTGGCGGCGGTGCGGGAGCTGTATCTGGAGACCGAGGGCGGCCTGGAGGGCGGGGAGGACGAGGCCGAGTGACCGACGGGGGGAACGGGACGGCGCCGCTGGAGTCGGTGGCCTGGGTCTGTGTACGCGACGGGCGGCTGCTTGCGGTGCGCACCCGCGGCCGCGACGCGTTCTACCTGCCCGGCGGCAAGCTCGAACCGGGGGAGGACGGGCCGCGGGCGCTGGCCCGGGAGCTCGCCGAGGAACTCGGCCTGACCGCCGTGCCCGCGACCCAAGCCGGGCCGGCCATGCCGGCCACGTCAGCCATGCCAGCCATGTCGCGGGTCTTCGTCATCGAGGACGAGGCGCACGGCCAGGGTGGCCGGCGGCTGCGGATGACCTGCTACACGGGCGAGGCGCAGGGCGAGCCGACCCCGGGCCGTGAGATCGCGGAGCTGGCCTGGCTGACGGCACAGGAGGCGGACCGCTGTGCCCCCGCGCTGCGTCAGGTGCTGCGCCGGTTGGTGGCGGAGGGCCGCGTCCGCCACCGGTGACGCGGCCCGCGCGTCAGGGGTGCTTGAGGGACACCGGGGAGGTGGCGGGACGGGAGGCGGAGCGGACCCGCTCGGGCCAGGCCGGGCAGTTCACCAGCTCGGCCCACTCCCGGTCGTAGCGCCCCGGCACCGCCCGCCCCGCGGAGGCCCAGCGCTCGACCAGTGCGGCGTAGATGGGCACACAGGTGCTCTGGTGGAGCGTTTCGCCGCCCGCGGTGCTCCGGTCCAGCGCTCTGCTCGGCTGTGAGAGAGAACGGCGTCGCATCGTCGTCGTCATGTCAGGCCAACGCGCCGCGCCCGGCGCGGTCACCCGCTTTCCGCGGAGCTCACCCGGACCGGGGCGGTCTCGCACATCTCATCGAGCGACTCGAACTCGAAAACCGGGGAAATCGATTCGGAGATATGCGCGTCGAACTGGTCCGCGATCGCGTATCACCAGGCACGGGCACGATTGAGACGAATAAAGGTGACGATCTACTGATCGCGCAGGCCGCAGGTATGCTCGGCTGCGACCTGAATACGGGGGCACGGTCAGGGCCTTGTGAGACCACCATGAACCGGGGGTTCGCGTATGAGGTTTCAGGTTCTGGGCAACTTCGAAGTCCTGGCCGACGCCCGTGTCCTGACGCCGACCGCTCCCAAGCTCCGCCGGGCCCTGGCCCTGCTGATACTGCGGCACAACGAGGTCGTGCCCACCAAGGCCCTCATCGACGAACTCTGGGGAAGCAGCCCCCCGGACAAAGCCCTGCGCGCCGTGCACACCTATATCTATGAACTCCGCCGCGGCCTGGCCCGCCCCGATGACGGCGGACAGCCATTTCTCCAGACCCGGCCGAGCGGCTATGTCATCCGTGTCCCGGAAAGCGCGATCGACCTCACTTCGTTTCGCGTCCTGGTAGAAGAGGGCAGGGAGGCGCGCGCCGCGGGGGACCCGGGACAGGCCAGGGTTCTGCTGAACCGGGCCCTGGGGCTGTGGCAGGGCAGCGCCCTGGCCAATGTGGACCGCGGCCCACTGCTCGAAGCGCACGCCACCGAGCTGGAGGAGAGCCGGCTGCGCGCCCTGGAGATGCGCATCGACGCCGATTTCCGGCTCGGCCGGCACCATGAACTCACCGGTGAACTCAAGGTGCTCGCCGCCTCCGGACCCCTCCACGAAGGCCTCCACGCCAAACTGATGCTCGCGCTCTACCGTTCTGGGCGGCGCGGCGAGGCGCTCAAGGTTTTCCACGACCTGCGCCGCCAGCTGATCGACGAACTGGGCCTGGAGCCGGGCCCCGAGATCCAGCGGCTCCAGCGCTCCATGCTCGTGGGGGACCCGTCGCTCGACCCGCCGCCCGCCCCGCTGCCGCCGCCCCGCCGCGCGCATCCCCCGCCCGCCCAGCTGCCCCGGGACACCGTCGACTTCACCGGACGGCAGGCCGAACTGGACGAGGCGGGCCACCTGCTGGCGGCCCACGGCGACGGCACCGGGCTGCCCGTGGTGTCCCTGGTCGGTATGGCGGGCGTCGGCAAGACGGCCACCGCCATCCACCTCGCCCACGCGGTCCGCTCCCGCTACCCCGACGGACAGCTGTACGTCCCGCTGGGCGGATCGCAGCCCGTCCCGGCCACCGCGGCGGAGGGGATGGAGCACATCCTGCGGGCGATCGGCGTGGCGCCGCGCGACATCCCGGCCACGCCGGCCGGGCGGACCGCGCTGTTCCGCACCTGGAGCTCCGACCGCCGGGTGCTGCTGGTGCTGGACGACGCCGACTCGCCCCAGCAGGTCGAACCGCTGCTCCCGGGCGGCACCGGCTGCGCCGTGCTGATCACCAGCCGCTCCCTGCTGTACGGACTGCGCGGGGCGCGGACGGTGGCGCTGGGCTGTCTGTCCACCGCGGAGGGCGAGCGGCTGCTCACCCGGCTGATCGGGCGCGAGCGCACGGACGCCGAGCCCCAGGCCGTCGCCGAGGTGGTGCGGGTCGTGGACGGGCTGCCGCTGGCCATCACCTTCCTCGGCGAGCGGCTGACGGCGATGCGGTCGGTCAGCGTCGCCCACGTGCTGGCGAAGATACGATCCGCCAAGGGGCAGCACCGGCTCTCCGAGTTCTCGGCGCTTGGCCTCGACCTCTACGACCGGCTGGACAGCTGCTTCCGCAAGCTCGACGGGGACGCCCAGGCGGCCTTTCTGCGGCTGGCCGTGATCCCGCGCCCGCTGTTCACCGCCGGGGAGGGCGCGCGGGCGCTGGGCACCGACACCACCACGGCCGATGTGGTGCTGATGCGGCTGGTCGACGCCTCGCTGGTGGAGGTCGCGGGAGAGCGGGCGGCGGGCCGGCGGCAGTACCGCTTCCGGGAACTGGTCCGCGCCTACGCGCTGGAGCGCATGGTGGCCGGTCGCGCGGTGCCCGCGGTGCGCCACTTCATGGGCTTCTGACACCGAGGACACAACGCCCGGGCTCAGCGGCCCGCCCCACCCGGTCGGCCGCCCGGTCGGCCGCCCGGCCGGTCGAGGGTGACCGGCGGCATGAAGTCGCGGATCAGCGTGCGGTGCCACCACGCCCCCGTGGCCCGCAACTCGCTCCAGGTCGTGAAGCGGTAGAGAAACAGACGCGCGCGGATGTGCGTGGGCGGCGCGTCGGGGAAGGGGCACACCCGCAGCAGCCTGAGCGTCTTCCGGTCGCCCTCCAGCAACTTGGTGACCAGCGGACCGAACCAGGACCGGGCGTAGCCGGGTGAGATCCCGGCGAACCACATCATCCAGTCGAGCCGCAGATGGTACGGGGCGAACTGGCGCGGCATCCGGCGCACATCGCCCGGCTTGCCCCGGAACTCGTACTCCCTCCACACCGCGTCCGGCGTGGGCACCGGCGCGTCGGTGCCCTCGATCACCACCTCGAACCGGGCACGGTTGACGCTGCCGAAGGCCCCGTAGGTGTTGACCAGGTGGAGCGGATTGAAGGAGTAGTTCATCAGCTGCCGGCCCGACACCAGGTTGCGGGCGGGCCAGTAGCTGAGCACCACCACCAGCGCGGTGGCGGCCAGCACCAGGGCCTCGAACCACACCGGGGGAGCGGCGAGCGGCGGCGGCTCGGGCAGCCCCAGCGCCCGGGCGGCGCGCCGCCCGTCGACCGCGGCGAGGGCCAGCAGGATGGTCAGCCAGTTGAGCCAGGAGAAGTTGCCGGACGCCACCAGCCACAGCTGGGTGACCACGATCACGCCCCCGGCCACGCTCGCCACCGGCTGCGGCGTGAACAGCGCGAGCGGCACAAGGAGCTGGGCGACGTGGTTGGCCGCCACCTCGATCCGGTGCACGGGCTTCGGCAGCCGGTGGAAGAACCAGCTCAGCGGGCCGGGCATGGGCTGTGTCTCGTGGTGAAAGTACAGACAGGTCAGCTGCCGCCAGCAGCGGTCGCCCCGGATCTTGATCAGCCCGGCGCCGAACTCGACCCGGAACACCAGCCAGCGCAGCAGCCACAGCACCAGGACGGGCGGCGCGGTGTCGGCGTTGCCGAGGAAGACGGCCAGGAAGCCGGTCTCCAGCAGCAGCGACTCCCAGCCGAAGCCGTACCACACCTGCCCGACATTGACGATCGACAGATACAGCAGCCACAGCACCAGCCACATCAGCATCGCGGCCCACAGCGGCACCCGGTCCGCGGCCCCCGCCACCACCGCGGCGGCCAGCGCCGCTCCCAGCCAGGCACAGCCGGTGAAGAAGCGGTCCGAGAAGTGGAGATGGAAGAGGCTGGGGGAGCGCCCGAACGGCATGCGCGCGACGAACCACGGCACCGGCGTCAGCCCCCGCTCGCCGATCAGGGCCCGCCCCTGGTTCGCCGCGACCAGGAAGGCGACCACATAGACGGCCGCCAGCCCCCGTTGGAAGACCAGCCGGCTCAGCCAGTAGTCGGATGAGGTGAACCACTCCATGCGGAACCGCTCCCTGGGCTCGTCAGTGCCTGGGCGTCCGGCTATCCGTACCACCTGGGCCCGAGGGGCGCGGCCCGGCGGGCCCCGGGGCGGGCGGAGTTCATCCGGTCGGCGCGCGCCCGTCGCCGGTCCGCGCTTAACCGGTTCAGGGCCGCCGTGGCGGGGCGGTGCTGCCGCGCGGGGTGAGGGCCGGGGTGGGCGACTGATGGGTGCCGGGCGCCGCGTCGTCGAGCACATCGAACAGCCGGCGGGCGACCTCGGCCCCGAAGCCGAAGACGTCGTGGCTCATCGCCGACAGCGTGGGGCGGGTGAGCTGGCACAGCTGGGAGTCGTCCCAGGCCAGCAGGGAGACGTCCGTGGGCACCGAGAGACCCATCTCGGCGGTCACCGACAGCCCGGCCACCGCCATGATGTCGTTGTCGTAGATCACCGCGGTCGGCCGGTCGGCCGAGGCAAGCAGCGCCCGCGTGGCGCGCGCCCCCTCCTCCCCCGAGAAGTCGGTGACGACCGTGCGCCCGTCGGCCAGGCCCAACTCCCGCACCGCGGCCTCGAAGGCGGCGGTGCGGATCACGCTGTGCCCGAGCGAGGCCGGGCCGCTCACCCGGGCGATCCGCCGGTGGCCCAGCGCCGCCAGATAGCGCACCGCCTCGCCGACGGCGCTGCCGTCGTCCGTCCATACGCAGGTGAACCCGCCGGCCAGGGAGGGGTGTCCGGCGGCGACAGCGGGCAGCCCGAGCTGTTGCAGCGCGGGGACGCGCGGATCCCCGTCGTGGAGGTCCACCAGGATCGACCCGCCGATCTGGCGCCCCCGCCACCACGCCTCCTGGACCTCGATCTCCTCCCGGACGTCCCGCACCAGCCGCAGCAGCAGCGAGCAGTGCCGCTCGACGAGCACGCTCTCGATGCCCGAGACGAACTCCATGAACCACGGCTCGAGGCCCAGCATCCGGGCCGGCCGGGCGATGGCCAGGCCCACGGTGTCCACTCGCGCGTTGGACAGCGACCGGGCGGAGAGATGGGGCGCCCAGCCCAGCTCCCGGGCGGCCTCGAAGATCCGGGCCCGGGTGGCCTGGGAGACCCCGGGGCGGTCGTTGAAGGCCAGCGACACCGCGCCCTTGGAGACCCCGGCCCGCGCGGCCACGTCCTTGATGGTGACGCGCCGCGGTGGGCCCGCCGTGACCTCGCTGTCCATGCACCGACTCCCGCTGCTCGGCTGCCGCTCGCGACGAACGCCACACCTTACCGCGTCGGTAAACCGGTCAAGGTGGATTTTCGCGGGGCCTCGCTCAGGACTTGCTCCGCTCAGGACCCGCCGCCCCGGTACACCGGCGGAAGGGGCAGCCGGTGCCAGGGGACGCAGCGGTCGACCAGGCCGAAGGCCGCGCGCACCGGGAGCGACAGCACGGCGTCGCGGCGCGGCGTCGCGGTGGGGAAGCGCGGCCCCGGCCGCTGGGTGCCGCTCGCCTCGTACGCGGCCTTGCGGGCGCGGTTGAGGTTGCCCAGCGGACGGAACTCCTCCGTGGTGTGCCAGGGGTTGAAGGCGAGCCGCTCCACCCGGTGCGCCGCCGAGCGGGCCTCGGCCCCCTCCAGGTCCTGGCGCGGCACGGTCAGCACGGCCACCGGGACGACCGGCGCGTCGCTCTCCTGCCACTCCACCGAGCCGTCCTCGACCGGGGTGCGGCGCTCGTCCAGATACCGCTGTACGCACAGCTCGAAGCAGACGTCGCCGGTGGACAGGCGCTGCGTCAGCTCCCGGTGGAGATAGCCGGGATCGCCGCGGTCCGGCGGCGGGGCGGGGGTGGAGCCGGGGGCGGGGCGCAGCCGGTAGCGGACCGGCCCCGCGTCGCCCCACAGGATCGCGCCACAGCTCCAGAAGGTCTCGCGGGCCAGCGAGCCGACCATGTGCCGGGTGGCGGTGTGCACATGGCGGCGCATCCGGGCGGCGGTGGACCAGCCGACGGCCAGCGGCAGCTTCACCAGCAGCCCGAACGCCCGCTCGGCGGCGCTGCCCGCGTCCCCCATGGCCTTGGCGAAGGCGACGTACTCGCGCGCGTCCGCGGCGTACGAGATCGGGAAGCTGGTGGTCAGCAGATCGTGCGTCCCCCCGGGCCCGGCCTGCACCCGCACGGCCATCCCGCGCAGATCCGGCGCGGCGTCCGGCTGCTCGGCGCCGCTCGCGTCGGCCAGCCGCACCGCGGCCGGATACTCGGCGCCCGGCTGTGCGTAGCCGACCCGCAGCGCCTCGGGGAGGTCGTCGTGGAAGCGGATCCGGGCGTTGTCCACACCGAGCGCCGGTTTGGCGTGGACGGTGCGCAGAAGGTGCGCGGGACCGCCGTGCCGGTTCCCCCGCCGCACGCCCACCAGCTCGCGCGCCAGCTTGTCGAAGACCAGCCGCTCCGCCTCCGGGCTGCCGCCCTGGTACTGCTCGTAATGGAACGGCAACCGTGCGTGACGCAGTGCGGGCCGCTCATGCTGTGCGGTGTCGATCATGGGGGGAGCCTCCGTGCGGAACGGGAGAGCCGCGGTACGGCGGGAAGCGGGGCGGCACGGGCGTGCCGAGCCGGTGCGCGGCGCCCGGTCCGGCTCTGCGGTCAGCGTAGGGGCGGGCCGTCGGACCCGCAGCTCAGCAGGGCTGGAGGGGTGACCGGAGGGGCCGGCCCGCCCGGCGGCGGGCGGGCGGCCGCTGCGGCACACTGGTCCCATGCCGGAACTGCCCGAGGTGGAGGCCCTGGCCCGGATCCTGGCCGAGCGCGCCGTCGGCCGGCAGATCGCCCGCGTCCACCCCGCCGCGGTCAGCGTCCTCAAGACGTACGACCCGCCGCTGACCGATCTCGAAGGGCGCACCGTCACAGCCGTCCGCCGCCACGGCAAGTTCCTCGACCTGGCCACCGACGGCCCGCATCTGGTCTTCCATCTCGCCAGGGCGGGCTGGCTGCGCTGGCGGGACGGCCTTCCGGAGGCGCCGCCCCGCCCCGGCAAGGGCCCGCTGGCGCTGCGGCTGCGCCTGGCCGGCCCGGAGGGCGCGGGCTTCGACCTGACCGAGGCGGGCACCCGCAAGGCGCTGTCCGTCTACTGCGTGCGCGACCCCGGGGAGGTGGAGGGCATCGCCCGGCTGGGGCCGGACCCGCTGGGGGAGTCCATGACCCAGGAGGTGTTCGCGGGGCTGCTGCGCGGGGTGCGCCACCGGATCAAGGGCGTGCTGCGCGACCAGAGCGTCATCGCCGGGATCGGCAACGCCTACTCCGACGAGATCCTGCACGCCGCCCGGATGTCGCCCTACCGGCTGGCCGGGGACCTGACCGAGGAGGAGGTCACCCGGCTGTACGAGGCGATGGGCACCACGCTGCGCGACGCCGTCGAGCGCGCCCTGGGGTCGGCGGCGCGCGATCTGAAGGCGGAGAAGCGCAGCGGTATGCGGGTGCACGGCCGCACCGGCCAGCCGTGCCCGGTGTGCGGCGACATGGTGCGCGAGGTGTCCTTCGCGGACTCCTCCCTCCAGTACTGCCCCACCTGCCAGACCGGCGGGAAGCCGCTCGCCGACCGGCGGCTGTCCCGGCTGCTCAAGTAGCTCGCGGCTGTTCGAACAGCGCCCGCCTCAGGCGCGCGTCGCGGTCTTGTAGTCGCCCAGGGGTCCTTAGGGCCCGCGCCGTCGGCCCCTGACGAACAGCCGCCGAGCAGGGCGTTGGCCGACATGGCGACCGGGCCCCCGCGAAGCACCTTGCGCCATCGCACAGTTGCCCCCTCCCCCCACATATGACCGTTGATGACACCTTAGGATGCCGCCGTTCCACACGGGACCCGGCGAAGACATCGGCCGGGGACTGGACGGTCGTCGGCCGACCCTGATAGCGGTGTGCCGAGAGACACCCGCACCACCCTCTGT
Organism: Streptomyces sp. NPDC097640; assembly: GCF_040302705.1. NCBI lineage: Bacteria > Bacillati > Actinomycetota > Actinomycetes > Kitasatosporales > Streptomycetaceae > Streptomyces > Streptomyces sp. NPDC097640. The sequence goes on from NZ_JBEOSB010000015.1 coordinate 41,037, forward strand.
CCCCCCACTCCACTCCACGGAGCACCATGACCAATGCCCTGATCATCGGTGGCGGAATCGCCGGAACCGTGACCGCGATCGCCCTGCGCAAGGCCGGGATCAACGCGGCCGTGTACGAGGCGTACCCCACCGAGGCCACCGACACGGGTGCGTTCCTGCTCGTCTCCGCCAACGGGATGGAGGCGCTGCGCACCATCGACGCACACCGGCCGGTGCTGGACAACTCCTTCCCGGCAGGCCGCGCCGACTTCATCAGCAACACGGGCAAACGGCTCGGCGGGCGGCCCATGGCCGGCTCCGAGGAGGGCGCGCTCGGCGCCCGTACGATCAAGCGCGCCACCCTGGGGCGGGTGTTGCGCGAGGAGGCGGAGCGCCGAGGTGTCCGCGTCCAGCGCGGCAAGCGCCTGCTGGCGGCCCAGACCGGCCCCGACGGGCGCGTGGTGGCGTCCTTCGCGGACGGCGGGCGGGCGCAGGGGGACCTGCTCGTCGGCGCCGACGGCATCCACTCCCTCATCCGCAGGACCATCGAAGCCGCGGCGCCCCGGCCGCGCTTCACCGGCCAGCACACGGTGTGCGGCTACGCGCGGGACGCCGCGTCGCCCCCGGACCCTGACAGCTACGCCATGATCTACGGCAAGCGCGCCTTCTTCGGCTGCACCACGGCCCCCGACGGCGAGGTCTGGTGGTTCGCCAACACCCCCGGCACCGAGCTGTCCAAGGACGAGCTCGCGGCGACCACCCCGGAGCAGTGGCGCGAGCAGCTCGCCGCTCTGTTCGCGGAGGACAACACCCCCGCGGCCGACATCATCCGGGCGAGCGGCGAGTCCATCGTCGCCACCAACGCCTATGACATCGCCTCGACGCCCACCTGGTCCGACGAGACGATGGTCCTGGTGGGCGACGCGGTGCACGCCTGTGCGCCGAACGCCGCCCAGGGCGCGTCCCTGGCCATCGAGGACGGCGTCGTGCTCGCCAAGTGCCTGCGCGACCTGCGCAGCCCCCGGCCGGCCTTCGCCGCGTACGAGAGGCTGCGCCGCGAGCGGGTGGAGCGGGCGGTGGCGACCAGCGCGGGCCTGGTCCGCCGCACCGCGCCCGGGCCCGTGGGCCGGGCCCTGCGGGACGCGATGCTGCCGCGCAAGCTCGACCGGGCGGGCACCGACGGCGCCACGGACTGGCTGACCGGTTACCGCATCGACTGGGACGAGCCCGTCCCCGGGGAGGTGGCGCGGGCCCGGCGCTGACGGGACGGCCGGAGCGAGCGCGGCGGCCCGGTCTCGGGAATTCACTCCTGAGGCCGGGCTCGGCGTTTGGGGGCGGGACCCGGGGGCACTTGGTGCGTTCCGTGAGATCCGTACGCACGGGAGCCCCGAGTGAACCGAGTCCGCATCGTGATCGTCGGCGCGGGATTCGCCGGCTACCAGGCGGCCCGTACGCTCTCCCGCACCCTGCGGGACGAGGCGGAGATCGTCCTGGTCAACCCCAACGACTACTTCCTGTATCTGCCGCTGCTGCCGGACGTGGCTGCCGGGGTGCTCGAACCCCGCCGGGTCTCGGTCTCCCTCACCCAGACCCTGCCCCGGGTCCGCCTGGTGCTCGGCGAGGTCGGCTCCGTCGACTTCGCCGAGCGGCGGGTCGGCTGGACGGACCCGGAGGGCCGGCCCGGCGGGACGGAGTACGACCGGCTGATCCTGTCCGTCGGCAGCGTCAACAAGCTGCTGCCGATCCCCGGCGTGGCCGAGCACGCGCACGGCTTCCGGGGCATGCCCGAGGCGCTCTACCTCCGCGACCACATGATCCGCCAGATCGAGCTGGCGGGCGCCGCCGACGACCCCGCGGAGCGGGCCGCCCGGTGCACCTTCGTGGTGGTCGGCGCGGGATACACGGGCACGGAGGTGGCCGCCCACGGCGTGCTGCTCACCGACGCGCTCGCCCGCCACAACGCGGGGCTGCGCGGCGCGCCGCGGCCGCGCTGGCTGCTGGTGGACATCGCCGACCGGGTGCTGCCCGAGCTCGACCGGAGGCTGTCCGACACCGCGCACCGGGTGCTGTCCAGGCGCGGGGTGGACATCCGTACGGGCACCTCGGTCAAGGAGGCCACCGCGGACGGCGTGCTGCTCGACACCGGTGAGTTCGTGGCCACCCGGTCGCTGATCTGGTGCGTGGGCGTCCGGCCCGACCCGCTGGTGGACGACATCGGTCAGCCGACCGCCCAGGGGCGGCTGTGCGTCGACCCGTACCTGGCCGTGCCCGGCCACCCCGAGGTGCTGGCCTGCGGGGACGCGGCGGCGGTGCCCGATCTGACCCGCCCGGGCCGGTACACGCCGATGACCGCGCAGCACGCCCAGCGGCAGGGCCGGGTGGCGGGCCTCAATGTCGCCGCCTCGCTGGGGCACGGCTCGCGGCGCCCCTACAAACACCACGACCTCGGGTTCACCGTCGACCTCGGCGGGGCACAGGCCGCCGCGAACCCGCTGCGTGTGCCGCTGTCCGGGCCGCTCGCGAGCCTGGTCACCCACGGCTACCACCTCATGGCGATGCCCGGCAACCGCGTCCGGGTCGCCGCCGACTGGCTGATCGACACGGTGCTGCCGCCCCAGGGCGTACAGCTGGGCCTGGTGCCCTCCTGGGCGGTGCCGCTGGACACCGAGACGCCCGAGCGGCCCCGGCTGCCCCGCAGGGCCCCGGCCGACCGCTGACGGACCCTGAAGGAGCGCTATGCAAGACCATCTGCTCAGCGAGCTCGGGCAGCAGCTCCGGGTGGACTCGGTGCGGGCCGCGGCGGCCGCCGGGTCCGGACATCCGACCTCGTCGATGTCGGCCGCGGACCTGATGGCCGTCCTGCTGGCCAACCACCTGCGCTACGACTTCGAGCAGCCCCGCCACCCCGGCAACGACCACCTGGTCTTCTCCAAGGGGCACGCGTCACCGCTGCTCTACTCCATGTTCAAGGCCGCCGGGGCGATCAGCGACGAGGAACTCCTCACCTTCCGCAAGCTCGGCAGCCTGCTGGAGGGACACCCCACGCCGCGGCTGCCGTGGGTGGACGTGGCCACCGGCTCGCTGGGGCAGGGGCTGCCCGTCGGCGTCGGGCTGGCGCTGGCCCATAAACGCCTGGCGAGGCCGGACGGGGCCAACAGCCGCGTATGGGTGCTGTGCGGGGACAGCGAGCTGGCCGAGGGGTCGGTGTGGGAGGCCTTCGAGCACGGCTGCTACGAACACCTCGACAACCTCACCGCCATCATCGACGTGAACCGGCTCGGCCAGCACGGGCCCACCCGCCACGAGTGGGACCTGGGCGCCTACGCGCGCCGTATGCACGCCTTCGGCTGGCACACCATCGAGATCGACGGCCATGACGTCGCCGCCGTCGACCGGGCCTACGGCGAGGCGGCGTCCACGGTCGGCCGGCCCACGGCGATCATCGCCCACACCGTCAAGGGCCGGGGCGTGGCCTCGGTGGAGAACCGGGAGGGCATGCACGGCAAGCCGCTGCCGAACCCCGAGGAGGCGGTCGCCGAGCTCGGCGGCGTACGGGAGATGGCCGTGCCGGTGCTCGGCCCGCCCGCGGTGAGCGCCGGGCCGCCGCCCGGTGACGGGCATCTGAGCCTGCCGCGGTTCGACACCGGCGAGCGGGTCGCCACACGGGACGCGTTCGGGCAGGCGCTGGCCGCCCTCGGCACGGCCCGTGGCGATGTGGTCGTGCTCGACGGCGAGGTGGGCGACTCCACGCGCACCGAGTTCTTCGCCAAGGAGCACCCCGAGCGGTTCTTCGAGTGCTACATCGCCGAACAGCAACTGGTGGCCGCCGCCGTCGGGATGCAGGCATGCGGATGGCTCCCGTATGCGTCCACCTTCGCGGCCTTCTTCACCCGCGCCTACGATTTCGTACGGATGGCCGCCATCAGCCGGGCTGACCTCAACCTGGTCGGCTCGCACGCCGGGGTGGCCATCGGCGAGGACGGCCCCTCGCAGATGGGCCTGGAGGACCTGGCGGCCTTCCGCGCGGTGCACGGCAGCACCGTGCTGTACCCGTGTGACGCCAACCAGACCGCCCAGCTGACCGCCGCGATGGCCGAGCAGTCCGGCATCCGCTATCTGCGCACCACCCGCGGCAGGACCCCGGTCCTCTACCCGCCCTCCGAGCGCTTCCCGATCGGCGGCAGCAAGCTGCTGCGCGCCACGGACGGCGACCGGGTGACCGTCGCCGCGGCCGGGGTGACCGTGCCCGAGGCGATCGCCGCCGCGGACCGGCTCGCCGGGGAGGGCATCCCCGTCCGCGTCATCGACCTGTACTCGGTCAAGCCGGTGGACGCGCAGACCCTGCGGGCCGCCGCCGAGCTGACGGGGCGCCTGATCACCGTCGAGGACCACCACCCCGAGGGCGGGCTGGGGGACGCGGTGCTCGAGGCCTTCTGCGACGGCCGCCCGGCGCCCCGCACGGTGCGGCTCGCCGTGCGCACCATGCCGGTCTCCGCCACCCCGGAACAGCAGCTGTCCGAGGCCGGGATCGACGCGGAGGCCATCGCCGACGCCGCCCGCGAACTGGTCGGCGCGGCGACCTGACGTACAACCGCCCACTGGACTTCACGAGGAGCGGACCATGAGCAACGAGCGCGGAAAGCGTGTGGTGGTGGTCGGCGCCACCGGCAACACCGGCACCAGCGTCCTCCGGGCGCTCGGCGAGGACCCGGACGTCGCCTCCATCGTGGGGATCGCCCGCCGCGTCCCCGCCTGGACGCCGCCGAAGGTGACCTGGGTCCGGGCCGATATCGCGGAGGAGGCGGACGACCTGGTCCGGCCCCTTGAAGGCGCCGACGCCGTGATCCACCTGGCCTGGCTCATCCAGCCCAGCCACGCGCCGGTGACCACCTGGCGGACCAACGTCCTCGGCAGCATCCGCCTCTTCGAGGCCGTCGCGGCCACGGAGGTGCCGGTGCTGGTCCACGCGTCCTCCGTGGGGGCGTACTCGCCCGGCCCCCAGGACCGCCGGGTGGACGAGTCCTGGCCCACCCACGGCTGGCCCGAGGCCGCGTACTGCCGCGAAAAGGCATACCTGGAGCGGGTGCTGGACGCCTACGAGGGCGAGCATCCGCAGGTGAGGGTGGTGCGGATGCGCCCCGCCTTCCTCTTCAAGGAGCAGTCCGCGGCCGAGCAGCGCCGCCTGTTCCTGGGCCCGTTCCTGCCCCGTCGGCTGGTGCGCCCCGCCCTGCTGCCGGTGGTGCCCGACATCCGCGGCCTGCTGCTCCAGGCCCTGCACACCGACGACGCGGCCGAGGCCTACCGGCTCGCGATCGGCCGGGATGTGCGCGGCGCCTTCAACCTGGCCGCCGAACCTCCGCTCGACGCGCGGGTGCTCGCCGAGATGGTGGGCGCCAGGGTGGTCCGGACGCCGCGGGTCGCCGCCCGCTCGGCACTGGCCGCCGCCTGGCACCTCCGCCTGCTCCCCGCCGCGCCCCAGCTGTTCGACGCCGCGCTGCGGCTGCCGCTGATGGACGCCGGCCGCGCCCGCGACGAACTGGGGTGGCAGCCTCGGCGCACCTCCGCGGAGACGATCGAGGAGTTCCTGCACGGTCTGCGCCACGACGTCGGCATGGAGACGGCACCGCTGGTGGGACATGCGGCTCCGAGCGGCTGAAGGGGGCTGAGGGGGTACGGCTACCCGTCCTCTTCCCTGAAATCCTCCCATCGCGCTCTGACCACTCCGTCGGAGTCCGGCACGACGGCGCGCCAGTTCTCCATGGCGGAATCCTTGAGCATGAACGTGAAGCCCTCGTCGGTGATTTCGGCGAGAGAATCCGCGCCACCCGGATAGGAACGGTAGGTCAACTCTCCGGGCGTCAATGGAGCCTTGAAGGCCGTGAAGTCGTCGTCCAGCAGATCCGCGTCGAGCCGCAATTCGGGGTCGGACACGACACACAGCAGTGAGCGAGGGCGGACGGCTTCGGCCACCTCGGTGGAGTTTTCAGAGGTCACCCGGAACCATCGGTAGCCGTATGCGCCGTGCGCCCAGCGCTCGCACAGCAGGGTCAGCTCCGCGGTGGCCGTTCGTACGGATGCCCAGAATTCCGCATCGGCCGGCCTGTCGACGAGCCGTGACCCGTCCGCGGGTTCCGGTGGAGCGGTGCGCCATTCGAGACTCACGTCGTCGCCGTGCAGGCCCGCCATCCGGCCGGCCATTTCCGGCGTCATAAGGAGATGTACGAAACCATTCCATCCCGATTCGATGCGCAGCTGATCCGTGCTGGTCAGCCGACAGTAGGGACCGCGACCGGCCGCCATGCCCACGGCAAGGTCCACAGCCTCCCGCGGGCTGATCTCCAGCCCGTTGCGGAGCGCGGAGAGCTCGTCGGGCAGCGGCTGGCCGACGAACAACTCGCTGACCTCGAGAGTGTCGGCGCCGCTCGCCTCGATCACGGCCCCGAGCACTCCACGCAACTCCGCGGCGTAAGAACCCCAGCCTTCGGCTTCGTCCAGCGCGTCTCGCACGTTTTCGTCACGAGGGCCGGCAACCAGCTCGGTGACTACTTCGCGATCCACTTGAGGCCTCGTATCTCTCCATTGGGTCCGACATCCAAATCGTAGGTGCCGTCCCGGGCCGAGTCCTTGGTGGACTGGAAGGGATTTTTGAAGTTGGCGCCCTTGAAAATTCCTCCCTTGTGTCCGTTCCGGTCCCAGGTGATGTAGCGCGGAAGTGTTCGCCCTGGCTTCTTGTGCTCCCAGATCATGGGTCCTGCGGCGGATTTCTTCCCGGTGTTTCTGTAGCCCAGGTACTTGGCGATGTCGTCGGACCACTCACGTGTGATCGGATTGCAGTTGCTGTTACGGGGTTTGTCGGCCGTCACCCGATCACCGGGGCGGATGTCCTCGCCGGGGCGGCGGGTGCCGTCGGTGAGGAGCGCCCGGTTGCCGGTGGCGAAACTGTGCGGCCTGGCGCAGTTCGCGCTGTTCCGCTCCTGCTTCACCCTGTCCACGAGCCGCTTCACCTCGAGCGTCGCCAGCGCGCGGGCGGTGACCAGGGTGCTGGCGGTGTACGGGATGCGGTACTGGACCGGTCGGCCGCCGTTGGCCCGGGAGCGGGCCCGGGCCTCCGCCTTCTTCTGTGCCTCGATCGAGGCGAAGGTCGGGCCGGCGCCCGCGTTGGAGCAGGACAGGTTGCCCGAGACGCTGGTGCCGCTGAGGGAGAAGGTGCCCTGCCGGCTCGTGCACCCGCCGGCGGACTTTCCGTCGATGGTGAAGGAGGCGTTCATGACGGCGGTGACCTTGCCGTCCGTCAGGCGGCTCCTCGCGCTGGTGGTGATCTGTCCGGTGAAGCTCTGGCCGGCGGTGCAGCCCCCGGAGCCGCACTTGACCGACCCCGAGCCGCTGAGTGTGAGGGAGATGCCGCTGTCGGTGGCTTTGTTGAGTTCCTTGGTCCGCTTCTCCAGGGTGTCGAGCATCGGGTCGACGGCGTCCCCGGTGACCGGGTCCAGGTCCATGCCCTGGGAATCACTGCCTTCGAGAGGACCGTCCGTCACCTCGGGGGAATCCTTGGCCGCGGTCAGGCTCACCCTGCCGGCAGTGCCGCTCGGTGAGGGTTCCCCCGGCCGGGACGGGGCGTAGGTCTCCAGGCGCAGCACGCGGTGCGGCTTCTTCGCGGTGACGAGCAGCCGGCCCGCGGAGGTGTCCACCGCGAGGGCCGGTGTGCCGTGCACCGTGCGGGGCGGCCGAGCCGACTTGCTCGGGGCCGGAGTGCCCTCCAAGGCGTCCAGGGCCCGGGAGAGCTGAGTCGCCAGCGCGGCCGGGGACGGCCGGTGCTCGACCACTTCCTTCGCCGAGTCGATGCTGCTCCCGTACCCGGCGTCCCATGTGCCGGGAGCCTCCTTGCCGGGCTTGGCGTCCTTGCCGGGCGCGGGGTCCACCCGCCAGCGGGTGAAGGTCTTGCCGCCCACGTTCAGGATCTCGCGGTCGAGCGACTTCTGGCCGTGGCCCATGGTGCCGAAGCGGCTGCCGGAGGCGGTGACGGTGACGTCGCGCTTCATGGTGTCGGCTGCCGAGGATTCCTCGTACCGCAGGCCGGGGGCCAGCAGAAGATTGTCGACCGCCTGCCGGAACGGCGCCAGGTTCAGCTTTGGCACGTTCCGCTTCGCCTGCGGCTCATCCGATCCCGACTCCGAGGCGTTGTTCCAGACCAGCAGCCCGGCCACCAGCGCCAGGATCAGCGCTCCGGCCCCGCCGAACAGCAGGAAGCGCCCGCGCCGCCCCGAGGGCAGCAGCCGCCGCGCTCCGCCGTGCGGCCCCGGAGGTGGCGGTGGGGGCGGCGGGGGCCAGTACGGTGAGGCCTGCGGCGGTCCGTAGGGGGAGTGCTGCGGGGGTGGTGGGTACGGCGTGCCCTGCGGGGGCGCGTACGGGGGTTCCGGCGGAGGCCCGAAGGCGCCCGGGGGCGGGCCGAACGTGCCGCCCTGTGGTGGAGGTGGACCGTACGCGCCGCCCTGTGGCGACGGGCCCTCTGGTGGCCGCTGGCCGTCCGGGCCTGCCGGCTCCGTCATGAGATCCCCCGATCCCCCGTGTGCTGTCGATACCGCCGCCGCGACGTGATCGCGTCACCCGCGCGACTCCCTGCCCCAACTGCTGATCAGAAAGCCCATGTTCGCAGCAACAGGGCCTGATGGCCAGGGACGCGGCCCGTGGCCCCCGCGCGTCATCGAGTCGCGGACGGGGGCGGTGTGATGCACGGTGGGAGGGGCAGCTCCACGGTGAGGGGAAGGACCATGTCCAACCACACATACCGCGTTGTCGAGGTCGTCGGTTCGTCGGGGGACGGCATCGACGCCGCCATCTCGAACGGCATCGACCGGGCGTCGAAGACCCTGCGTGGGCTTGACTGGTTCGAAGTCACCGAGATTCGCGGACACATGGAACAAGGGCGGATCGCGCACTACCAGGTGGGGCTGAAGATCGGCTTCCGTATCGAGGACACCGACTCCTGAGGCCCAGTGGGCACGGTCGATCGCACTGACGTGCGACCGGCCGTCCGGCCGCCCCGGTCAGGGCACCACCGTCACCGGCCAGCGCCCGGCCTTGACCAGCCGGACCGCCACCGAGCCGATGAGACGGTGCCCCGCCTGCTCGGACGCGCCCACCACCACGGCGTCGGCCTTGAGCTCGTCGGCCGCCTGCACCAGGCCGCTGTACGGGTCGCCGCGGAAGGTGTGGAACTCCCAGCGCACCTCGAAGACCCCGCGCAGCCGCTCCGTGGCCTCACGGATCTCCTGGATCAGCTCCTCGGCGACCGCCTCGGTGGTCTGGGCCACCGAGGCCCCCAGCGCCGCGCCCGCCGCCAGCACCGGCTGCACATAGACCACGGCGAGCAGGGCGTGCTGCCGCCGGGCCAGCCCCGCCGCGTACGCCGCGGCGCGCCAGGAGGATTCGGAGCCGTCCACTCCGACCACGATGACTTTCGGGCCGTCCGTGCCGCGTTCGAAGGACGCGGGGAGTTTGTCCACCACATCTGCGAGGCTAGCGCCAGGGACGGGTAGGTGATCAACCGGCCCGGGCCGCGGCGTCCACGCGCCGCGACCCACCATGACCGGCACCGTATGACAGGAGAATCGATGGGCGGAACGCACCGCGGCGAGCTTCTCGCCATCAGTGATCTGCATGTGGCCTACCAGGAGAACCGGGAGATCGTGGAGCGGCTGCGGCCGGGCTCCGACGACGACTGGCTGATCGTCGCCGGGGATGTCGGCGAGCTGTTCGCCGACATCGAGTGGGCGCTGGGGCTGCTCAGCGAGCGGTTCGCCAAGGTCATCTGGTCGCCCGGCAACCACGAGCTGTGGACGCACCCCAAGGACCCGGTGAAGGAGCGCGGCGTACGGCGCTACCAGGCGCTGGTCGACATGTGCCGGGCGAAGGGCATCGCCACCCCCGAGGACCCCTACCCGCTGTGGGAGGGCATCGGCGGGCCGCTGACCATCGCCCCGCTGTTTCTGCTCTACGACTATTCGTTCCGACTCGAGGGCCTGGAGACCAAGGAGGCGGCCCTCGCCCATGCGCACGAGGCGGGGGTCGTGTGCACCGACGAGCACTTCCTCCACCCGGAGCCGTACGCCACCCTGGACGCGTGGTGCCGGGCCCGGGTCAAGGAGACCGAGGCGCGGCTGGCGGCCTGCGACCCCGGGCTGCGGACCGTGCTGATCAACCACTGGCCGATGACCCGGCTCCCCACCAAGGTGCTGCGCTATCCCGACTTCGCCCTGTGGTGCGGCACCGAGCTCAGCGCCGACTGGCATGTGCGGTTCCGGGCCGAGACCGTGGTCTACGGACATCTGCACATTCCCAGGACCACGGTGGAGGACGGGGTGCGCTTCCAGGAGGTCTCCGTCGGCTATCCCAGGGAGTGGAAGCGCCACGGGCTGCTGCCGGAGGACCCGCTGCGCCGGGTGCTGCCGGTGCCGGTGTCCTGACCCGCCGGCGCCGCGTACGCGCCCGTCTTGACGGCACCGGCGGGTGGCGCCGTACGGTCACGGCTGTGAACCCTGACGCGGTGTTCCTTCCCGAGACCTACGCCGCCGGTGTCCCGTACGCGCTCTTCGCACAGGCGCGCGCCACCCGCCCCGTCTGCTGGATCGAGGAACCCGCGGTCGGGGCGTGGCCCGCGGGCCCCGGCTTCTGGGCGGTCTTCCGGCACGCCGACGTCAAACAGGTGCTGCGGACGCCGGACGTGTTCTCCTCCCATCTGGGAGCCACCCAGATCCGCGACCCGGACACGCCCGCCGACCTGGAGTTCGTACGGGCGATGATGCTCAACCAGGACCCGCCGGACCACTCCCGGACGCGGCGGGTCGTCGCGGCGGCCTTCACCCCGCGCGCGGTGCGCGAACTCCAGGCCGTCATCGAGGCACGCGCGCGGGCGCTCGTCGAGGCCGTGGCGCCGCGGGGCGGGACGGACTTCGTGGAGCTCGCGGCGGATCTGCCGGTGTGGACCCTGGCCCATGTCATGGGGGTGCCCGAGAGCGACCGGCGGCTGCTGTTCGACTGGGCGAGCCGGGTCATCGGCTACCAGGACACCGAATACGCCGCGTCGAGGACCGCCGAGGCCGCGCCGCTCAGCCCGATGGGGCGCGCCGCGCTCGCCCACCGGCCGCGGTCACTGGTCCGCCCGGACGGGCGGCCGATGAACCCGCGCTCCCGCGAGGCCCTCGCGGACATGTTCGCCTACGCCCACGCCCTGGCCGAACGGCCCCGGCCCGGCACCGTGATGGCGCGGCTGCGGGAGGGCGGCCTGAGCCGGGAGGAGTTCGAGAACATGTTCTTCCTCTTCGCCGTGGCCGGGAACGAAACCCTGCGCAACGGCATCCCCGGCGGGCTGCTGACCCTGCTGGACCACCCCGAGAGCCATGAACTCCTGCTGGCCCGTCCGGAGCTGACCGACTCCGCCGTCGAGGAGATGCTGCGCTTCTGGCCGCCCGTCATCGACTTCCGCCGCACCGCGACCCGCGAGGTGGAGCTGGGCGGGCAGCGCATCCGGCGCGGCGACAAGGTCGTCGTCTATCACGCGTCCGCCAACCGTGACGAGACGGTCTTCGCCGACCCCGACCGCTTCGACATCACCCGCAGCCCCAACGACCACGTCAGCTTCGGCCACGGCCCGCACTTCTGCCTGGGCGCGCACCTCGCCCGGTTCCAGATGCGGGCGATGCTGCGCAACGTCCTGACCCGCCTGCCCGGACTGCGCCGGGCAGGCGAGCCGGTGCGGCTCACCTCCAACTTCCAGAACGGCCTCAAGCACCTTCCCGTCAGCTGGGAAACAGGTCCTTGAACGGCTCGGCCATGTCCCCGACCGACCGGCCGAAGGGCGCGTCGAAGTCCCAGACGAGGAAGAGCAGAAAGACGATCAGCGCGCTGAACATCGCCGCCATCGCCAGCTCGCGCGGCGTACGGCGGATCTGAAGCGTGAACAGCAGCCCGATCGCCAGCGCCGCGCCGACGAGCAGCCCCAGCCAGACCATTCTGGGCATCGTCGGCCCGGCGTTCGCCGCCCGCGCCTGGCGGGCGGCGTCCACCGCGGCGACCTGGTCCACCAGCGGCTGGTAGATGTGCCACTCCCGCTCGGTGCGCGGCGTGTAGTCGGTGACATCGCGCCGCAGCTCCGCCAGCAGCACGGCGCCGCGGTCGGTGAGCTCGCCCTTGTCGATCATCACCCGCCACTCCTTGGACGCCACATGGTCCGCGTACGCCTTGGCGTCCGCGCGGATGCGGTCGCGCACCGGCGCGGGGTAGCCGCTCGCGCGCTCGCTCACCTCGTGCAGCGCCTGGGCCTCGGTGCGCACCCCGTCCTGCGCGGCGCCTCTCGCCTCCCAGGCCCCGGCGATGGCCAGGCCCAGCACGATGGCGTAGACCACGCCGATCATCATGGTCATGTACTCGATGACATCGGGGGTCTCGGAGGGGTCGTCGTCCTCGGCGACCCGGCGCTGGTTGAGCAGGGTGACGGCCACGACGAGCGAACAGACCCCCGCCGTCAAGAGAGTCAGAATCAGCCATTCGGGCATGGGCAACCTCCGTCAGGTCGTCGGCGTCGGCGTCAGCCGCGCCGCCCGCCGCCGCGCGACGCGGAGCGCGAGCGGGAGCGGGGGCGCAGGGTGGCGGCCGCGAGCACCGCGGGCGCGGTGATCAGCAGGGTGAAGGTGACCAGCGAGATGCCGCCGCCCTGCTGCCGGGGCGCGGGCGGGCGGTACGCGCGCAGCTCCGCGCTGTGAGGGGGCCCGGTCGGCGCCGGAGAGCTGGGCGTCGCCGTCCTGGGCGGCTTCTTGGGGGCCGGCCGGGACGGTGACGGGGGCGCGGGGCGCGCGGGGAGCGGCGCGGCCGAAGACGGCGCCGCCGGCTTCCCGGGCGGGGTGGGCGCCGGGGTGTGGGTGGGGCGGTGCGTCGGCGTGGGCGCGGTCGTCTGCGTGGGGGTGGGCGTCGGCGTCTGAGGCGGCGTCGACGTCTGCGTCGGGGTGGGGGTCGGTGTGGGGGTGTCCGTGGGGGTGGGCGTCGGGGTCTTGGTGGGGGTGGGGGTCGGCGTCGGACACCACCACCCCGGCCAGATCAGGTCAACACCCGGAATGCGCACCTTGACCTCGAGATGGAGCCCCACCCGCGGGCCGTCGGCCGGGTCGTCGGCCCCGTCAGCCCCGTCAGTCCCGTCCGCGCCTGCTACCGAGCCCGCCCAGATCGAGGCGAGCACCAGGGCCGTGGCGAGAATCCCTGAACGCCATGTGCGTTGCCATCGGTTCACGACGCAGATCTTCGGCTGATCCGACCCGTTGCAGCCGTATGCCCGCATAGATTCCCTCGAATAGGTGAATCACGCGGAAAACACCCTCTTGGGCGGCGATCGCTCTCAGCGCGCGTCCTTGAGCCGCGCCCGGTCCAGGATGGGGCCGGTGTCCACGCCGGGCGGCAGGGTGCCGAAGGCGTGCCCCCAGTCCCCGTCGAGCCGCGAGGCGCAGAAGGCGTCCGCCACCGCCGGGTGGCTGTGCCGCACCAGCAGGCTGCCCTGGAGGACCAGCGTCATCTGCTCGGCGAGGCGGCGGGCGAGCAGCTGGGCCCGCTGCGGGTCGGCGAGCTGCGGCAGCAGGCCGCGGAGGTGGGCGACGGCCGCGTCCAGCCGCGCGTCGGCCCCGGCGGCGGCGTCCACCTCGGCCAGGAAGGCATCCAGCGCGCCCGTCTCCCGGCCCAGCGCGCGCAGCACGTCGAGGGCCGCGACATTGCCCGAGCCCTCCCAGATCGACAGCAGCGGCGCCTCCCGGTACAGCCGCGGCATGCCGGAGTCCTCCACATAGCCGTTGCCGCCCAGGCACTCCAGTGCCTCGGCCGCGTGTGCGGAGCCGCGCTTGCACACCCAGTACTTGCTCACCGCCAGCCCCAGCCGGCGCAGCGCCGCCTCCGCCTCGTCCCCGGCCTGAGCCCGGTCCAGGGCCGCCGCCAGCCGCATCGCGAGCGTGGTGGCGGCCTCCGACTCGACGGCCAGGTCGGCCAGCACATTGCGCATCAGCGGCTGGTCGATCAGCTCCGCGCCGAACGCCCGCCGGTGCTCGGTGTGGTGCAGCGCCTGCCGGAGCCCGGCCCGCATACCGGCGGCCGAGCCGATCACACAGTCCAGCCGGGTCACATTGACCATCTCGACGATCGTGCGCACCCCGCGGCCCGGCTCGCCGACCCGCCAGGCCACCGTGCCGTCGTACTCGACCTCGGAGGAGGCGTTGGAGCGGTTGCCGAGCTTGTTCTTGAGCCGCTGAAGACGCATCGCGTTGCGCGTCCCGTCGGGCAGCACGCGCGGCACCAGGAAGCAGGTCAGGCCCTCGTCGGCCTGGGCGAGGGTGAGGAAGACGTCGCTCATCGGCGCGGAGGTGAACCACTTGTGACCGGTCAGCAGATAGCTGCCGTCGGCCTGGGGGAGGGCCCGGGTGGTGTTGGCGCGCACGTCCGAGCCGCCCTGCTTCTCCGTCATCGACATCCCGGCGATCAGCCCCCGCTTGCCCAGCGGCGGGCGCAGCCCGAAGTCGTAGACGCGAGAGGCGAGCAGCGGCTCGTACGCGGCCGCGAGCTGCGGCTCGGCGCGCAGCGCCGGGACCGCGGCGTACGTCATGGAGACGGGGCAGCCATGGCCCGGCTCGGCCTGCGCGAAGACGTAGAACTTGGCCGCGCGCGCCAGATGGGCCCCAGGGCGGCTCTCGCTCCAGGCGGCGGCGTGCTGCCCGCTGTCCACGGCGGCGGCCATCAGCCGGTGGTACGCGGGGTGGTACTCGACCTCGTCGACGCGGTGGCCGTACCGGTCATGGGTGTGCAGCACCGGAGGGTGCTCCTCGGCCATCCGCGCCCAGTCCTGCACCTCGGCGGACCCGGCCAGGGCGCCCAGCTCCCGCACCTCCGGTTCGGCCCAGGCCGCTCCGTCCCGCCGCAGGGTCTCCAGCAGCGCGGGGTCGTCGGCCGTGCTGAAGCCGGTCAGCGGCGGAGCCTGGTTGAGGACTTCATGCGTGGCACCCATGGCGTCTCCTCGTGCGCGGCGGCCTTGCTCTCTTACACTTCCATCATGCGCGACAAAGAACTGTAATGGATAGGGTTCCGAGCACATATGGACGACACCCGTGGCACCAGCGAACCCCGTGAAACCCGTGACAGGTCCGTACCTGGCGCCACTGACCCAGACGGCGCCCCCGGCGCCCCCGGGGCCCTCGCGCTGCGCCCGCTGACCGCCCGCTCGATCGTGCTCAGCACCCTGCTCGGCCACCACCCGCCGCAGCTGCCCGCCCGCGCCCTGGTCCGTGTCGGCGCGCTGTTCGGCACCGCGGAGGGAACCATCCGGGTCGCGCTCACCCGCATGGTCGCCGCCGGCGACCTGGAGCAGCGCGGCGGCGCCTACCGGCTCACCGACCGCCTCCTGGCCCGCCAGGCCCGGCAGGACGACAGCCGAGCCCCCCGCACCCGGAGCTGGGACGGCGGCTGGGAGATCGCGGTCGTCACCACCGACCGCCGCGCCGCGCCCGAGCGGGCCGCGCTGCGCCAGGCCATGGCCGCCCTGCGCCTGGCCGAGCTGCGCGAGGGCACCTGGCTGCGCCCCGCCAACCTCGTACGGCCGCGCCCGTCCGTCGCCGCCGAGCAGTGCGCCTGGCTGACCGGCGAGCCCGAGGGCGACCCGGTCCGGCTCGCGGCCCGGCTGTGGAACCTGGACGGCTGGGCCGCGCGGGCCCGGCTGCTGGCGGCGGCCCTGGACGGGGCGGACGGCCCGGCCGAGCGGTTCACCGTCGCGGCCGCGGCCCTCCGCCATCTGCTCACCGACCCCGTGCTGCCCGCCCGGCTGCTGCCCCCCGACTGGCCGGGCGCCGGCCTGCGCCACCGCTACGACGCCTTCGAGCGCGACTTCCAGGCCCTGCTGCCCCGCTACGCGGGGGACTGACCTCGGGGCGGGTGCGGCCCGACCTGCGCGGCGGTACGGCGGTACGCGTCGTCGGCCAGGCCGAACAGCGCGGACGCCCCGGAGGCGCTCGACAGCTCCTTGGCCCGCCCGTACTCGGAGAGCGCCTCGCCGCGGCGGGCGAGCGCGGCCAGCGCCGTACCGGCCGTGACGCGGGCCTCGGCCTCGTACAGCGGCATCCGGGCCGCGTCGAACGACGCGGCGGCCTCGAGGGCGGCCCGGGCGGCCCCCGCGTCGTCGCCGGCCAGCCGCACCTGGGCCTCGGCCAGCAGCGCGAAGCCGCGCTCTCCGGCCGGGCCGTCGGGGGCCACGGCGGCGGCCGCGCGGCGGGCCCACCGCTCGGCGGCCGGCACGTCGCCGCGCGCCAGCTCCGCGGTGGTCAGCACCCGGAACCACAGCGGGCGCGCGGGGGACTCGAACCTGAGCAGCTCCGGGCCGTCGCCCGCCTCGGTCACCGAGCGGACGCAACCGTCCGGATCGCCGCCGGCCAGCAGCGCCCGGCCGAGCATCCCGGTGATCGCGGCCCGGTTGAAGCCCGGTTCGGTCTCGTCCTGCGACAGCGACTCCTCGCAGATCTTCAGAGCCCCCGCGAAGTCGCCCCGCCACAGCGAGACCGCGGCGTTGACCACGTCGGCCAGGGAGCGGGGCTCCCGGCTGCCGGTGAGGGCCGCCGCGTCCAGCGCGTCCTCGGCGTCGGCCGCCGCCGCGTCCAGCCGGCCGAGGTCCAGCAGCACATAGGCCCGGGCCGCGAACAGGTCGGCGAGCAGGGCGGTCCGGCCGGTGCCGCGGGACAGCTCCAGGCCCCGGTCCAGGTGGCGCAGCGCGGACGTGTGGCGCCCGCGGAACATCTCCGTCCAGCCGATGACGGCCAGGATGTGCACATGCTCGGCCAACTGGTGGTCACCGGTGTCGTCGATGGCCGCGAGCGCCTCGGCGAGGTGGTGGTCGGCCCGCGCGGTGTCCCCGGCCGCCGTGTGGGCCAGGGCGAGCATCCCGCGGGCCGTGGTGACCCGGATCGGCGCGCCGTCCTCCGCCAGCGTACGCAGCGCGCGCTCGCCCCAGTCGACGGCCGTGGTGATGTCGGCGGTGCGCAGCGCCACGGCTGCGACACCCAGCTCCAGGCCCGCCGTGACCCGGCGGGAGCGGCCGTCGGCGTTCCGCAACTCGCGCGTCAGCAGCGAGATCGCCTGCTGGTACCGGCCGAGCTGCCATTCCACCGTGGCCCGGGACCCGGCCACCTGGGCGGACAGATCCCGGGCCTCGGCGGGCAGCAGGGACGCGGCCGTGCGCAGGATGTCCCGGCTCTCCCGCAGATGGCCCGCCACGCTGAGCGCGTCGGCCTGCTTCAGCAGCCACTCCGGACGCGCCCGGCCGGGGCGCTCACCGAGCAGTCGCAGGGCGTTGCCGATCCACCCGGCGGCGGTCAGCGGGGCGACCGCGAGGATGTCGTCGGCCGCCTCGACGAGGACCTCCGCCGCCTGTACGTCGCCCACGCGGGCCGACTGCTGCACATGCGGTGCCCGCGCGGCCAGGGGCGCGCCGCGCGAGGCCAGCCCGCGCGCGGCCCGGGCGTGGGCCTCGATCCGCCAGCCGACGCCCGCACCGTGGTAGACGGCGGCGCGCACCAGCGGATGGCGGAAGGCGAACCGCCGCGGGACGCCTCCCTGCCGTATCAGATCCCGCTCGGCGAGCTCGTCCACGGCCGCCAGGACATGCGCCTCGTCGGCCTCGGCGACGATCGCCACCAGGTCGGTCTCGAAGGAGTCCCCGAGCACGGCGGCCGCCTGCGCGGACATCCGTGCCCCGGCCGACACCCCCTCCAGCTCCTCCAGGAGCGTGGCGCTCAGGGACCGCTCCGGCTCCTCGGCGACGGCCGGGGCCGCCCCCGGGCCCGCCGCCACCCGCTCCCGCCTCCTGGCCAGGGCCTCCAGATAGAAGGGGTTGCCGCCGCTGGCCTCGTACAGCTCCCGCTGACGGCGGCGGTTCATCTCCGGGCCGCACAGCTCTGCGGACTCCGCCGCGGACAGCGGCCCCAGCCGGATCCCGGCCACCCGGTCGAGCACCCCGGCCCTGGCCAGCGCCGCGGGCAGCCGGGGCGGGGCCTGCCGGGGCCGGTAGGCGAGCGCCAGCAGCAGCCGCGTTCTGGGCGGGTGCCGTAACAGATGGCCGATCAACTCGACCGAGTCCTCATCGGCCCAGTGCAGATCGTCCAGGGCGAGCACCAGCCCGGCCTCGGAACTCAAGCCCTCCAGCGAGGCCCGTACGGCCCGGTGGAACCCGTGCCGCTCGGTCACCCGTGCCCCGGCCGCCGCCGGTTCCGCTCCGGCCGGGCGCAGCGGGGCGCGGGCCGCGAACACCGCGCCGAGCGGGCCGGGCGCGTCGGGCGCCGGTGCGCCGTACGGTGTCCCGGACGCGTCCGCCGCGGCCCAGTGGTCCTCCAGCGCGTCCAGGATCACCCCGTACGGCGCCTGGGTGAACTCGGCGCCGCGCCCGGACAGCACCGTGAACCCCCGCCGCCGCGCGCGCTCGCCGAACTCGCCCAGCAGCCGTGTCTTGCCGATGCCCGGTTCACCGACGATCTCCACCACGCGCGGCACATCGGCCCCGGTGTCCTCGATCGCCCGGTCGATGACGGCCAACTCCGCCGCGCGGCCCACCAGTCGGCCGCCCGGGCGAGGGCCCGGCGCCGCGGGAGCGGGCACCTCGGGGACGTGAACTTCGGGGACGGGCGCCGGACCGTGTGGCCCGGCGGGGTCGGCCAGCTCCGGATCGGCGGCCAGGATGCGCTGGTGCAGCGTGCGCAGCGCGGGGCCCGGGTCACAGCCGAGCTCCTCCACCAGCCGCTGCCGGGTGCGCTGGTAGTGGTCGAGCGCCTCCGCCGGGCGGCCGCACCGGTACAGCGCGAGCATGAACTGGCCGGCCACCCGCTCGTCCAGCGGATGCGCGGCGGCCCGGGCGGACACCGCGGCCACCAGCTCGGAGTGGCGGCCGAGGCGCAACCGGACGTCGTCGAGGTCGAGTTCGGCCGCGAGTCGCTCCCGGCCGAGGGTGAGCCGGAGGGTGTTGATCCACGGTGTGTCCAGCCCGGCGAAGGCATCGCCCCGCCAGAGCGCGAGCGCCTGCCCGAACCGGACGGCCGTGTGGTCGTCCTGCTCGCAGGCGCGGGCCCGGGTGACCAGATCGCGGAAGCGGTGCAGATCCACATCCGTCGCCGCGACGCCGATCAGATAGCCGCCGGACCCCCGCGTGATCTCCACGCCCTCGGCGCTCTTGTCCTCGGCCGCGGTCAGGATCTGCCGCAGCCGGGAGAGATAGCCGTAGAGGGTGTCCCGCGCCCGGCGCGGAGGGCGCTCGGCCCAGACGCGGTCGATGAGCTGCTCGACCGTGACCGGCCGGCCGACGTCGACCAGCAGAGCCGCCAGCACACAGCGCTGGCGGGCGTGACCCAGATCGAGGGGCCGCCCCTCGGCGTACGCCTCGACGCTGCCCAGCAGACCGAACTCCACAGCCGTCCCTCCGACGGTCCCACGTCTCGGCCGACCAGCCGATTCTAGCTTTATTGCAGGTTCTCCGAGGGTGCGCCGCGCACGACGGTGTCCCTCGCGCGAGCCGCGCCGGGGTCCGAAAGTGGCATGAATGCCGCGGACTTGGCGAATGCCCTACGGCCGAGCCGCCGATACGGCCGCCGCCTCAGGCCGTCTCGCGGAGGACCAACTCGGTCGGCAGCACGAGTGAGGGTTCGATCTGCTCGCCGGAGGCCAGGCGCAGCAGCTGGTGGGCCAGCTGCCGGCCGATCTGCGTGATGGGCTGGCGGACCGTGGTCAGCGGCGGCTCGGTGTAGCGGGCGGTCTCGATGTCGTCGAAGCCGACCAGGGCGACATCGTCCGGGACCCGGCGGCCGGCCTGCCGCAGCGCCCGCAGCACCCCCACCGCCATCAGGTCGGAGGCAACGAACACGGCGTCGAGGCCGGGGTCTTCGCGCAGCAGCTCGCGCATCGCGACCACCCCCGACTCCTGGGTGAAGTCGCCGAAGGCGACGGCCCCGGACAGCCGCGCCTCGGCCAGTGCCGCCCGGTAGCCGGCCAGCCGGTCGATCCCGGCGACCATGTCCTGCGGGCCCGCGACGGTGGCGATCCCGGTGCGCCCGGAGTGCGCCAGATGGCGCACGGCGGCGGCCGCGCCCCCGGCGTTGTCCACGCCCACGTACGGCAGGGACACCGGGCCGAGCAGCCGCTCGTTGGAGACCACCGGGATGCCCATGCGGGCGAGGCCGACGGGCAGCGGGTCGGCTCCGTGCACGGAGGCGACCATCACCCCGTCGACATGGCGCCCCAGGGCGAACCGCTCGATGCGCTCCCGGCCGGCGGAGGAGCGGGCCATCATCAGCACCAGCTGCTTGTCGGCCTCCCCCAGCCGCTGGCTCACCCCGCGCACCACGCCCGGGAAGAACTGGTCGTCGGAGAACACCCGGCCCGGCTCCTCGGGCAGCACGAGGGCGAAGGAGTCGGTGCGCTGTGTGACCAGGCTGCGGGCGGCCTGGTTGGGGACGTATCCCAGCTCACGGATGGCGCGTTGCACCGCCTCGCGGGCGTCCTCGCCGACCCGGGTGGAGCCGTTGACGACACGGGACACCGTGGCGCGCGAGACGCCCGCGTGCAGCGCCACGCTCTCCAAAGTGGGCCGGGTCCGGTGCATGGGGACATACCTCGTTCTTCGTCGAGCCGCTGATCCGTGGGGGGCAGCTCGTCACAGCATGGATCACCCGGCGCGGCGGACGGCACCCTTCGGCCGAAGTGGCACCGGCTGACCGTTCCCGGCGGGGCCCGCCCGGGATGGACTGCTCACATCGCCAGGACGCGGGCGCGGCAGACGGAGGGGGAGCCCCAGGCGGTGCGCAGCGCGCGGGCCTTGCGGATCCACAGGGACAGGTCGTACTCGTCCGTGTAGCCGATCGCGCCGTGCAGCTGGAGCGCCGTCCTGGCCGCCGTGTACGCGGCCTCCCCCGCGGCCACCTTGGCGGCCGCGACCGCCGCCCCGGCGGCCCGGTCGGCGCCGTCGGCCAGCGCCAGCGCGGCCCCGTGCAGCAGCGGCCGGGCGAACTCCAGGGCGATCAGGACATCCGCGAGCCGGTGCTTGACCGCCTGGAACGAGCCGATCTCGCGCCCGAACTGGGTGCGCTGTCTGACGTATGCGACGGTTCGCTCCAGCAGCGCCAGCCCGGTGCCGAGCGCCTGCGCGGCCGTCGCGAAGGCGGCCCAGTCCGCGGCGCGCGCGGCCGCCGCCGCGACGGCCGGGCCGCTCGCGAGCACCTCGCCGCCGCCCAGCGGCCTGGCCAGCCGCCTGGCCGGGTCCAGCGAGGGCTGCACCGGCCCGTGCCCCGCGCCCATCCACAGCCGTTCGCCCTCGACGACGAACACCGCGTCGGCGGCGTCCGCGTCCAGCGCGTACGGACCGCCCGCGGGGGCGGCGACGGTGACCACCGCCTGCCCGGCCGCGATCCGCGGCAGCCAGTGCTTCCCCGCCGCGATCGCGTCGCCGCGCTCCGCGAGCGCGGCGAGCAGGACGGCCGCGGCGGCCGTCTCCACCAGCGGCCCCGGCACCGCGTGGCGGCCTGCCTCGACATACGCGACGGCGAGCTCGACCGGCAGCGGTCCCGCGCCCTCGTAGCCCTCCGGGACGGCCAGCGCGAACACCCCCGCCTCGCCCAGCCGCCCCCACACCGCCCGGCCCGGCCCCCGCTCCCCGCGCGCCCAGGCCCGCACCGCCTCCGCCGTCCCGGCGGCGGAGAGCATCCGGTCCAGGGTGCGGCCGAACTCCGTCTGCTCCTGGTCCAGCAGGAATCTCATCCGTACCGCCCCTTCCACGCTCGTGACGGCAGGGGACCCCGCCTCATCTGCGGCCCTTCGGCAGACCGAGCAGCCGCTCGGCGATGATGTCGCGCTGGATCTCGTTGGTGCCCGCGTACACCGGGCCCGCCAGGGCGAAGGTGTAACCGTCGGCCCAGGCGCCGCGCGCGGGCGCGTCGGGGGCGGAGTCGGCGAGTTCGCCATGGGGGCCGAGCAGGTCCAGGGCCGTTTCGTGGAGGGCGATGTCGAGCTCGGACCAGAAGACCTTGTTGAGGCTCGACTCGGCGCCCAGGGAGCCGCCGGCCGCCAGCCGGGACGCGCCCGCGTACGCGAACAGCTCGTACGCCCGGGCGTGGATCACCGCGTCGGCCACCCGGTCGCGCAGCGCGGACGAGTTGTCGGTGGCCGGATGGTCGCGCCACAGCGCCGTCAGGTGGCGCGCGGCCGCCGTGAAGCGCCCGGGGCTGCGCAGCGTCAGCCCCCGTTCGTTGCCCGCCGTGCTCATCGCGATCCGCCAGCCCTCGCCCGGTTCGCCGATCACGTCCTCGTCGGGCACGAAGACCTGGTCGAGGAAGAGCTCGGCGAAGGCGGGCTTGCCGTCGAGGCGCCCGATGGGGCGCACGGTCACCCCCGGCGCGCGCAGCGGGAACATCAGATAGGTCAGCCCGCGATGAGGGGCCGACGCGTCCCGGTCGCTGCGGAAGAGGCCGAAGGCGCCGTCGGCGAAGGCGGCCCGCGAGGACCAGGTCTTCAGACCGTTCAGCAGCCAGCCGCCGTCGGTGCGCGTGGCGGTGGAGCGCAGGGACGCGAGGTCCGAGCCGGACTCGGGCTCGGACCAGGCCTGTGCCCAGACGACCTCGCCGCGGGCCAGCGGCGGCAGCACCCGGGACCGCTGCTCCGGTGTGCCGTGCTCGAAGAGCGTGGGGGCCAGCAGGCTGATCCCGTTCTGGCCGACCCGGCCGGGCGCCCCCGCCGCGTAGTACTCCTCCTCGAACAGCAGCCACTCGAACAGCGAGGCGCCGCGCCCGCCGTACTCCTCGGGCCAGCTCACCGCCGACCAGCGGCCCGAGGCGAGCGTGCGCTCCCACGCCCGGTGGGCGGCGAAGCCCTCGGCGGTCTCCAGAGAGGGCAGCGGCTCGGCGGGCACATGCGCCGCGAGCCACCGCCGGGCCTCGTCCCGGAACTCCCGCTGCCGCTCGGTCAGATCGAGATCCACCGCGGCTCCCGCCTCCCTTCCGGTTCCCTAACAAGTGTTTGGTAGGTTACCGTGGCGCCGTGACGGACAACAAGGCGGGCAACAAGGCCGACCGAGCGCCCTATGTCCCCGGCCACGGCCTCCTCACCGGCCGCACGGCCGTCATCACGGCCGCGGCGGGCAGCGGCATCGGCGGCGCCACCGCCCGCAGATTCCTGGAGGAGGGCGCCCGCGTCGTCATCGGCGACGCCCACGCCCGCCGGCTGAAGGAGACCGTCGCCGCGCTCGCCGGGGAGTTCGGGGCGGACCGGGTCGCCGGGACGGCCTGCGACGTGACCGACGAGGACCAGGTGGCCGCGCTCCTCGACCTCGCCGAGGAGACCCACGGCCGCCTCGACGCCCTCGTCAACAACGCCGGGCTCGGCGGCGCCGCCGAGCTGACCGAGATGACCGACGAGCAGTGGCACAAGGTCATCGACGTCACCCTGGGCGGCACCTTCCGCTGCACCCGCGCCGCGCTGCGCCGGATGAGGGCCGACGGCCGCGGCGGCGTCATCGTCAACAACGCCTCCGTCGTCGGCTGGCGCGCCCAGGCCGGCCAGGCGCACTACGCGGCGGCCAAGGCCGGGGTGATGGCGCTCACCCGCTGCGCCGCCGTCGAGGCCGCCGCCTACGGCGTACGGGTCAACGCGGTCTCACCGAGCCTGGCCATGCATCCGCACCTGGTGAAGGTGACCACCCCCGAACTGCTCGCCGAGCTCACAGAGAAGGAGGCGTTCGGCCGGTATGCCGAGCCCTGGGAGGTCGCCAACGTCATCGTCTTCCTGACCAGCGGCTACTCCTCGTACATGACGGGCGAGACGGTGTCCGTCAGCAGCCAGCACGCGTGAGGCGGAGGGGCCGGAGAGGCGGGACGGTGACAATGGACAGGTGCCGAAGACGAGCGAGAACAGCAAGAAGACCACCGTGACCCCGTCCCCCCAGCGACGCCGCGAACTGCTCTCGACGGCGGCGGAGGTGTTCGCCGCACACGGGTACAACGCGACCACCGTGCGCCGCATCGCCGACGAGGTGGGGATGCTCGCGGGCAGCCTGTACTACCACTTCGACTCGAAGGAGGCGATGGTCGACGAGATCCTCTCCACCTTCCTGGACGAGCTGTGGGCCGGTTACGAGGCCGTGCTCGGCGCCGGGCTCGGCCCCAGGGAGACCATCGAGGCGCTCGTCACCGAGTCCTTCCGGGAGATCGACCGGCACCGGGCGGCGGTCGCCATCTACCAGAAGGAGTCCAAGCACCTCTCCGCCCAGCCCCGCTTCGGCTATCTCACCGTCTCGCAGCGGAAGTTCGAGGAGGCGTGGCTGGGCACGCTCGAGCGCGGGGTGGCCGAGGGGGTCTTCCGCGCGGACCTCGACATCCGGCTTGCGTACCGCTTTCTGCGCGACACCGTCTGGGTCGCCGCCTCGTGGTACCGGCCGGGCGGACAGCACAGCCCCGAGGAGATCGCCCGCCAGTACCTGTCGATGGTCCTGGACGGCGTCACCCCGCGGGCCTGACCACCGGGACACCACCGGACAGGAGGGATCATGGCCGAGGCATACATCGTCGAAGCGGTACGGACCCCCGTCGGCAAGCGGAACGGCGGACTTGCGTCCGTCCACCCGGCCGACCTCGGCGCGCACGCCCTGCGCGCCCTGATGGAGCGCTCGGGCGCCGACCCCGCCGCCGTCGAGGACGTGGTCCTCGGCTGCCTGGACACCGTCGGCCCGCAGGCCGGGGACATCGCGCGCACCTGCTGGCTGGCCGCCGGGCTGCCCGAGGAGGTCCCGGGCGTGACCGTCGACCGGCAGTGCGGCTCCTCGCAGCAGGCGATCCACTTCGCGGCGCAGGCGGTTCTCTCCGGCACCCAGGACCTGGTGGTCGCGGGCGGGGTGCAGAACATGTCGATGGTGCCCATCGCCTTCGCCAGCCGCCAGGCGACGGTGCCGCTCGGGCTGACCGAGGGCCCCTACGCGGGCTCGGAGGGCTGGCGGGCGCGCTACGGCGACCGGCCGGTCAACCAGTTCTACGGCGCCGAGCTGATCGCCGAGAAGTGGGGCATCACCCGCGAGGCGATGGAGGAGTTCGCGCTGCGCTCGCACCAGCGGGCGATCCGCGCCCTGGACGAGGGCCGCTTCGGCCGCGAGCTCGTGCCGTACGGGGAGGTCACCGCCGACGAGGGGCCGCGCCGGGACACCAGCCTGGAGAAGATGGCCGGACTCAAGCCGGTCATGGAGGGCGGCCGGATCACCGCCGCCCTGTCCTCCCAGGTCTCCGACGGGGCCGCGGCGATGCTGATCGCCTCCGAGCGGGCGGTCCGCGAACACGGCCTGACGCCGCGCGCCCGCGTCCACCACCTCTCGGTGCGCGGCGAGGACCCGATCCGGATGCTGTCCGCGCCGATCCCGGCGACGGCGCACGCGCTGAAGAAGACTGGCATGACCATCGACGACATCGACCTGGTGGAGATCAACGAGGCCTTCGCCCCCGTGGTGCTGGCCTGGCTGCGCGAGACCGGCGCCGACCCGGAGAAGGTCAACGTCAACGGCGGCGCCATCGCCCTCGGCCACCCCCTCGGCGCGACCGGCACCAAGCTGATGACCACCCTGCTGCACGAACTGGAGCGCACGGGTGGGCGATACGGCTTGCAGACGATGTGCGAGGGTGGGGGACAGGCGAATACGACGATCATCGAGCGGCTGTGAGCGCCGGCAACCACACGGCCGACGGACGGAGTCCGGCGCAGGCGCCCGAAGCCGGTGAGGCCCCCTGGGGCCGAGCGGTGCGAGGGGGCCGTGAGGGGTGGGGTCGATGTGTGAGGGTGGCGACCAGGCGAACGTGACGATCATCGAGCGGCTGTGAGGCGGCCCATGACCTCCGCCGCCTCCGCCATCACCCGCTCCACCAGCTCCGCGCACGACGGCAGGTCGTCGATCACCCCGGCGACCTGCCCGGAGGCCATCACCCCGCTGTCCGTGCGGCCGTCCACCATCGACGCCTTCAGCAGCATCGGCGTGTTGGCGGCCAGCAGCACCTGACTCCAGGTCAGCTCCTTGCCGTGCTTCATCGCCAGCCCGTCCCGCACCATCCGCGCCCAGCTCAGCCCGGACAGCCGCCGGAAGGCCGCGGCGTGTCGCAGCGCCCGCGTCAGCGCCGCGACGCGCCCGGACCGTTCCAGGGACGCGACCAGCTCGCTGCGCAGCATCCGGTGGGGGAGCCCGTCGACCGCCGTGGTGACGGTGACATCGGCGACCGACGCCGCGAGATAGCGGGCCTTGACCGGGTCCGGGACCGTGCTGTCGGAGGTGAGCAGAAAGCGGGTGCCCATGGCGATCCCCGCGGCGCCGTACGCGAGCGCGGCCACCAGCCCGCGCCCGTCGAAGAAGCCGCCGGCCGCCACGACGGGGATGTCGACCGCGTCCACGACCTGGGGCAGCAGCACGGCGGTGCCGACGCTCCCGGTGTGACCGCCGCCCTCGCCGCCCTGGACCACGACCGCGTCCGCGCCCCAGGCGGCGACCTTCTCGGCGTGTCGCCGCGCCCCGACGGACGGGATGACGACCACGCCCGCGTCCTTCAGCCGGGCGATCAGCTCCCGCGTGGGGGCGAGCGCGAAGGACGCGACCCGCACCCCCTCCTCGACAATGATCCGCACCCGCTCCTCGGCGTCCGCCGCGTCCGCCCGGAGGTTGACGCCGAAGGGCGCGTCGGTGCGCGATCCGACCTCCCGTACGGCCGACCGCAGCTGGTGCGGGGTCATGGTGGCGGAGGCCAGGATGCCGAGGGCACCGGCGTTGGCGGTGGCGGACACCAGCCGCGGCCCGGCGACCCACCCCATGCCGGTCTGCACGATCGGATGGCGCACCCCGACGAGTTCGGTCAGCGGGGTGTCCATTACGCGGGCACCTCGCGCTCGCGCAGCCCCTCCGGGTCGATGACCTCCCGGATCAGCCGCAGCTCCGCCGCCGTGGGCTCACGGGTGTACGGGACGTCGTCCGCGATGTCGAGCGGGAAGCCGGTGGCCTCCCGCACCTGACCGGCGCTCACCCCCGGGTGCAGGGAGCGCACCCGCATGGTGCGGTCGGGCGTGGCGAAGTCCAGGACCGCGAGGTCGGTCACGACGCACGGGATGCGGTGGAAGCGGGTGGCGGAGGGCCCGGCGGCGGCCGCCCGGTCGTAGCCGACGCCGCAGACCATGTCGACGCGTTCGACGAAGACACGCCGGGAGTGCCGGGGCACCCAGTAACTCGTCGGGTTGTTCAGCGTGTTGACGGGCGCGCCGCGCACGCCCAGCAGCTGCCGCCGGGGCCGCTTCCAGTCGCCGATGCAGCTGATGTTCTGGTTGCCGTGCCGGTCCAGCTGGCTGGCGCCCATCATCACATGGCGCTTGCCCGCGGTGACCAGCGCGAGGTGCTGGCGGTAGGGCAGCCAGCCCTCCACCACCCCCGGCCCGGCGCCCAGCAGCAGCGCCTCGCCGTCGGTGAGCAGCAGGTCGGGCGCGAAGGTGCGCCGCGCCAGCTGGGCGCCGACGCGCGGCACGGCGCCCATCGGGGCGGCGAGGACCTCGCCGTCGCCGCGCCACGCCTCCGCGCAGGCGACCACGCAGTATTCGGCCCGGGTGACCGTGCTCATGTGCCCTCCTCCGCGAACGCCGCCACCGCCGTCTGGTACGCGCCCTCGTCCCCGCTCAGGAAGCGCGCGGTGAACTCCCGCCACGCGCCCGGGTCCGCGGCGGCCTTCGCGTACGCGCTCTGGAACGCCTCGTCGCGCCCGTAGTCGGGGGCGCAGGAGGTGAAGTGGGCGCCGTTCGGGGTCTCGATCACGCCGGTCACCGAGTGGCGCTTGACCAGCAGCGTCTGCGGACCGCCCGCCGCCGCGAACTCCGCGCTGTCGACGAGGCGCTCGCAGGAGACGTACGCCGCTTCGGCCGCCTCGCAGAACAGGTCGTCGAAGTACGGGTCCGGGCCCAGGTACTGGCCGTTGCCGTGTTCGTCGGCCCGGTTGAGGTGCACCAGCGCGGCGTCCAGCCGCAGCGCGGGCACCGCCACCAGCTCCTCCCCGTCCTCGTACGGCGAGGTGACCGTCCGCAGCCCCGGATTGACCGTCATCACGTCCGAGCCGAGCCCCGCCCGCACCGGCATGAACGGCAGCCGGTGGACGGCGGCGGTCAGCCCCCACATGAACATCGCCTCGTCCAGCTCCACCAGTTCGAGCTCCCCGCGCTCGCGCGCCGCCCTGAAGTGCGGTTCGAGCGGGATCGAGTCGAGCGTGGCGAAGGCGGCGACCAGCTTGCGGATCTTCCCGGCGGCGGCCAGCAGCCCGACGTCCGGCCCGCCGTACGAGACCACGGTCAGATCGGTGACCGGCGAACGCAGCAGCGCCCGCACCAGCGCCATGGGCTTGCGCCGCGACCCCCAGCCGCCGATGCCGACCGTCATGCCGCTCTCGATCCGGCCGACGGCCTCCTCCAGGGACATGCGTTTGCCGCTGCCGGGCCTCAACGCCGCTCACCCGCCTCGGAAACGCCGGACACGAACGCCTCGCGGTGCCGGTCGGCGATCCCGCTCAGGTTGGCCTCGAAGGTGAAGCCCTGCTCGAAGCGGTAGCTGCGGCGCACATCGACCGGGTCGATGCCGTTGATCGCGGCCTTGGCCAGCCGCAGCAGCGCGCCGTCCTTGGCGGCGATCTCGCGGGCCAGCGCCAGCGCCGCCGCCGACAGCTCGGCGCGCGGCACGACCCGCCACACCGAGCCGTGCCGGTGCAGCTCCTCGGCGGTCACGGTGCGCGAGGTGTAGTACAGCGCGCGCATCAGGTGCTGCGGCACCAGCCGGGCCAGATGGGTGGCCGCGCCCAGGGCGCCCCGGTCCAGCTCCGGCAGCCCGAACGTCGCGTCGTCGCTGGCGACGATCGCGTCGGCGTTGCCGACCAGGCCGATGCCGCCGCCGAGGCAGAAGCCGTGCACCGCGGCGACGACCGGGACCTGGCAGTCGTAGACGGCGGCGAACGCCTCGTAGCAGCCGTGGTTGGCGCCGATGAGGGCCTCGTGCCCCTCGGTGCGCTGCATCTCCTTGATGTCCACGCCCGCGTTGAAGCCCCGGCCGGCGGCGGCGAGGACGACACAGCGCACCTCCGGGTCGCTGCCTGCGCCGCGCACGGCCGCGGCGAGCTCGTACCAGCCCTGTACGGGAAGGGCGTTGACGGGTGGGAAGTCCACGGTGACGACGGCGACGCCCGCGTGTGGGGCGGAGGTGGAGACACCCATGAGCAGATCCGCTACCTTTCCACCAAACATTTGTTAGGCGAGAAGGTAGCAGCGGTCGGGGCGCAGCGGGAGGTGTCACGTGGCGGTCACCGTCGATCTGGCCGGGCGCGTCGCCCTCGTCACCGGGGGCACGCGGGGCGTGGGGGCGGGCATCGCGCGGGCGCTGCTCGCCGCGGGCGCCGAGGTCGTGGTCTGCGCGCGCCGGCCCGGGGAGCGGCCCGTCGAAGCGGCGGGCCGCACCGCCCGCTTCCTGCCGCTCGACGTCCGGGACGCGGACGCCGTCGGCGCCTTCTTCACGCGGCTGAGCGACTTGTACGGACGGCTGGACCTGCTGGTCAACAACGCGGGAGGCAGCCCGTTCGGGCTGCTCGCCGCCGCCGGGCCGCGTCGCGCCGCGCGTGTCGTCGAGCTGAATCTCATCGCGCCCCTGACCGTCTCCCTCGCCGCCTACGAGGTGATGCGGCATCAGCGGCGCGGCGGCTCCATCGTGATGATCGGCAGCGTCAGCGGGACCCGCCCGTCGCCCGGCACCGCCGCCTACGGAGCCGCCAAGGCGGGGCTCGAGAACCTCGCCCGCTCCCTGGCCGTGGAGTGGGCCCCCACGGTCCGGGTCAACACCGTGGTGCTGGGCATGGTCCGCACCGAACTGTCCCATCTGCACTACGGCGACGAGGCCGGGCTCGCCGCCGTCGGCCGCACCGTCCCCCTCGGGCGGCTGGCCGATCCGGGCGAGGCGGGCGACGCCTGCGTCTTCCTCGCCTCCGACCTCGCCGCGTACATCAGCGGCGCCGCCCTGCACGTCCACGGGGGCGGTGAACGCCCGGCGTTCCTGGACGCCGCCAACGTCAACCAGCGGGAGGACTCACGATGACCGGACTGTGCGAGGGGCGGGTCGCCGTCGTCACCGGAGCGGGCCGCGGCCTGGGGCGCGCGCACGCGCTGGCCCTCGCGGCCGAGGGCGCGAGGGTCGTGGTCAACGACCTCGGCGTGGCCCTGGACGGCGGGGACGGCGGGGACGGCGCGGCGGACCGGGGCAGCCCGGCCCAGGACGTCGCCGAGGAGATCCGGGCGCTGGGCGGCGAGGCGGTCGCGCACGGCGGCGACATCGCCACCGCCGACGGCGCGGCCTCGCTGGTCGCCACCGCCCTCGACACCTACGGCCGGTTCGACGCCCTCGTCAACAACGCGGGCTTTCTGCGCGACCGCATGCTGATCAACCTGGACGAGGACGACTGGGACGCGGTGGTGCGCGTCCATCTCAAGGGCCACTTCCTGCCGCTGCGGCACGCCGCCGCCCACTGGCGTGCCGAGGCGAAGGCGGGCCGCGCCCCGGCCGCCCGCGTGGTCAACACCGCCTCCG
Organism: Streptomyces sp. NPDC097640; assembly: GCF_040302705.1. Lineage (NCBI taxonomy): Bacteria > Bacillati > Actinomycetota > Actinomycetes > Kitasatosporales > Streptomycetaceae > Streptomyces > Streptomyces sp. NPDC097640. The sequence goes on from NZ_JBEOSB010000015.1 coordinate 71,674, forward strand.
GGGCGGGGCTGCTGGGCAGCGTCGGCCAGGGCAACTACTCCGCCGCCAAGGCCGGGATCGTCGGGCTCACCCTCGTGGCCGCCGCCGAGCTGGGCCGCTACGGCGTCCAGGTCAACGCCATCGCCCCGGCCGCCCGCACCAGGATGACCGAGCGGACCTTCGCCGAGACCATGGCCGCGCCGGACGCGGCGGACGCCTTCGACGCGATGGCCCCCGGAAACGTCTCGCCGCTCGTCGTCTGGCTCGCCTCCGCCGACAGCGCGGGCGTCACCGGCCGGGTCTTCGAGGCCGAGGCCGGGCGGATCACCGTCATGGAGGGCTGGCGGCCGGGCCCCACCGCCGACAAGGGCGCCCGCTGGACCCCGGCCGAGGCGGGTGAGGCCGCCCGGAAGCTGCTCGCCGACGCCGAGCCGCCCCGCCCGGTGTACGGGGCGTCATGAACGGGCCGGACCCGCCGGGGTGCACCCCGCGCGGCGTAGGGTGGTCAGAAAGCGCGCGGCGAAGACGGGGTGGCCCGCAGGCGCGGGGTGCAGCCGGTCCAGGCCCTCGGGCTCCAGCAGCAGCCGCGTACAGCTCGGCCCGAACACCTCAGGGCCGTGCACATAGTGCAGATTCGTGTCCCCGTGCGCACGCAGCAGCTCCACCGCGCGCCGTATGTGCGCCCGGCACTCGCGCATCGTCATCCCGGACGGCCCCGGCACCTCCTCCCGCTCCGGCGCGACGATGCTCGACATCACCGCGAACGGGGTCGTCGGATGCCCCTCGCGCACCGTTTGCACGAACCCGACGAGCGACGAGGCCAGCGAGTCGCGGTTGTGGCTGCCCAGCGCCTGGATGTTGATCCCGACGCAGACGGTGAGCAGCTCGGCCGGCAGGTCGCGCATCAGCCGCGCGGTCATCGGCTGGAGCTGGCAGGCCGCGCCCAGCGCGAGCGAGGTCAGCTCCCACCCGGCGCGCCGGGCCACCAGGGCCGTCCACGCCCGGCTCGGGGAGGCGGCGCCGCGCCCCTGCGAGATGGAGCTGCCGTAGTGGATCCAGCGCGGCCGCCCCTCGGCGCCGTCACGCTCGGCCGCCGCGCCCGCGTCCAGCGCGATCTCGCACAGCCGGAACTGGTGGTAGGAGGGCAGCCACAGCTCGACCGTCGCCAGGCTTCCCGGCCGGCCGCCCAGCCCGTCGACCCGGAACTCCGCGTCCCCGCCGTGCGTTTGCAGTTCGACGGTGGCCGTGTGCCGCCCCTCGCACAGCACATCCAGCCGGGCCACCTCCGGCGGCCCGTTGAGCTTCGGCGCGGGATCCGCCTGGTAGCGGCAGGTCAGCCCGGTGCTGTCGGTGCGCAGCGCCACCCGCACCCCCGACGGCATCGCGGCCCGCCCCAGCCCGCCCTCGGGCAGATGGAGCGCGGCCTCCCGGTGCGGCAGCCGCCAGGGCGCGGTCCAGCCGGGGCCCCGCTCCAGCGACACCGCCCCCCGATAGCGCAGCCGCGGATCGTCGTGGGCCAGACGCACCCCGCACTCTCCTCCGTTTTCTGTCGGGCGAAGGGCGCGTACCCCGCCCCACGGCGGGCGCACGAGGCCCGTACCTCGCACATCGTGCCACGGAGCGCCGAAGGCCGACCGGAAATGCATCGCGGATGGACCCTCCGCTACGGCAAACTGACGCGGTGCGCACGCGGAGGGGGTGGTGCGATGCCGTGGCCGCGGCGACGCAACCAGCAGGCCACTGACGAGACATCGGAGTCCGAGCGACTGCTCTTCGGCGGACGGCTCCGGTACGACATGGGATTCAGCCGCTACGACGACGCCTATCTGCATCTGTCGTTATGGGCCATGGCCCGCAGGCTGCCGCGCCTGGTGGGCTCCACCGTACGGCTCGCCTGGGCCGCCGACCGCAAGGCGCTGCGCACGGTCGCGGCGGCCGAGCTCGGCCAGGGCATCGGTCAGGCGTTCAGCCTGGTGGCGGTGAACGACGCGCTGGCGGCGCTGCTGGCCGACGGGGCCACGGCCGACCGGCTGCGGGGCGCCCTGCCGTCCCTGATCGTGGTCGGCGTGGTGGCGGTCCTCGGCGCACTGCTGGCCTCGGCGTCGACGGCGGGAACCGGCCGACTCGAGCCCAAGGTCGAACGGCTCGCGACCGAACGGTATCTGGAGTGCGCGGCCCGCGTGGAGCTGTCCGCGATCGAGGACGCGGAGTTCCACCGGCTGCTGGACTCCGCCCAATACGGGGCCTCCTCGGCCCGGCGCATGGTCAGGTACTGCGTGGCGGTGGTCAACGGGCTGCTCGCGGTCGTCGCCGCGGCCGGGGTGCTGACGGTGCTGCACCCCGTGCTGCTGCCGCTGCTGGTGCTCATCGCGCTGCCACGCAGCTGGAGCGCGCTGCGCATCGCCCGCCGCCGCTATCTCTCCTTCCACACCATGATCGAGCACGCCCGCGCGGGCCATCTGCTCAGCCGGCTGCTCACCGAGCGCGAGGCCGCGCAGGAGGTCCGGGTGCACGGCGTCGGCCGTTTCCTGCTGCGCCACTTCCGCCGGATGTCGGAGTCCGCCGAGGCCGAGCAGACCCGGCTGGCCGACGCCGCGGCCCGCACCGAGCTGATCGCCGCGGGGTTCACCGGAGCGGCGACCCTCGCCACGTACTCGGCGCTCGCCGGGCTGCTGCTCACCGGCGGCATGAAGCTGTCCGTCGCGGGCACCGCGGTCATCGCCATCCGCACCGGCTCCCAGAACCTGTCCACGCTGGTGCTCCAGCTCAACCAGCTCTACGAGGAGATGCTGTTCGTCCAGGACCTGGACCGGCTGTGCGAGGACGCCGAGCGGTGCGCCATCCCCCAGGGCGGGCTGCCGCTGCCGAAGGAGCCGGAGGAGATCCGCTTCGAGTCCGTCTCCTTCACCTACCCCGGCAGCGACCGGCCCGCGCTGGACAAGGTCAGCCTCACCATTCCCGGCGGGGGCGTGGTCGCGCTCGTCGGCGAGAACGGGTCCGGCAAGTCCACCCTGGTCAAGCTGCTCGCCGGACTCCATATGCCGGACTCGGGGCGGATCCTGTGGGACGGCACCGACATCGCGGAGGCCGACCGGGAGCAGCTCTTCTCCCGGATCGCCATGGTCAACCAGGACTTCAAGCGCTGGCCCTTCACGGCCAAGGCCAATGTCGCGATCGGCAGCCCGGAGACCCCCATCCGCGCCGCCGCCCTGGACCGCGCGGCGGTCTACGCCGGGGCGGACGACATCGTCGCCGGGCTGCCGCACGGCTGGGACACCCTGCTGGCCCGGGAGTTCCGCGGTGGCCACCAGCTCTCCGGCGGCCAGTGGCAGCGGCTGGGCATCGCCCGCGCCCGCTACCGCGCGGCCCCCGTGCTGCTGGTCGACGAGCCCACCTCCGCCCTCGACGCCCGCGCGGAACTCGCCGTCTTCGAGCAGATCCGCGCCCTCGCGGGGGAGGGGCAGACCGTCGTCCTGATCACCCACCGGCTGGCCTCCGTCCGGCACGCCGACCTGATCCACGTCCTCCACGAGGGGCGGGTGACCGAGTCGGGCACCCCGCAGGAGCTGCTGGACCAGGGCGGCATCTACGCCGAGCTGTTCCATCTGCAAGCGTGTCAGTACGACCTCAGCGGGCCGTGACCACGCCGTGTCCGGCGAGATCGGACAGCAGACGGTCCCTGCGGCGTGCGGCCTCGGCCGGGTCGCGGACGTCGGCGCTCAGCATCCCGAGGCGGTCCACCAGCTTCTCCACCACCGCGTTCCGCGCCGGCGACCGGCCGGGCAGCAGGGGGGACTCGAAGCCGTGCTGCCACACCCGGGCGATCGCGTGGTCGTTCTTCCAGCGCACCTCGCGCAGGGTCTCCAGCTGGAGCCGGGCGGCGGTGCGGCTGTCCATCCCGTGGTGGGTCCAGTCCTCCGCCTCGCCGTCCAGGTCGAAGACCTCCAGGCCGAAGCGGTCGGCCTCCTGCCAGACCGGCATGGTCTCGTCGTTCATCATGAAGACGTAGAGCGCGAACTGGCCGGAGTACTCCGAGACCAGGAACCGCCGGGTGTCCTCGAAGAGTTCGGGCGTCTCTCCCGGATAGCCGACGATGAACGAGACGAAGGAGTGGATCGAGCTGTCCGAGAGCAGCTCGAAGGCTGTCCGGTTGGCGCGCGCCTTGACCTGCTTGTGCATATAGCCCAGCGTCGTGTCGTTCATCGATTCGAAGCCGATGGACAGCGCGCGGCAGTGCGCCCGCTCCAGGTCCGCCACGACCCCCCGGTCCCGGATCGAGTTGGCGCGCGTGTACGCCTCCCAGCCGACGTCCGCCTCGGCCAGCAGTGGCAGCAGCGCGCGCAGCCGGGTCGGCGGCACCGTGAACGTCGAATCCAGGGCCTTGATGTACTCGGCCCCGTTCTCGCTGCGGTAGCGCAGGAAGTCGTCGGCGATCTTCTGGGCCGACTTGTAACGCCACTTCGGCGACGCGGCGGGGAAGGAGCAGTACTTGCAGCTGAACGGACAGCCGCGCATGGACTCGTAGGGGACGACCGGAAGCGTGCCGACCGGGCTGGGCGAGGGCTGCGCGTCCAGGTCGATGTACTCGATCCGGGTCATGCGCAGCCGGTCCGTGTCGCGGTCGCGCCACACCAGGTTGGGGATCTCGGCCACGTCGCCCTTGGTGCGCAGGGCGTGCAGCAGCGCGGGCAGGGCCGCCTCGGCGTCGCCGCGGACGATGTACCGGACGAAGGGGTGATCGGACAGGATCCGCTGGAACTTGAGGTTGCTGTACTGCCCGCCGAGCACCAGGACCGCGGTGGGGCAGCGTTCCTCCACCCAGGTCACGGCCTTGGCGAGGGTGCGGCGGTCCCAGATGAACGTCGTCGAGAGCAGCACCACGTCAACGTCGGCCGGGGGTTCCACCGCGGAGCCGGTCCAGATCCGCTCGATCGGGAACACCTCGTGGTCGAATCCGGCGGCCAGAAGTATCGACTGAAGGGTGAAGGTGGTCAGATGGGGTGCCGTCTCCGGCTCGTGTTCCTCCTCGACGGGTGCGGAGAGGCGCACCGAGCTGACCGCGCGGGCCCGGCCGCCGGTGCGCCTCGGGCGCAGCAGCGGGCGTCTTGTCGCGTCCGCCGTGCGCAGGAGGGACAGGTCGAACACCTCGCGTCGTCCGGCGGCCGCGCGGTGGCCCGCCGGGGCCAGTAACGCCTCGAACGACGAGCCCTCCAGAAGCTTCTTGTTCGGTACCTCCGGCCCCATGCCGGAGATCAGGAGAACGTTCATCGGCTTCCTCCCGGGAAGTGTGTGCCGGCTTGGCGCCTTCAGCGCAGGAAGGCCCTGACCGCCGCGGCGATGCCCGCCTCGTCGAGCGCGGGGGCGGGCGCCGCGGCGTCCCATGGGGTGCCGAGGGCGCGGAGCCGGTGCGGGACGTTCACCAGGGCCTCGGCGACACACCGCGCCGAGGTGCCGGCCAGATGGGGCTCGACCAGGACGACGTCGGCCCGGTCGGCGGCCAGCACCGCGGTGCGCAGGCCGACCGCGTCGAAGGGGCGGATCGTCGAGGCGTACAGAACGGTCAGATCCAGGCCGGCGGTGGCGCGCACCGCCGTGTCCAGCGTGGGGCCCACGGCCAGCACCACACCGTCCGCGCCCAGCCTGATGACCTCGAACGCCCCCGAGGCGCCGTGGGGCTCGGCGTTGCCCTGTTCGGGGAGTCGGATGTACGCGCTGCCGTCGCCGGCCGCGGCCTCCCGCAACAGCCGCCCGACCTCGTCGGGGTGTCCCGGCACATGGACGCTCCAGCCGGGGAGCGTGCCGAAGAGCGCCACGTCCTGCGGCGCGGTGTCGTGCGAGGCGCCGTAACCGACCAGCACCGTACGTCCCCCGGGGTGGCCGAGAACCGGCCCGAGTTGTTGCAGAACGCGCTCGACGGGTGCGCCGAGGTTGACCGGAACCGATCCGGCCAGGGTCAAGCCGAATCGATCGAGAATTGCCGACGGCGGATCCGACAGTCGAGTCATGCCCGGTCCTCTCGTGAATACCATTCGGGCTGCCCGAGAATGGTGTGATCCGGAGTGTGGCCCCGGGCAAGTAAGGATGGCGTTAAATATTCAACCTTTAATTACTTGCCCATTCGTTTACTGTTTTGATGCCTTGGCTAGGGATGCGCAGGAGGCGAGCGGGGTTACCGTGATTCACCGTCAGGAAGGTTGCGGCGAAGGGGATTTCGATGGCTGGATCACCTGGCGGAAGCCCGCAGTTCGTGCATGTCATCGCCGGACCCACCGGCGTCGGAAAGAGCGCGGCCGCCACCGCGCTGGCCCGGATCACGGGCGCTCCGATCGTGGTGGCCGACCGGATCCAGTGCTTCACCGACCTGGCCACCACCAGCGCCCGGGCCGGTGAGGAGACGGAGGACGTGGAGCGTTCCTGGCTCGGCGACCGGACCGTCGCCGACGGGGACTACCCGGCCGAGGAGGCGGCGGACGCGCTCGTCCGCAAGCTGGAGCAACTCGGTGAGCAGCACCGGTTCGTGATCGTCGAGGGCGGCTCCATCTCGCTGCTCCAGGCCTTCGCGGAGCGGCTCCCGGAGCTCGACTGCCGGCTGACCGTACGGCTGCTGCACATCCAGGACCGGGAGGGCTATGTGGTCCGCCTGGCGCGCAGGGCGCGTCGGATGCTCGTCCCCGAGGGGGCCGGGAGCAGCATGCTCGAAGAGCTGGCCGCCCTTTGGGCGAGTCCGGGCCATCGATTCTTCGCGGCCTCGGTCAACGGGCTCGAAGCGATTCTCGAATGGTGCGCCACCTATTCGGTGGGCGTGGAATCGCTGACCTCATATGAGCTCTCGGAGGCACAACTGGAGAAGATGGCGTGGATGGTGGCGGAGCGCCACGCCGAACACGGATTTTTACAGGACAGAATCTTCTCGAAAGTTTTCGACGGAATACCTTCGGCCATTTATGGCGCGGCGTGAGCCCCGAGGCGCCCCTGCGCCGGGTCACGGTTTTCTGCGGGGCCTCTTCCGGCTGCCGCCCGGTCCATCTGCGAGCGGCGGCCGAGTTCGGCCGGGCCGTGGCCGAGGCCGGGCTCGAGCTGGTGTACGGAGGGGCCCGGGTGGGTCTGATGGGGGCGGTCGCCGACGCCGCCCTGCGCGGGGGAGCCGCCGTCACGGGCGTCATCCCCCGCCACCTCGAGCGCCACGAGATCAGCCACACCGGACTCACCCGGCTGCTGGTCGTGGCGGACATGCACCAGCGCAAGGCGCGCATGGCCGAACTCGGCGACGCCTTCGTCGCCCTGCCGGGCGGCCTCGGCACCGCCGAGGAGATCTTCGAGGCGCTGACCTGGGCTCAGATCGGGCTGCACGACAAGCCCTGTGCCCTTCTCGACACCGGCGGCTACTACCAGCCGCTGCTCGCCTTTCTCGCCCACGCCGCGGCCGAAGGGTTCGTATCGCACCGCGACGTGGACGGCATCGTCGTCTGCGCGCGCCCCGGGGACGTCCTGCCCCGGCTCGCCGAGCGCCGAAGGCTCAGATGCTGACGCCGTGCGAGCGCAGATAGGCCAGCGGGTTGATGTCCGAGCCGTAGCCGGGGCCGGTGCGGATCTCGAAGTGGAGATGCGGGCCGGTGACGTTGCCGGTCGAGCCCGACCGGCCCACCTGCTGGCCCCCGCCCACCTGTTGACCCGCCCGGACGGACAGCTGCGACAGATGCGCGTACTGGCTGTACCGGCCGTCCGGGTGCCGGATGACCACCTCATAGCCGTACGCGTCGGCCCAGCCCGCCGAGACCACCTGGCCGGTGCTGACGGCCTTGACCGAGGTGCCGATGCCCACGGGAAAGTCGATGCCGGTGTGATGGCCGCTGGACCAGCTGCTCCCGGCCGCGCGGTAGGCCGTGGTCGGGCTGATCCCGCTGACCGGTGCGGTGAAGCCGGAGCCGGTGGCGGGCTTGGCCGCCGGGGGCTTGGGGGTGGTCCGGTGGGAGCTCTCCGGCTTGGCGGTCTTCGGCTTCGCCTTCGCCTTCGGTTCGGCCCTGGGCTTGGCCTTCGCCTTGGGCTGGGCCTCTGCCTTGGGTTTGGCCTGCGGCTTGGCCCCGGACCCGTCCAGGGCGAGCCTCTGGCCCGGGTAGATCAGATCCGGATCGCCGCCGATGGTCTCGCGGTTGGCCTGGTAGATCGCCTGCCAGCCACCGCCGACCTCGTGCCGGTTGGCGATCCGGGACAGCGAGTCGCCGCTGATCACCACATACTTGCTGTCCTTGGCCGTGGTACGGCCAGGCAGGCTGGTGGGCGTCGGCGTGTCGTGCTTCGTCTGCTTGGCCGGCTCGGCGCGCCGGGGCTGCGCGGCCTGCTGCCCCTTGGTCACCGAAGCGTTGACGGCCTTGGCCGCGCTGTGCGGCTCCGCGTCGCCGCGGGCCAGCCCGGCCCGCCCCGAGCAGCTCGGCCAGGCGCCGGGGCCCTGGGCGTCGAGCACCTTCTCGGCGATGGCTATCTGCTGGTCCCTGGAGGCCAGGTCGGCCCGGGGCGCGTAGGCGGTCCCGCCGTACGCCGCCCAGGTGGACTGCGTGAACTGGAGGCCTCCGTAGAAGCCGTTCCCGGTGTTGATGTCCCAGTTCTCGGTGGACTCGCAGTGGGCGAGCTTGTCCCAGGTCTCCTCGCTCGCCGCGCTCGCGCCGGTCGCTCCGACCAGGGGCAGGGCGAGACCGGCGCCGCTCGCCGTGACGGTGAGCGAGGCGCGGGAGATGCGATTGGGCTTGTAGCGGCGGTGGCGTCCGCGTAAGGCCATGGACGGCTCCTTGTCATGCGCCTTCGCGGCGCGCTGCCGGGCGCGCCAAAGATTAGGGGTGTGGATTTCGCCACAACAAGAGGGAGTTGGGGCACGAATAGGGGTCATAGCGCGCTACGCTGCGGCCTCACCATCGTGATGTGATGTGGATCACATTATTTCGTTGGGTGTTGTGGGCGGGACGGAGCGTAGTGGCCCGAAGGGGCGCGGTGGCAGCGGAGTTGTGCGCCCCCTTCGGCGCGGCGGGCGCGAGCCGCGAGTCGCGGCCCGCGCCCAGACCGGCTCGGGGGCTACCCCTTGACCGCCAGCGACAGCGCGAACCGTCCCGCGCGGTCGGTCCACCACCGCCGTGGCTCGAGCCCCGCCGCGACGAGTTCCGCCCGCACCCGCTCCCGCCGGAACTTCGCGGAGACCTCGGTGCGGATCTCCTCCCCGGGCGCGAGATGGACCGCGAGGTCCAGCGCGGGGATCTTCGCGGTGACCGCGTCGCGGGCCCGTAGCCGCATCTCGATCCACTCCCGCTCGGCGTCCCACAGCGCCACATGGTCGAAGTCCGCCGGGTCGAAGTCGGCGCCCAGCTCCCGGTCGAGGACGGCCAGCACATTCTTGTTGAACTCCGCCGTGACGCCCTGCGCGTCGTCGTACGCGGCGACCAGCGTGGCCTCGTCCTTGACCAGGTCGGTGCCCAGCAGCAGCGCGTCGCCGGGCATGAGCAGGGCGCTGACCGAGGCGAGGAAACCGGCCCGCTCGACGGGCAGCAGATTGCCGATGGTGCCGCCGAGGAACGCCACCAGGCGCGGGCCCGGGGTGTCCGACGGCAGGGTGAGCCCCTCCAGGAAGTCGGCGACCAGCGCGTGCACCGTCAGCTCCGGGTGCTCGGCGAGCAGGGCGCGCCCCGCGAGGGTCAGCGCGCTCTCGCTCACGTCCACCGGCACATAGGCGTGCAGCTCGGGCAGGGCGCGGAGCAGATGGCGGGTCTTCTCGGAGGAGCCGGAGCCCAGCTCGACGAGGGTACGGGCGCCGGTCGCGGCGGCGATCTCCGCCGCCCGGGCGACCAGGATCTCCCGCTCCGCGCGGGTCGGGTAGTACTCGGGCAGCTCGGTGATCCGCTCGAACAGCTCGCTTCCGCGGGCGTCGTAGAACCACTTCGGCGGCAGCTGCTTGGGGGTACGGGTCAGGCCCTCGGCCACATCGGCGCGCAGCGCGGCGGCCGTGGCGTCGGCGGGCAGGGTGCGAGTGAGGGTGAAGGGGCTCACAGGGAAGCCTCCTTGAGTGCGGTGAGCTGGACATCGGAGCGGGTGGCGGAGAGCAGGGTGCGGTCGGGGACGTCGGTCCAGCGCGGGTCGTCGTCGTAGGGCTCGGAGGCGACCACCACGCTGTGGCCCGGCTCGGCCAGATAGCTGAGGGTGTCGCCCCAGGCGGTGGCGGCGATGGTCTCGCCGTCCGTCAGCAGCAGGTTGAGCCGTGACCCGGGCGCGGCGGCGGCCACCGTGCCGGTGGTCTCGCCCAGCGCCGTGGGCAGGTCCTGGCCCAGGCGCAGCCGGTGCAGCGTCAGCGCCCACAGGAACGCGGCGTCGCAGCGCGCCTCCATCCGCAGCAGATCGGCGGGCGGCAGGGTGGTGGTCAGCTCGGCCACGGAGTGGGGCCAGTCCTCGACCCTGCCGTTGTGGCTGAACAGCCAGGCGCCCGAGGCGAAGGGGGCGGCGCCCGCCTCCCCGTCGGCGCTCGTCTCGGAGGCGTTGCGCACGGCGGCCAGCAGCGCGCCGGTGCGCGTCACCCGGGCCAGATCGGCGAACGACAGATCGGCCCAGATGGGCCCGGCGCGCCGGTAGCGGGCGGCCACCGGGTCGCCCTCCGCGTACCAGCCGACGCCGAACCCGTCGGCGTTCATCCTGCCGTGCCGCTGCCGCCGTGGCTCGTACGACTGCCGGTACAGCCCGTGCGGGGGCGCGATGAGGAGTTCCCCCACGGGCCTGCTGGGCCCGAGATAGGCGAGATGCCGGCACATCGGCATCACCCCTTTCCGATCCGGGTGGGTCCGTTCCGGGCAGCGTTCACGCCTCACCGGACCCCGCGTCGCGGGCGGTGCGGAAGCCGGAGAAGATCTGGCGGCGGACCGGCAGGTCCCAGTTGCGGAACGTGCCGCGGCAGGCGACCGCGTCCACGGCGAAGGAGCCGCCGCGCAGCACCTTGTAGGTGTCGCCGAAGAAGACCTCCGAGTACTCGCGGTACGGAAAGGCCCGGAACCCCGGGTAGGGCAGGAAGTCGCTGGCCGTCCACTCCCACACATCGCCGATCAGCTGCCGGACGCCCAGCGGCGAGGCGCCGCGCGGATAGCTGCCGGCCGCGGCCGGGCGCAGATGGCGCTGGCCCAGGTTGGCGTGGTCCGGGGTGGGGTCGGCGTCGCCCCAGGGGTAGCGCCGGGACCGGTCGGCGGCCGGGTCGTGCCGGGCGGCCTTCTCCCACTCCGCCTCGGAGGGCAGCCGCCGCCCCGCCCAGCGGGCATAGGCGTCGGCCTCGTACCAGCTCACATGCACCACGGGCTCCTCGGGCCGCACCGGCTCCGTCGTCCCGAACCGGCGGCGCAGCCACTGCCCGCCCTCCCGCCGCCAGAACAGCGGCGCGGTCAGACGGTGCTCGCGGACGTGGCGCCAGCCCGGCCCGGTCCACCAGCTCCGCCGCTGATAGCCGCCGTCCTCGATGAACCGGGCGAAGGCTCCGGCCGTGACCGGGGCGGTGTCGATGAAGAAGGCGGGGACCACCCGGCGGTGCGCCGGGCGCTCGTTGTCCAGGGCCCAGGGCTCGGTGGAGGTGCCCATGGTGAACGGACCGCCGGGGACCAGCACCTCCGACGGCAGCGATGCGCCGTCCGCGGCGTCCGGCGGGGGCGGGGCGGTCAGCGCGGCGGGCCCGCGCCGCAGCTGGTGGGTGATGAGCATCGTCTCGTCGTGCTGCTGCTCATGCTGCGCGATCATGCCGAACGCGAAGGCGGCGTCGAGCAGCGGCCCGCCCCGCAGCGGGATCCGCTCGAGCACGTCGAGCACCCGGCCGCGCACATCGGCGACATATCCATGGGCCTCGGCGGGTGGCAGCAGCGGCAGCGAGGGGCGCTCGGCGCGCGGATGCTCGAAGGCGTCGTACACCGAGTCGATCTCGGGGCGCAGCGCCTCCTGCCCGGCGACCGCCCGCAGCAGCCACTGCTCCTCCTGGTTGCCGATGTGCGCCAGGTCCCAGACCAGCGGCGACATCAGCGGGGAGTGCTGGGCGGTGAGGTCGTGCTCGTCGACGCAGCTGGTGAGGGTGCGGGTGCGCTCGCGCGCCCCCCGCAGCGCCGCTTCGGCGCGCCTGCGCAGCGCCTCGGGGTCGGTGTCGGGTCCGGAAGCGGTCGTCATGGCCGGTACTCCTTCCCGGTGACGGGGGTGAGCAGATCGTCGGCCGGACACCGGCCGCGGGCGACATAGCGGTCGGTGAAGGCGGCCACGGCGGAGGTGATCGCGGGGGAGGCCCCGAGCCGGGGCAGCGCATCCAGGGCCGTGGCGAAGCAGACGGCGGCGGCGGCGCGGAGCTCGGGGTCGGTGAGAGCGTGCCGGGCGGCGGCGCGCCACAGCGGATTGGCCGGCGCGGGCTGCGGGCCCGCAGTCTCGGCGAGGGGTTTCACCACACGGTAGACGGTTTCCGTCGCCTGGGGGTCGTCGAAGAGGGCCACGGTGACGGCCAGGGGGACGATCCAGCCGTCGTCGCGCTGCGCGTCGATCATGCGCAGCTCCAGGTGGCCGCGGGGCCGGACGGGCGGGAAGAGCGTCGATACGTGATAGTCGAGGTCGTCCCGGGTGGGCGGCCGCGGCGCGCCCGTGCGGATCCAGTCGCGGAAGGTGAGGCCGTACGGCACGGACCACGCCCCCGCGCCGTCCCGGACGGCCATGACGGGCGCGTCGAGCACATACCCGGCCCAGGCGGCGCGCGGGTCCGGCCCCGCGGGCGGCGCCAGCGTCCGGCCCGGGTCCATCGCGGCCCACACGGCCTGCCGGGTCGAGCGGTAGCCGGTCGGGGCGCCCATGCGCAGCGGGGAGTTGGCGAAGGCGGCGGTCAGCACGGCCCCCAGCAGATGGGCCAGCCGCCAGCGCCGCCCGACGCCCAGCGGGCCCGGCTCCTCATGGCCTGCGTCCACGCACACCTGCACGGAGGCGGTGTTGCACATCATCGTGCGCCCGGCCGGTCCCCGGCGGTCGAAGTAGGTCTCCATCGTGGCGTAGCGGGGAGTGGTGAGAAACCGCCGCGGCGGGCGCCAGGGGTCGTGCCCGTGGCCGGCGATGCCGAGGCCGAGGCGGGCGAGGAGGGGGCGTACGAGCGCCAGATCGGCGGCGGCGGACTCCACCAGGTCGGTGAGCGAGTCGGCCGGGAGGGAGCTGAGCTCCAGCTGGCCGCCCGGTTCGAAGGTGAGCGCGGACCGGAGCGGAAGCCCGCGCAGTGCGGTCACCGCGCCGTCCAGCCGGGCGGTCTCCACCGGGCGCGCGGGGTCGTGCGCGTCGTGCACAAGCCATTCGAGCTCGACACCGAACCGCCGAGGCGGTCCGGTCTTGAAACAGATGCCCCGTATCCGGGCCTCCGTCTCGGCTTCGCTGATCGCCTGGTTCTCGGGCACCGTCGTCTCCCGTCCGCCTTTTTATGGGCTCGGCAGCCATATCGGCTCGGCAGTGGCTCGCCGTGGTACGAGTCGATGAGCCGTCGCCCACCCTCACCTGTGAGTGGCGTCCGGCTCAAGGGCCCGTCCAGCCTCAGGGCCCGTCCAGCGTCGCACAGGAGTTCATCGGCCGCCCGGCGGAGTGGTCCTGGCGTGCCACGCGGGACGGTTCCCCCGTTCGTACCGACTGGTTAGTATGCGGTTTCGGCGCGGGGACCGCGCGCCGACCGACAGCGTGTGGGAGGCCACCGGTATGCAGGCATGGCGAGTGCACGAGACGGGCGAGCCGCGGGCGGTGATGCGCCTGGAGGAGGTGGCGGAGCCGGTCGCCGGGCCCGGGGAGCTGCTGCTCCGGGTCAGGGCCGCCGACGTCAACTTCCCCGACGCCCTGCTCTGCCGCGGGCAGTACCAGGTGCGCCCGCCGCTGCCGTTCACCCCCGGCGTCGAGGTGTGCGGCGAGGTCCTGGCCGTCGGCGAGGGCGCCCCGGGCCGCCCGGGCGACCGCGTCATCGCCACCGCCGCGCTGCCCGCCGGCGGCTTCGCCGAGACCACGGTCGTCAGCGCCGCGGCCGCCCTGCCCGCCCCCGACGCGCTGGACGACGCCGAGGCCGCCGCGCTGCACATCGGCTACCAGACCGGCTGGTTCGGCCTGCACCGCCGGGCCCGGCTGGAGCCCGGGGAGACACTGCTGGTGCACGCCGCCGCGGGCGGCGTCGGCAGCGCCGCCGTCCAGCTCGGCAAGGCCCACGGCGCCCGGGTGATCGGCGTCGTCGGCGGCGCGGACAAGGCCGAGGTGGCCCGGGAGCTCGGCTGCGACCTGGTCGTCGACCGGCGGCGCGAGGACTTCGTGGCGGCCGTCAAGGAGGCCACCGGAGGACGGGGCGCCGATGTGATCTACGACCCGGTCGGCGGTGACGCGTTCGCCAAGTCGGTCAAGTGCGTGGCCTTCGAAGGCCGGATCGTGGTCGTCGGCTTCGCCAGCGGCGTGGTCCCGCAGGCCGCCCTCAACCACGCCCTCATCAAGAACTACGCGATCCTCGGCCTCCACTGGGGCCTGTACAACACCCACGACCCCGCCGCCGTCCGCGCCTGCCACGAGGAGCTGGCCAAGCTCGCCTCCCAGGGCGCGGTCAGGCCGCTGGTCAGCGAGCGGGTCCCGCTCGACGCGGCCGCCGACGCCGTCCAGCGCGTCGCGGACGGCACCACCACCGGCCGCGTCGTGGTCGTCCCGGGGCAGCGCCAGGGGGTGGGACGGTGAGCACGACCGCCGAACCGGGGCGGGTGACCGCCGACGAACTGCGCGACCGCGTCCGGAGGCTGCTCGCCGAGCGCCCCGTGGCCACCACCGGCCGCCTGGACTTCCTGCGGGCCCGCTTCGACGCCGGACTCGCCTGGGTCCACTACCCGGTGGGGCTCGGCGGCCTGGGCGCTCCCCGCGCGCTCCAGGCCGTCGTGGACGCCGACCTCGACGCCGCGGGCGCGCCCGACAACAACCCCCGCCGCATCGGCATCGGCCTCGGCATGGCCGCGCCCACCATCCTCGGCTTCGGCACCGACGAGCAGCGCACCCGCCTGCTGCGCCCCCTGTGGACCGGCGAGGAGGTGTGGTGCCAGCTGTTCAGCGAACCGGGAGCCGGCTCCGATCTCGCGGCCCTCGCCACCCGGGCCGTGCGCGACGGCGACAGCTGGGTGGTCGACGGGCAGAAGGTCTGGACGTCCGGCGCACACCTCGCCCGCTGGGCGATCCTCATCGCCCGCACCGACCCCGACCTGCCCAAGCACCGCGGCATCAGCTACTTCATCTGCGACATGACCGACCCGGGCGTCGAGGTGCGCCCGCTGCGCCAGATCACCGGCGAGGCCGAGTTCAACGAGGTCTTCCTCACCGGTGTGCGCATCCCCGACAGCCGGCGTCTCGGCGGGGTCGGCGAGGGCTGGAAGGTCGCCCAGACCACCTTGATGAACGAGCGCGTCGCCATCGGCGGCGGCCGCGTCCCCCGCGAGGGCGGCATGATCGGCAAGGTCACCGGCGCCTGGCGCGAGCGGCCCGAGCTGCGCACCCACGACCTGCACCAGCGGCTGCTCGGACTGTGGGTGGAGGCCGAGGCGGCCCGGCTGGCGGGCGAACGGCTCGGCCAGCAGCTCGCGGTCGGCCAGCCCGGCCCCGAGGGCTCGGCGATGAAGCTCGCCTTCGCCCGCCTCAACCAGGAGATCAGCGGCCTGGAAGTGGAACTGCTGGGGGAGGAGGGCCTGCTGTACGACGACTGGACGCTGCGCCGCCCCGAGCTCGTCGACTTCACCGGGCGCGAGGCGGGCTACCGCTATCTGCGGGCCAAGGGCAACTCCATCGAGGGCGGCACCTCCGAAGTGCTGCTCAACATCATCGCCGAACGCGTCCTGGGCCTGCCGTCCGAGCCCCGGACCGACAAGGACCTCCCGTGGAAGGACCTGCCCCGATGAGCACCCCGGACCTGCTCTACTCCGAGGCCGAGGACGATCTGCGGGCCGCCGTGCGCTCGCTGCTCGCCGACCGCTGCCCGCCCTCCGCCGTCCTCGCCGGAGCGGAGAGCGCCCGCCCGTACGACCCCGCGCTGTGGCGCTCCCTGGCCGTGGAGATGGGAACGGCCGGGCTGCTGGTGCCGGACAAGCTCGGCGGACAGGGCGCCACGGCGCGGGAGGCGGCGGTCGTGCTGGAGGAGCTGGGCCGTGCCGTCGCCCCCGTCCCCTACCTCACCAGCGCCGTGCTCGCCGCCACGGCCCTGCTGGGCTGCGACACCGACGAGGAGCGGGTGGCCCGGCCGCTCGGCGCGCTCGCCGAGGGGCGCGCGGTCGGCGCGCTCGCGCTGCCGCTGGCCACCGCGCCCGGCGGCGGCGCGCCGAGCGCCACGGTCACCGCCCGCGGCGACGGCGCCCTCAGCGGCCGGGTCCGCGGCGTGGCGGGCGCGGCCGGCGCGGACATACTGCTCGTCCCCGCCGAGGGCCCCGACGGATACGGGCTGTATTCCGTCGACGTTGCCGCTGCCGCCGACGCCCCCGGCGTCACCGTGGAGCCGCTGACCCCGCTCGACCTCACCCGGCCGCTCTCCGCGCTCCACTTCGCCGACACCCCGGCGCGCCGCCTCGCCGGGCCCGACCGCGCCCGGGACGCGGTCGGCCGGGCCCTGACGGCCGGGGCCGGGCTGCTCGCCTCCGAACAGCTGGGCCTGGCCGAGTGGTGTCTGACGGAGACCGTCCGCCACGCCAAGGAGCGCCATCAGTTCGGCCGCCCCATTGGCTCGTTCCAGGCGCTCAAACACCGGATGGCCGGACTCTGGCTCGAGCTGGTCTCCGCCCGGGCCGCCGCCCGGCACGCCGCCGACGCGCTCGCCACGGACAGCCCCGAGGTCCCCGTGGCGGTGGCGGTCGCCCAGGCGTACTGCGCACGGGTCGCGGTGCACGCGGCCGAGGAGTGCGTACAACTGCACGGCGGGACCGGCATGACCTGGGAACACCCGGCGCACCTCTACCTCAAGCGGGCCAAGAGCGACGAGATCGCGCTGGGCACCCCCGGCCGTCACCGCGCGGCGCTGGCCGGGCTGGTGGACCTCCCCGCCCCCGTCGGCTGAGCGGAGCCGCCCCCGGCCGGTGCCCGCCGACCGGGGGCGGACGGGGCGCCGGGGCGTACGGGCAGGGGCGGCCCGGGGGTTCGCACCCGTGATCGGCACCCGTATGGAGCACCCGAGATGGCGCGGGTCAAGGGGGTTTCTGGGCCAGACTGGCGGCCGGATTCCGATCCTCATGAAGCGCCTGAGGAGGCTCGCCATGGCCATTTCGATCTCCGTGGTCCTACTGCTGCTGATCCTGGCGGTGGTCTTCCTGCGGAGCGGAGGGCTGCGTGTCTCGCATGCGCTGGTCTGCATCACCCTGGGCTTCTACCTGGCCAGCAGCAGCATCGCGCCCACCATCTCCGAGGGGCTGGCGGCGACCGCGGACGTGGTCAGCAGCGTGCGGCCCTGACCGCCGGGGCCCCGGCCGCAGGACGCAGAAACCCCCGGTCGGCGGGGGCGACCAGGGCCCGCGGCCCGGCGGCGCGCAGCACGACGTCCAGCACGGCGTCGGCCTCGGCGGCGCCGCCCACCGCTCGCGCCCCGTGTCCGAGTCCCGCACCAGCCCGACGTCGTCCATTCCGCGCCGGGCCGCCGCCTCGCTCAGCGGGCCCGCCGAGCTCGTACGCTGAGCCGAGGTCAGAAGCGGCCGCACCACGCGGCTCACCGTATCGACCGCCTTCCCCGCGAACCACCCGGATCGCACCGGTCCGGTCGTCTCAGGGGCGGTCGGTGGAAGTCTCGGGGGCGGGGCGGCTGAACACCCCGATCCCGTTGGGGACCGGCCGCTCGGTGCCGCCCGAGGGGTGGTTGCGTACGGTCGCCCGCCCGCTGTCCGCGTCCCGCACCACGAGCGTGGAGGAGCCGCCCCCGTCGAGGTTGAACACATCGTCGGCGCCGAGGGCGAGCATCACATCCGCGAGCTCGCTGAGGGTCAGCCCGGCGCGGTAGGTCATCTCGCCGTCCAGCACCAGCAGATACAGCAGACGCCCGCCCTCGCCGATGCCCGCCGCGGTGCGCACCGCCCCGGTGAGCGGGTCGAGCCCGTCGAGCCTGTGCCGGTCGCGCACGATCGGGAAGCCGCCGAGCGCGAAGGCGAACGGCGGGCGGTGGGTCTCCCGCAGCCCGTACTCGAAGCGCACCGGTTCGCCCACCCGCAACTCGCGCAGCGCCCGCGCCCCCGCCTCCCGCCCCACCAGCACGAACGAATCCTCCGGGATGGGCCCCTTGCCGGGCGTGACCGCCCGCCGGGCGACCAGGCCCGCACGGACCGTCACCTCATAGGTCTCCGCGCTGCACGGCGCCGACCGGGAGGTGTCCACGCCGCAGGCGGCCCGCACCCGGGACGCGCCGCCCCAGCCGGAGGTGTACGCCCCGATGCCGTCCACCGCCACCGCGTACTGGTTCAGCCCGCGCAGCGGCCGGGTGCCCCGCCCCTCCGCCGTCACCGTGCCGCGCAGCGTCAGCCGGCCCACGCGGGCGATCCGGTCGGTGCCGACGCCGACCACGTCCTCCGTCGAGGTGCCCGGCGGCGGCGCCGGGCCGAAGCGCTGGCCCTGGGGCACCGCCGACTTGAGCAGCTGCCCGGCCGAGACCTCCGGGCCCACCGCGGCGCCCGTCGCCTCCACACCGGGGTGCTGGGTCTCGGTGATGTGGAAGAAGTCGCCGTTCACGGCGGCCACCGCGGCGCGCTCGGCGGCCATGTCCGAGACCCGGGAGCGCGAGGCGACCGCGTCGGGGTGGAGCAGTCCCAGCGACACCCCCGGCTCCCGCAGGTCGACGGTGAGCAGATGGCCCAGCGCCGTGCCGTGCGAGGTGGCCAGCGTGAACTCGCGGTACTCCACGCCCGGCGCCGGTGTGGAGCGCTCCAGGAAGCGCGGCACGGCGCGGGCCGTGGGCGCGGGACCCGCCCCGGCCCGGCCGGCACCGGCCAGCACGCCCCACGCGAGGGCCACCGCCACCGCCGCACGCATGCGCCCGGACCGCCTGCGCACCCGCCCGGACCTTGAGCGACTCCTCACCGCCATCGCGCACCTCCCGTCAACCGCCCGGTCCCGGGCACCGCTTCGGCGCGAGCCGCGCTTTTGACGGGAACGGCGCGGAAATGGCCGGAGACCACCGGAGGAACTCTTCGCACGCCCCTGCCCAAGCGGCCCACGCCGCCCCGATACTCACTGGCGTCCGTCGAGCAACCCCGGCCCCGCGCCGGGGCAAGAGCCGGGAGGCCCCCATGGTCCGCCGCACCCGCCGTGCCTTTGTCGTCACCCTCGGAGCAGCCGTCGCGGGCGGGATAGCCGCCCCCGCATACGCGAGTTCGGGATCCGGCAGGGGCAAGCCGCCGCTGGCCAGAGCCCACGCGCACAACGACTACGAGCACCCACGCCCGCTGCTCGACGCGCTCTCGCACGGCTTCGGGAGCGTGGAGGCCGACATCTGGCTGGTGGACGGGCAGTTGCTGGTCGCCCACGACGCGGCGGACCTCGACCCCACCCGCACCCTGGAGGCGCTCTACCTCGACCCGCTGGCGCGACGCGTCAAGCAGAACGGCGGACGCGTCTACCGCGGCCACGACCTGACGCTGCAACTGCTCATCGACATCAAGACCGCGGGCGAGCCCACCTACCTGGAACTCGCCAAGCGCCTGCGCCCCTACCACTCGATCCTGAGCAGCGCCCACGGCGGCGTCGGCGGCCGGGTGCGCCGCTCCGCGGTGACCGCCGTGATCTCGGGCGACCGCGGCGCGCGGGCCCCCATGGAGGCCGAACGGGTGCGCCACGCCTTCTACGACGGGCGTCTCGAGGACCAGGGCACCGGCGTGCCCGCCTCCTTCATCCCGCTGATCAGCAGCAACTGGACGCAGAGCTTCGGCTGGCTGGGCTCCGGCGAGATGCCGCCGGCCGAGCGGGAGAAGCTGCGTCAGATCGTGGGTTCGGCGCATGCGAACGGCCAGCGCGTCCGCTTCTGGGCCACCCCCGATGTGGCGGGGCCGGAGCGCGAGGCGCTGTGGCGCGAACTCCTCGCCGCCGACGTCGACTACATCAACACCGACGACCTGGCGGGCCTGGAGGACTTCCTGCGCGGCGCTCACTGACCCGCGTCGCGGGCTCACGGCTGTCACTGGCAGATCGTATGATCAACACACGCGCCTCCCCGTGAGGCGCGTGTGGGCCAGTCGGGCGACGCCCCGCACGCCGAGCCCCGCGAGACCTACGCGCCGCGCTGCTCCCTGAACGCCGCCGGGTCGTCCAGGACCGCCTGCACCACCGAGCCCGCCGCGCCCAGCACCGGCCCGTCGGAGCCCAGCCGGGAGACGGTCACCACGCCCTGGCCCGGCCGGGCCGGATCCGTGAGCCGCCGCGCCAGCTCCCGCTCCAGGGCGGGCAGCAGCCAGGGCGCCAGCGGGGTGAGCGCCCCGCCGAGCACCACCTTCTGCGGGTCCAGCAGATTCACCGTGCCCGCCAGGGCGATGCCGAGCGCCGCGCCCGCCCCGCGCAGCGCGCTGCGCACGCGCGGGTCGCCGTCCGCCGCGTGCCGGGCCAGCAGGGCGATCCGGCCACCCGGGGCCCGGTGTTCGGCGGCGGCCTGCTCCGCGCTCAGGCCCCCGGCCCGCAGCACCGCCTCCTCGCCCGCGTACTGCTCCAGACAGCCGCGCCCGCCACACGCGCACTCCGGCCCCTCGGGCCGCACCGGCACATGCCCCAGCTCGCCCGCGAAACCGTGTGTCCCGCGCAGCAGCCGCCCGTCGATCACGACGGCGGCGCCGATGCCGATCTCGGCCGAGACATGCACGAAGTCACGCGGGGCGGGGTCGTGGCCGCCGAGCCACAGCTCCGCGAGCGCGCCCAGGTTGGCCTCGTTGTCGACGGTCAGGGCGCCGCCCGGCAGGGCCTCCCGCAGCGCGGCGCCCACGTCCACGCCCGACCAGCCGAGGTTCGGGGCGCGCACCACGACACAGGACTCGCGCGCCACCAGGCCCGGCACCGCCACCGCGAGCCCCACCGGCCGCAGCCCCTCGCCCTCCGCCTCCGCCGCGACACGCCGTACGAGCTCGGCGAGCCGCTCGAGCACGGGGCCCGGCGCGCGGCCCCGGTTCGCCGACTCGACCTGGGCCCGGGCCCGTACCCGCCTGCCGAGGTCCATCGCGTACACCGCCAGGTGGTCCACGCCTATCTCCGCGCCGAGCCCGGCCGGCCCGCGCTCGTTGAGCTGTAGCGCGCTGCCGGGGCGGCCGACCGTGCCCGGCCGGGACGGTCCGAGCTCCACCAGCAGCCCGTCCCGGGCCAGCTCCTCCACCAGGGTCGAGACGGCGGCCCGGGTCAGCCCGATCCGGGCCGCGACGGCGGCCCGGGACAGCGGGCCGTGCGCGGCCACGGCGTGCAGGACGAGGGAGAGATTGCGTCTGCGTATCGCCTGCTGAGTGTTGGGCAGTGGCGCTGCCACCTGACCGTTCTCCCCTCGTTCCTGCTGGTCCTGGCGGTCCTGGACCCCGCGCGGTACCTCCGTGGCCCGGCCCCGACCCTACGGTGTGGCCCTGCGCAGCAGCGCGTCGGCATCGGACAGGACCCCGCCCAGGCGCTCCAGCGCGGCCTCGTCGCGCTCCACCGCCTCCCACGACGGCCCGTCCGCCGTCTTCCAGCGCCGGGCCACCGCCGCCGGGTCCTCGCCCAGCAGCAGGCCCGCGGCCTGCGCGGCGGCGCCGAGCGCGACCAGTTCCTCGGCCCGGGGCACCTGGACGGGCCGGCCGCTGAGGCGGCGTACGGTCTCGCGCCACGCCGCGCCCTTGGCGCCGCCACCGATGAGCAGCAGCGGAGCGTCCGGCGCGGCGTCCGCGTCCAGGACCTCGTCGAGCGCGGTGAGCAGGGCGAACACGGCCCCGTCGTAGGCCGCCTGGAGCACCTGCCCCGGCGTCGTGTCATGGCGCAGCCCGTACAGCAGCCCGGAGGCCAGCGGCAGGTCGGGGGTGCGCTCGCCGTCGAGGAACGGCAGCAGCACGGCCGAGCCGCCCTGCTCCACCGCCTCGCGGTCGCGGCCGAGCAGAGCGGCGATCCGGTCCACGGCCAGCGTGCAGTTGAGCGTGCAGGCCAGCGGCAGCCAGGCGTCGCGCGCGTCCGCGAACCCCGCGACCACCCCGGTGGGGTCGGTGGGCCGGCGCCCCGAGACGGCGTAGACGGTGCCGGAGGTGCCCAGGCTCAGCACCGGCTGCCCGGGCCGCAGCCCGAGGCCCAGGGCCGCCGCCATGTTGTCGCCCGTGCCGGTGGCCACCAGGGCGCCGGCGGGCAGCGGCAGGCCGGGGAGGTGCCGTACGGTCCCGGCCGCCTCGCCGTGCCGCAGCACGCGCGGCAGCAGCTCGGGGGAGAGGCCGACGCGCTCCAGGATCTCCCCGTCGTACGACTCGGTCGCCGACGCCCACCAGCCGGTGCCGGAGGCGTCGCCGCGGTCGGTCGTGCCCTGGCCGGTCAGCCGTTCGGTGAGGTAGTCGTGGGGGAGCCGCACGGCGGCGGTGGCCCGCGCGGCCTCGGGCTCGGTCTCCTTCAGCCAGGCCCACTTGGTGACGGTGAAGGCGGGCGCGGGCACGCTGCCGATCCGCTCCGCCCACACCTTCGGCCCGCCCAGCTCCTCGACCAGACGGTCGCGCTGCGGGGCCGAGCGCACGTCGTTCCACAGCAGCGCCGGACGCACCGGGCGGCCCGCCGCGTCCAGCGTGACCAGGCCGTGCTGCTGGCCGCCGACCGAGATGGCGGCCGCCTGCCGGGCGTGCGCCCCGCACTGGCCGAGCGCCTCGGCCAGCGCCCGCCACCACTGCTCCGGGTCGCTCTCCTTGCCGTCACCCCCCGCCCCGCCGCCGACGGTGTGCGGCGCCTGGCCGCGCGCGACGACCTGGCCGGTCGCGGCGTCGACGACCAGCGCCTTGGTGGACTGCGTGGAGCTGTCCACGCCGACGACCAGCGGTCCCTCCGGCACGGGCACGGCTGCTGCTGCCATCGCGCTCTCCTCCTTCACGTCCCTGTCCCCGAGCGGGGCTTCCCCCGGGGCACTCGCGCATACTAATTTGTAAAGTGCCATGACGAAATAGGCGAGGGAGCCGCGATGAGTTACAACCCCACCCCCGAGGACAAGTTCACCTTCGGTCTGTGGACGGTCGGCTGGCAGGGCCGGGACCCCTTCGGGGACGCCACCCGCCCGGCGCTCGACCCCGTCGAGTCCGTGACCCGGCTCGCCGAGCTCGGCGCGTACGGCGTAACGTTCCACGACGACGACCTGATCCCCTTCGGCGCCTCCGCGACCGAGCGCGAGTCGCACATCAAGCGCTTCCGGCAGGCCCTGGACGCCACCGGCATGACCGTGCCCATGGCCACCACCAACCTCTTCACCCACCCGGTCTTCAAGGACGGCGCGTTCACCGCCAACGACCGCGACGTGCGCCGCTACGCGCTGCGCAAGACCATCCGCAACATCGACCTCGCTGCCGAGCTGGGCGCCAAGACCTATGTGGCCTGGGGCGGGCGCGAGGGCGCGGAGTCCGGCGGCGCCAAGGACGTGCGCGCCGCGCTCGACCGGATGAAGGAGGCCTTCGACCTGCTCGCGGACTATGTCACCGAGCAGGGCTACGACCTGCGGTTCGCCATCGAGCCCAAGCCCAACGAGCCGCGCGGCGACATCCTCCTGCCGACCGTCGGCCACGCCCTCGCCTTCATCGAGCGGCTGGAGCGGCCCGAGCTGTTCGGCGTCAACCCCGAGGTCGGCCACGAGCAGATGGCCGGGCTGAACTTCCCGCACGGCATCGCCCAGGCGCTGTGGGCGGACAAGCTCTTCCACATCGACCTCAACGGCCAGAACGGCATCAAGTACGACCAGGACCTGCGCTTCGGGGCGGGCGACCTGCGGGCCGCCTTCTGGCTCGTCGACCTCCTGGAGACGGCCGGCTACCAGGGCCCGCGCCACTTCGACTTCAAGCCGCCGCGCACCGAGGACATCGCGGGCGTCTGGGCCTCCGCAGCCGGGTGCATGCGCAACTACCTCATCCTCAAGGAGCGCGCCGCGGCCTTCCGGGCCGACCCGGAGGTCCAGGAGGCGCTGCGCGCCTCGCGCCTGGACGAACTGGCCCGCCCGACGCTGGGCGAGGGGGAGACCGTGGCCGGTCTGCTCGCCGACCGCACGGCCTTCGAGGAGTTCGACGTCGACGCCGCGGCGGAGCGCGGCATGGCCTTCGAGCGCCTGGACCAGCTGGCGATGGACCACCTCCTGCGCGCCCGCGGCTGACCGCGCCGCCCGGCGGCCGGCCCGCGCGCGCCGCGGGCGGGTTGGCTGCCTGCCCGCGCGTGTCGCGCGCAGGTCCGGCCGCCGGTCCAGCCCCCCGACGGGACCGGCGGCCGGTCTGTGGGGCCGGAGCCCGTCAGGGCGTCCAGTCGCCCAGCCAGTCCGCGATCTCGTAGTCCGCGGCCTGGGAGTCGCTCAGCTGCGGCCGGTCGGTGCTCGCCGGTCCGGAACCCGCCCCGGTGTTCTTGTACTCGGCGAAGCGGTCGTCCTTCCACGAGAACCCGCTCATGTCGGTCCACGGGGTGGTCCGGACCGCGGCGCTCAGGGAGGTGTTGCGGACGACGGTCTGCGGATCGAGGCTCGCGTCGCCGCCCGCGTGCCAGGGGCGGCCCAGGTAGTGGCTGCGGTCGCTGACATCGCCGGTGACGTTGCTGTTGATGATCAGGAAGCCGTGCTTGCCGGCCGCGGTCGAGGGCGCGGCCACATACCCGGCCGAGCTGCCGTCGTACCGCTTGACCAGCCGTATCGTCGACTTGGTGATGACGGCTGAGGCGCGGCCGAAGATGAAGTCGACATTGCCCTGGATCCAGGCGTTGTTGACGTACACCCGGCCGACCTTGTCCTTGCTCGCGGAGTCCAGCAGCAGGGTGTCCTGGTCGCCCAGGGCCCCGATGTTGTCCAGGACGATCTTGTCGCCCGCGGTGCGCAGCGCCACCGCCTGCTTGTCGGTGATGCTGGTGTTCGCCTCGTTGAAGTCGTTCACGAACTGGAGATTGCGGGCCTGGAAGTCGTCGGCCTCGACGGCGAAGGTCGCGCTGCCGCTGGTGCCGTATGTGCCGCCGCCGGGCTTGGGGGTGCCCGAGGCGTTGTTGTAGACGATGGTCACGTCGTTCTTGCTGCTGGTGGTGCCCACCAGCCGGATGTGCGGCTTGTTGCTGGGGATCTTCACGGTCTCGCGGTACGTGCCGGGCTTCACGGAGATGGTCACGGCGGAGGGGTTGTTCGCCGGGACCGCGTCGACCGCGGCCTGCACGGTGGTGTAGTTGCCGCTGCCGTCCTTCGCTACGACGATCGTCGCCGCGGCCTTCGCGTGCGCCGCCGGGGCGCCCGCTGCCATCAGCGCGGCGCCCGTGACCAGGGCGAGGGGAGCGCTGACGAGCGGTCCAGTGAGGCGCCGCCTAGGGCGCCGGTCCGTTGTGGACATGGGGGGTGACTCCGTCCCGTGGAGACGTGCCGGACATGCGGATGCTCTGCGGTTGCCGCGTGAGGCGGAAAGGTTGCCGGGGTGCGGTGGGCCGCTCGCGGCCCGGTTCGTCCGATGTCCGCTGGCTGCCGTTGTGGTTCCCGGCCGCGGCTCGGAGCCGGTCTCGCCGGGGTTCGCGGAGCCCTCGGGCGACGGAGCGCGCAGTTCACCCCGGCGGTGCGCACGCCAAGTGGGCCCCATCCGCCGCGTCGTGCCGGTCGGCCGGCTGAGGCCCGGTGGGCGCACCGCTTGGCGGACGGCGCGGTGCCGGGGAGTCCGGCGGTTCTTGACGCCTGTAGCGGCCGCGCGGCGGCCACGCGACCGTGCGGCGGAGTCGTGTGTCGGCGCGGCGGCCCCGCCTCGCCCCTTCGCGGGCCCTGCCCCTGTACGCGGGCCCTGGGGTCCAGGGTCCAGGGGTGGCCCCCGCCACGCGGCGGAGCCGCACATCGACGCCGGCGGAAGGGCCGAGGAAAGGATCCCGCTGCCGGACACCCCGGCCGCGCGGCACCGTCAGCCCGCGCCCGCCGCCGCCCCCACCATCCCGGCCCCGCGCGGAGACGGCGCCTCGAGGGACGCCAGCGCCGCCGCCGGGTCGTGGTCCGCCGGCCCGGCGGGCCACCAGCGGCCGCGCTCCTTGCGGTAGGGCCACCAGCGCCCGTCCCGCCCGTAACGCAGCTGCGCGTCCGCGCCGACCACCGTCCAGCGGTTGCTGCCCGCCGCCCGCAGCCGCGGCGCCCGCTGCTCTCCCTCCCAGGCGGTGGTGAGCGAGGCGCGGGCGCGTGCCAGCGCCTCGTCGGCCGGGCTCCACTCCTCGTCCAGCACGGTGAGCGCGGCCGGTCCGCCGTGTCCCCAGGCGCGCACGGCGCGCGCCAGCTCGCCGCGGTCGCGGCGGCAGCCCGCGGCGAGGCGGTCGGCGATACCCGCCGGAGGCCCGGCGGCGGCCAACCGCACCGCGTCCTGCCAGGGCGTGAGCGCGCCCGGCGGCGGGGCCGTGGCGTGGCCCGGCGCCAGCGCCTCGGCCAGCAGCCGCCGCGCGCGCACCGCGGCGTCCGCCGCCAGGAACTCCAGGGCGACGACGTCCAGGCCGGGCGCCGGGTCGCCGCCGCCGCTCAGCGCCGGCGGCCGGCCGGGTTCGGCCACGGCGGGCGGGGGCGCGGGCAGCGGTGGCAGGGAGGCGGCCGCGGCGAACGCCTCCCGCGCGGGTATGCCCTCCGGGGCCCGGCCCGTGCCCTCCTCGGCCGCGCCGCCCGGCGCGCGCCCGGCGGCGCGCGCCACGCTGCGCACCTGGAGCTCGTCCAGGAGCTCGCGCTCCCCTCGGCCGCGCATCAGCAGCAGTACGAAGGGGTCCTCGTCCAGCAACCGGGCGACCTGGTAGCAGAGCGCGGCGGTGTGGGGGCAGTGGTCCCACGCCTCGCATCCGCACTCCGGCTCCAGATCGCCGATGCCCGGGAGCAGTTCGACGCCCGCGGCCGCCGCGTCCTCGACGAGCTGCGGGGGCATGTCCCGGTCGAGCAGGGCGGCGATATGCCCGGCCCGGTCGGCGACCACGTCCAGCAGCCGCTCCCACTCGGCCTCGCCGAACTCCTGGAGCAGCACATCGGAGCGGTGGGGCGTGTGGTCGCGGTCCCGTACCACCGCGGTGATCCGGCCCGGCCGCACGCACACCGCCCCGACGGCCCCCTCGCGCGCGTGCTTGCGCCCGCGCCCCAGCTGTTCACCGTCGAGCGCCGTGTCCTCCAGCGCCTTGAGCCATGCCCGGCCCCACCAGGTGCGGGCGAAGCCGCGGCCGCGGGCGGGCGGTAGGGCCTCGAAGACGCGCTCGCGCTCGTCGTGCCCCTCCCGGACGTTCCCGGTATCGGTCATCGCTCGGTCCCCCTCAGCTCCACGAGCTCCGCCAGCTCGGCGTCGGTCAGTTCGGTCAGCGCCGCGTCCCCCGCGCCGAGCACCGCGTCCGCCAGCTCCCGCTTGCGCTCGAGCATCGCGGCGATCCGGTCCTCCACCGTGCCCTCGGTGATCAGCCGGTGCACCTGCACCGGCTGGGTCTGCCCGATCCGGTACGCGCGGTCGGTGGCCTGCGCCTCCACGGCCGGGTTCCACCAGCGGTCGTAGTGCACGACATGTTCGGCCCGGGTGAGGTTGAGGCCGGTGCCCGCAGCCTTCAACGACAGCAGGAACACCGGCACTTCGCCCTGCTGGAAGCGGTCCACGAGCTCCTCGCGGCGCGCCACCGGCGTGCCGCCGTGCAGCAGCTGCGCGGCGACGCCGCGCGCCGCCAGGTGCTCCTCGAGGATCCGCGCCATCCGGACGTACTGCGTGAAGACGAGCACGCTCGCGCCCTCGGCGAGGATGGTGTCCAGCAGTTCGTCGAGCAGCTCCAGCTTTCCCGACCGGCCGGGGACGACGGGTTGGTCCTCCTTCAGATACTGCGCGGGGTGGTTGCAGATCTGCTTCAGGCCGGTCAGGAGCTTGACGATGAGCCCGCGCCGGGCCGGCCCGGCGGTGCCGGAGATCTCGGTGAGCATCTCGCGCACCACCGCCTCGTACAGCCCGGCCTGCTCCTTGGTGAGCGCCACGGCGCGGTCCGTCTCGGTCTTCGGTGGCAGCTCGGGCGCGATGCCCGGGTCCGACTTGCGGCGCCGGAGCAGGAACGGGCGGACGAGCTTCGCCAGGCGCTCGGCGGCGGCCGGGTCGCTTCCGCTCTCGACGGGCTGGGCGTAGTGGGCGCGGAACCACCCGTGGCCGCCGAGCAGCCCGGGCGTCGTCCAGTCGAGGATCGCCCACAGCTCGGAGAGGTTGTTCTCGATCGGGGTCCCGGTGAGCGCGACGCGGGCCTTGGCGCCGATGGCGCGCAGCTGCTTGGCGGTCGCCGAGTACGGGTTCTTGACGTGCTGTGCCTCGTCGGCCACCACCAGGCCCCAGCCGCCGGGCACGGCCTCGGCCAGCCGCCGCGCGTCGAGCCGCATCGTCCCGTACGTGGTGAGGACGAACTCCCCGTCCGCCAGGTCCTCCAGGGTGCGCGCGGCGCCGTGGAAGCGGCGCACCGGGGTGCCGGGCGCGAAGCGTTCGATCTCGCGCTGCCAGTTCCCCAGCAAGGAGGCGGGCGCGACCACGAGGGTGGGCCCGGCGGCCTCGGGGACGTCCTGGCGGTGGAGGTGAAGGGCGATCAGGGTGATGGTCTTGCCGAGGCCCATGTCGTCGGCGAGCGTGCCCCCGAGGCCCAGCGAGGTCATCCGGCTCAGCCAGCCCAGGCCGCGCAGCTGGTAGTCGCGCAGGGCGGCGGCCAGGCCCGCGGGCTGGGCGACGGGCCCGTGCGCCGGGCCCTCGGGGTCGGCGAGGCGGTCCCGCAGCGTGGCCAGCCAGCCGGCTGCCCGCACCTCGACGCCGGCGCCGTCGGCCTCGGCCCGGCCGGTCAGGACGGCGCCGAGCGCGTCGGCGGTGGTGATGTCACGGTCCTTGCGGCCGTGGGCCCGGCGGACCGCCTCCGGGTCGATGACGACCCATCGGTCACGCAGCCGCACCACCGGACGGGCGGCCTCGGCGAGCCGGTCCAGCTCCGTCCGGGTGAGTTCCCGGTCGCCGACGGCGAACCGCCAGCTGAAGCGGAGCAGCGCGTCGGCCGACAGATACGAGGGCAGCCCGGATCCGGCGGTGTCCGGGACCTCGCCGTCGGCGCGCCCCTGCGGGCCGACGACGGCACGCGCGGTCAGGCCCCGGGCCAGCTCCTTGGGCCAGTGCACCTGGACCCCCGCGGCGTCCAGCGCCGCGGCCGCCGGGCCGAGCAATTCGACGACGTCCTCGTCGGCGAGGTCGAGCGCCTCGGGTACGGCGGCGGACAGCAGCGGGGCGAGCGGTGACCAGGCGCGGGCGGCCCGGCGCAGCGTCAGCAGCGCGTCCATGCGGGCGCGGGGGCCGAGGGCCGCGGCGGCGGGCGACGCGCCCGCCCATACGTCGGCGGCGTCCGCCACCAGGGTCGGGTCGGCCAGGCTGTGGAGTTGGAGGACGGCACGGAAGCGGGGGCCGGGGGACGGGGCCCGGTCGCGGCTTCTGTCGTGGCTCCCGTCGTGGCTTCGGTCGTGGACGAGGCCGTGGTCGCTGTCGCCGCCGAGGTCGCCGTCCAGCAGTTCGATCCGCAGCGACAGTCGGACACCGGCGTCGTGCCCGGCGGCGAGGTCCGCCGCCCAGGCCCGCTGCTCGGGCAGGCGCTGCGGCTTCGCCGCGGCGAACGCCGGGCCGCCGGCGGCCAGGGCCGCCGCGGGCGAGCGCGGCAGCCCGTCCGCGACCGCGTCGAGAAACGCGCGGACGTGCCGCTCCGGTTCCGGGAGACGCAGCGGGTCGGTGCCGGGCAGCGGCACGGCGTGGGCGGCGGGAGGCATGGCCGCCGTCAGCTCACGCACCCGCCGCAGATCCTGCTCGGCCAGCGGGCCGACGCGCCACGCGTCGTGGTCGGTGGCCGTGAGCCCGGGCAGCAGCCGTCCGCGCGCGGCGAGCTGGAGGGCGAGCACCGCGGCGGCGCCCCAGAAGGCCGCCGTGGGATCGGCGGGTGGGGAAGCGGTGTGCGCGGCGCGTGCGCGGGCGCGGGTGAGCACCGGAAGCGCCTCGCTGAGGGGCAGGACGAGGGCCCGTACGGCGCGGGTACGGACGCCCGGGTCTCCTTCGGCACCATCGGCCTGATCGACCTCATCGGAGGCGGCCGGGACCACGACGGTGATCTCTTCGGGGGTGCCCGGCCCGGTGGGGTCCGGGCCGTCCGGCCGCCAGAAGGCGACGCGTCCGGTGCGTGCCGGGTCGGCGGGGAGGAAGACGGTGGTGCAGCGGCTGAGTTCGGCGATCTCGGAGGGCGTTGCCACGGTGCGTGGTGTCACGGAGCTGACACATTCCTCAAATTTGACTAGCGGGAGCGGTCGAGAGTACCCGACGAGGGACCCGCCGGGGCGGGCGTCCGTTGTGAACCGTCTCACCTGGGCCCTTCGCGCTCCGATGGATGCTTCGCACTCAGGAACCGGACACGGCCGACGTCCGTTGACACAAGTGAAGCGGCATGAGCCGCGAAGGAGGCAGAGGGAGATGTCCAAGCGCGCTGTGGCCGTCGCGGGGGGTGCGGCGGTGGGAGTGATCCTGCTGTGTCAGCTGTTGCCGTTCTGGGCGGCAGTCCTGGTGATCGTCGGCGTTCCCGCGCTGGCGTATATGGTGCTCGACCCCTCCCAGCGGCGCAGGCTGCGCCGTGTGTCGCGCAAGGAGCTGGGGCGCTGACCGGCCCTTTCGCGCGCGCTGATGGCGAATTCCCGGATGGAAACGGGGAGAAGGGAGCGGCGGGCCGCGGCGGGGTGGAGCGGGCCCGCCGGCCGAGCTCGGGGCCCGGGGTGACACGCGCCTTGGAGTGACCGCGCAACACCGATCGCGGGTCACCCGGACCCCGTCCCCGTTCCGTAAGTCACTTGTGCGGTCGGCCGGTGCTGGGCGATCATGCTCGCCATGACGCATGGAAAGGACGGCCTCGCGATCTCACGGTGATCGCCATGGCCGCATACGAAACTCCTCAGCCGCCCACCCCTTCCCGGCTCCGGGCGCACTTCGACCCGCTGCCCTTCCCCGCCCGGATGAGCGCCCTGGCGCGGTATGCCCGCACGCTATCCCCGGACGCCTGCGCCACCCTGCGCGCCGCCCTCGACTCCTCTCCCGAGCCGGACGACCGGCACCTCGCGCTGTTCCTCGCCGTCGCCCGCCGCGACCTCGACGCCGTGGCCGCCGCGCTCGCCGACCCACTGTTGCGCCGCCGCGCCCTGTCCGCGGCCATCCGCCTGCCGGTGCCCGAAGCGGCCCTGGCCCGACTCGCCCTGGACGAGATCCGTTCCGTACGCCACGAGACATACCGCGTTCTGCGCGTCGGGCGGCGTACCGGCCTCGCCGACCGACTGCTGCCGCGGGCGCACGCCGCGTACGGCCCCGCCGACGCGGCCCGGCTCCTCCCCGCCTGCTCACCCGGCGTGGCGGCCGAGTGGCTGCCCCGTCTCGACCCGCCGATCGGCGTCCTGCACACCCTCGCCCGCACCGCTCCGGCGGCCGTCGCCGCCCGGCTGGCGGCCGACTACCAGGCGCGCGACGACTACGGCCGGCGCCGACTCGCCCGCAGTAACCGCCTGTTGGCCGCCGCCGTCGCGGAACGCGACACCGACGCCGGGCTGCTGCTCCTCGAACGAGCGCCCGCGCTCATCGACGGCCGCGGCACGGTGGCGCTCCTGCGCAAACCTCGGCAGGTGCTGGCGATCCTCCGGCGCGCCGCGGACCGCACGGACGCCGACCACCGCGGCGGGTCGGAACGGACGCCTGCCCTCCGTCCGCCCACCGGGCCGCTGCCGCGGTCCGTGCTGCGGGCCCTGCGCGCCCTCACCCCCGAGGAACTGGCCGTACTGGCCGAGGCGAGCTTCGGCGGATTCCGCTGGCACGGCGCCGACCGGCTGGACATCACCCCCGACCCCCTGCTCGCCATGCTCCCCGCCGCCGCGCGGCGCCGCGTCGTCGAAGCCCGGCTCCCCGCGCGCGGCCCCGGCCGGAGGACCAGGCTCAAGGCCCTCGCCGCGCTCGACCCGGCGGACCGCGCGGATCTCATGCGCCCCGTTCTCGCCCGGGCGGACCGCTCGCCGCTGCTGCGCAACCAGCTCCTCGCGGTGGTTCCGCTCGCCGACGCCGAACCGATCCTGCTCGAGGGGGCGGCGAGCCACCGCCCGTACGAACGCGCGCTCGCCTGGCGCACGCTCATCGCCTGCGCCGAGCTCAACGCCGACCCCGCGGCCTTCGCGCGGACCGTGGCGGCCTGCGAGCGGGCCTGGCACGACCGCGAGGAGGTACGGCTCGCCGCGTTGGGGCAGGTCGCCGGCGCGTCGCCCCGGATGCTGACCGCGGTACCGCTGAGCGCGCTGCGCGACGCGGCGCTGACGACCGTCCACTCCCGCGACTCCACGTCAGCCACGGTCGCCGCCGCCGAACGGTGGCTGCGCCGCACCACGGAGAGCGCGGCGGCCCGGGGAGACGCCGAACGGGCGGCGCGCGTGGTCCGCCTGCTGTGCCAGGTCGCGGGCGATCCGCGCCGGCGCGGCCCGGTGGCACCGCTGAGGCTCGATCCCCGCGCGGCGGCGGCCATCTGGGCCGGAACGGCCCCCGACCCGCTCGGCGATGCCGCCGACCGACGGCCGGGTCCCCCCGCACACGCGGGCCGGGCGGAGAGCCGCCTCCCCACTTCCCGGCTCGTGCCCCTCGCCGAACTCCTCACGCCCCATCTCCCCGCTCTGCCGGAGCTGGACGCGCTCGTGGGCCATACCGCGCTCGACGGCGAGGATCCCGGGTCGGCCGTGCGCGCGGCCGTGGCGTGGCTCGCTGCCCCCGCCACGCGAGAGCGCCGCTGCGCCCAACTGGTCGCCGCCGACGTATCGTTCGCCACGCTGGAACCGGTGCTGCGCACCCTCGCCACCCGCCGCACCGACCTGTTGGAGGACGTGCTGCGCGCCGCCCGCCACGGGCTGCGCGGTCAGCTGTCGGGGCGCTCCGCCAACTGCTGGGTGCCGCGCCTGCCGTGCTCGGTCACCGGCCGGTGGACCGCGCGGGCGCGCCACCTGCTGGCCACCCATCTCGCCGCGGTGGCGGCCGACGACGAGGCTCCGCCGCGCGCCCGCGCGGACGCGGCGGCCTTGGTGCGCGACGCGGCGCTCCTGGTGGACCTGTCGTCCGGCGCGCCGCAGCCCGTGGCCGCGGCGGCGCTGACCGCGCTGAGCGAGAGCGCGGCGCTCCACGCGCACATCGCCGCCACGCCGCCGACGCGCACGGACCCCGGGCCCGACCGGACCCCGCGCGACTCCGCCACGCGAGACGTGCCGGGACCGGGACGGATGCTCGGTGGCGACAGGACAGGAGGCCAGGCGAGCGGCGCCGAGGTAGCGGATTCGGACACGCCCGGACGGGCCGGGCCCGACACTCCGGAACCGCGGGCGGCCGATCGGGACACGCCCGCCCTCGACGCCTATGGCCCGGTCGCCGACGCCCCTCACACGCCGCCCGACGTCCTCTCTTTCCTCCTCCGACACGCCGGAACCGGGGGAGCGCGGGGGAGGGCTGCCATGGCGGGGGTGCGGCGCCTGCTGGGCGGCGTACCCGACCGGAGGGCGGTCGCGCTGCTGGCACCCGTGGCGCGCTCGGTGACGGCGCCGGTCGGCAGCCGTAAGGAGGCCGCCCGCGCGCTGGCCGAGCTGCCCGGTGACACTGCGTTCGCGGCGCTGCTCGCAGCCTGGGACGAGCCCGGGCAGCACCGGGACGTGCGGGTGGTGCTCGCCCGTTCGCTCCTCGCCCGCGTCGACGCGCCGGGCGTGGCCGACCGGCTGACGGAGCAGCTGCACGAGTCGGCCGTCCGCGAGGCCGTGATCGTGAGCGATCCGGAGGCGGCGGGCATCCGTACCCGCTCGGCGTACGCGTCCTTCCTCGCCAGGGCGGTCCGCACCGGGGACGACGCGGCGGCCCGGGCCGCCTGCGCCGCGCTGCCGCACTGCGTGGCGGTCGGGGCGGCCGGCGGGTTCGAGGACGGGGTCGGCGCGCTGACGGCCGCCGCTGTCGCCACGCACCGGCCGTCGAGGGTGTGGCGCGCCGCGGTGGACGCGCTCGGGCGGCTGCCCGGAGGCGAAGGGGGCGCCGCCCTGCGCGACGTGTTCGAGACGCTGGTCGCCCGCACACGAGCCGAAACCGGCGCCGGTGAGGGGAGCGGACGCGCGGGCCGCGCCGACGCGCTGCGGCGGCTCGCGGGCTGCGGGTCCGCTGTCATCAGCCGACTCGTCCAAGAGTCGGCGGGCGAACTCCCGGCCGGTGAACTCGCGCAGGGCGACGCGGTGGTGGATGCGCTCCTGGCCGCCGGGCTGCGCCGCCAGGCGACCAGCGCTGTGCTGAGCCTGGCCTGTGCCGGGCTCAGCAGGGGCGACCCCGGCCTCGGCCGCTGGGAGCGCTATCTGTCGCTGGTCGAGGAACGGCCGGATCGCCTGCACTTCTTCGACCACTTCGCCTTCGACCATGAAGACGAGCGTGTGCGGGCAGCGGTGCGCAGTGTCGTCGGCGTGTTGCGCGAGCGCGGCGACGCCCCCGGCGGGCTGACCGCCCTCGTCCTGGTGAAGGCCATGGGTGCCAGGAACGGCTGGCAGGACCCGTGGTGGGCGGAACTGGACGCGCTGTGCGGGCACGCCGACCCGGATACGGCCGAGGCAGCGCTCCTCGTCGACCCGTGCCGACGCCGATGACCACGACCGGCGGCGGCGTCCCCCGGCGGCCCGACCCCGGCTCAGCCGGGGTGCCCGGCCACTTCGTCCAGCGCGGTCAGCAGCCCGGGCAGCTCGGGACCGCGGCCGACCGGCAGCACGAACGCGATGTCGTCCGTGCGGGCCACGATGGACCAGCCGGGCCCGTCGGCCAACAGTGTCCGCGCGTCGCCGGAGGCGAACGCGGAGCGGACCCGGCCGAGCGGCGGGGGCGCGTCCAGGTATCCGCGCGCCTCTTCCAGTGCACGTCGCACGCCCCCGTGCGGCTTCTCGCCGGGAGCGACGAGCGCGACGTCGCTGTCGACCTGCTCACGCCACTGCGCCCACTGAAGCGCGATCTCGTCCGCCCCCAGCCGCCGCCGCGCCGGGCCCCACCGCTCGGTGTTGGGCGGCGCGAGCGGGGGCCGGGCCGGCTCCTCGGCCATCGGGCCGGGGCCGTGCGGCGCGGGGACGCCCCGCGCGCGGACGGCGACTGCCAGGGGCCAGCCGGCGAGGGAGACGACGACCGTCCGCTCGTCGATGGCCAGGTCGTACTCCATCCCGCAGTCCCACGCGGCGATGGCGCAGGCGACCACCGACCCGTCGTCGACGGCGATCGTCCACCGGGCGCCGTCGCCGTCCTGGCCCAGCACCAGGCTGTACCCGGGCTCGTACGGCTCCAGCCCGGGCGCGGCGCAGGCCTCGGGGTAGTCGTCGCCCAACACGCTCGGGAACCGCGCGGGCGTCAGCACGACCGCGGTCAGCACATACAGCGCGTCGTCGGGCCGCCGTCAGGCGCCGCCGGTCTCCCGCAGCGACTCCAAAGTGCGGCGCAGCCAGGACTGTTCCGCCTGGGTGGTGGCGCGGGCGATGGTGAGGATGCCGCGCCGGAAGGGGTCCTCGACCTCCTCCGCGCGCAGCGGTCGGCCGCCGTCGTAGAAGAAGCTCGTGGGCTGCCGCAGAAACTCCAGCCGGCGCTCCAGCACCTCCGCCTGCGCCGCCGGGTCCTCCAGGTGCCGCAGAAACGCGAGCAGCGTGAACCAGCGGCTCTCGTCGGTGATGTCGGCGTGCGCCGGCCGGGCGAGGCGCAGGCGGAGTTCGGCGCGGCCCGCGGTGGTCAGGGTCAGCACATGCCGGGGCGCGGCCCCGGCGCCCGGCTGGGTCTCGCGGGCCAGCAGCCCGGCCCTCTCCAGACGCTTGATCGCCGGGTACAGCGTGCTTTCGGCCACCGGCTTGACGTGCCCGGTGAGCGCGGCGATCCGCTTGCGCAGCTCATAGCCGTGCAGTGGCGTGTCGCAGAGAAAGCCCAGGATGGCGAGTTCCAGCATGTGCGCATTGTGACGCACGGGCGTTGTACCTCGACCGGGTAATACATCGTCATGGATGTATGGGCCTGCCTGCCGACTCAGCCCCGACACACCGCTCAGCCCTGGCGGACAGCGAGGGCCAGGAAGCGCGTGTCCCGGTCCGTGTACGAGGTCAGCGCCCAGCCCGAACGGGCCAGCAGCGGGCGCAGATTGGGTTCGGCCCGCAGGTCGTCAGGGGTGATCGGGCGGCCCTTCCGGGCCGCGAGGGCCGCCCGCCCCACGGGGTGGAACAGCGCGAGCCTGCCCTGGGGGCGCACCACCCGCGCGAGCTCCCGCAGCCCGGCCTCGGGCTCGGGAAGGTGGGAGATCAGCCCGGCGCCGAACACCGCGTCCAGACAGCCGTCGTGCAGCGGCAGCCTGGTGACGTCGGCGAGGGCGAGCCCGGCGGCCCCGTGTCGTCCGGCGCGCACGGCGGCCGCCAGCATCGCGGGTGTGACGTCGGCGCCGAGGACCGTCCCGGCGGGGCCGACGGCCGCGCGCAGCGCGGGCAGGGCGCGGCCGGTACCGCAGCCGGCGTCGAGCACCGCGTCCCCGGCGCGCAGGCCGATCTCGGCGATGGCGGCGGCGTAGGCGGGGCCGTCGTCGGGGAAGCGGGCGTCCCAGTCGGCGGCCCTCGGGGTGAAGAAGTCCCGGGCCTTGGCCAGGTGGTCGGCGGGGGTGTGCTGGCGGCTCATGCGGCTCCTCGGACGGACGCGGATCGTCGGACGGGACAGATCATGAGGAAGCTGAGGGAAAACCCTGAGCGAGAACCCGAATATTGTGCACGTTCGAGCATCGACCGATCGTTCTGTCGTCTGTCCCTGTCAAATTCCAGCATCTTCCGAATGCGCCCCCTCTGTGCGCCCCCTCCCGGCTAGCGTCCGGCAGAGTCTCGCGGAACCCGACAGAGGGAGACGGCCATGACCGAGCACCGCCGAATCGCCGCCCGCTTCCCGGACGGTCTCGA
Organism: Streptomyces sp. NPDC097640; assembly: GCF_040302705.1. Taxonomy (NCBI): domain Bacteria; kingdom Bacillati; phylum Actinomycetota; class Actinomycetes; order Kitasatosporales; family Streptomycetaceae; genus Streptomyces; species Streptomyces sp. NPDC097640. The sequence goes on from NZ_JBEOSB010000015.1 coordinate 108,770, forward strand.
CTGCCTTCTGGACGATCTGGTGCTCCGTGTCGGGGACGTACGACACGCCGTCGTGCTCTTCGGCGACGGAGCGACGGTGAGCTCCTCCCGCGGGCTCAATCGACGCGACGCCGAGCAGCTGGCCGCCATGGCCTCCGGGTTCCACGGCCTCGTCGTCGGCGCGGCGGGCCGACGGCGAGGCCGTGCGGCGTGCCAGACCATGGTGGAGACGGGGATCGGCAACCTCTTCGTCGCGGCGGCGGGCGAGGGCTCGTGCCTGGCCGTCCTGAGCGCGGCCACCGCCGACCCCGCGCTGATCGCCTCGGAGACGGCCCGGCTCGTCGAGCGTGTCGAGGAGCATCTGCGCACCCACCCGTGCCTCCCGGAGACCCCCGCCGCCCCCGCCTGACCGGCTGACGCCACGCGTCCACCGTGTCCGCGGCACACGGAGGCCGCGCGGAGGGCGCTGCTTGCCGGCCCTCCGCGCGGGTACTCGCGAGCTCATGGCTGGAATCGAGCTCAACAGCGCCGCGTTCGACGACCACGACCCGATCCCGCGCCGCTACACGAAGGACGGGGAGGACCTCTCACCGCCGCTGACCTGGTCCGGTGTCCCCGCCGGCACGGCCGAACTGGCCCTGCTGTGCGAGGACCCGGACGCGCCGTCGGGGACGTTCGTCCACTGGCTGGTCACCGGCATCGCCCCCAGCAGCGGCGGGGTGGGCGCCGGGCAGATACCGGCGGGCGGGCTGTCGCGCACCAACGGATACCACCAGGAGGGCTGGGGCGGGCCGCACCCGCCCGAGGGCGATCGGGCGCACCGGTACTTCTTCCGGCTGTACGCCCTTCCCGAGCCGCTGGTCCTCCCTGACGAGGCCTCCGCCAACGAGGTGCACCAGGCCGTCGACCGCAGCCAGCTCGCGAGCGGCACACTGGTCGGCCTCTATCAGCGCTGAGACACCCAGCTGAGACACCAATGGTTTTCGGCCGAATCGGGCTAGTCGGCGACTCCGTCGAGGGCGATGACTTTCTCGATGCGGACCCGCACCAGCAGCTCGCCCGGGACGCCGTTTCGGGCGCCGTACTGCTCCGCGACGTCCTCGCCCATGTACCGCGCCGCGATCCGGGTGGCCCAGTCGCGGACCTCCTCCAGCCGGTCGCTGAGTTCGGCGCGCCCCTGAAGCGTGACGAACGCGAACGGGGGCCGGTCGTCGTCCACGCAGAGGCCGACCCGTCCGTCCCGGGCCAGGTTGCGGCCTTTGACGGTGTCCTGGCCTGTGTTGAAGACGAGGTCGTCGCCGTCGAGCAGAAACCACACGGGCGCGATATGCGGGCTGCCGTCCTCGCGCACCGTCGACAACTTCGCGGTGCGAGTGCCCTCCGAGACGAACTTCTGCCACTGATCCTTGGTCATTTTCCGTGCCATGTCTCCATCTTGTGTCAAGCAGCGCACATCGGCGCGCCGACAGGCGGGCCGGGTTGCCCGGAGAGCGGAGGTGAGAAAGGCTGGCCCGGCAGCTGTGGTGGATGGCCGGACGGGGAGGAACGGTATGGCACTCAGCAAAGGGCTCGATTGGCTGTTGGACGACCTGACCGAGCGGATCGCACAGATACGGCACGCCTTGGTGCTGTCGAACGACGGGCTGGTGACGGGCGCGAGCTCATCGCTCGTCCGCCAGGACGCCGAGCACCTGGCCGCGGTCGCCTCGGGCTTACACAGCCTGGCCAAGGGGTCCGGGCACCATTTCCGCACGGGGCGGGTGCGGCAGACGATGGTCGAATTCGAGGAGGGCGTGCTGTTTGTGACGGCCGCCGGCGACGGCAGCTGTCTGTGCGTGCTCAGCGGTCCGGACGCGGACGTCGGCCAGGTCGCGTACGAGATGGCGCTGTTGGTCAACAGGGTGGGGGAGCACCTGGGCGTCGAGGCGAGACAGGAGAGCGGGGCGCCCAGCGGGCTGTGATCCGGAGTTATCCACAGGCCTGACGGGCTGCCTTGCCCAGCGGCTATCGTCGTCACTGTCAGTGATTGACCAGTCGCGGGGGAGGGCCGTCATGGTAGTGGAGGAACGTCAGAGGACGGGCGAGAAGTCGCGCCCGAGGTCGGGCCAGGGGTCTGGCCAGAGGTCGCGCCGGCAGCCGCGGAGCGGGCCGGTGCCGGCGGTGCCGGCGGTGCCGGACGGCAGGGAGGAGACCGTCGCGTTCGACAGGGCCGCGAGGGAACTGGGGCTCAAGCTCGGCGAGTTCGAGCTGGCCGTCCAGCTCGGCGAGGTGCGCACCGTGGCCGCGGGCGCCATGGGGCGACGGGTGGGGCGTGCGGAGCTGCTGCGGCTCGCGGCCGCCGAGGGCTTCCCCAGCGCGTTGCGCGCGCGGCTCCGTGTTGTGGGCACGGCGGAGGGAGCCGAGCTGCTGGACATCAGCCCGGGGCGGTTCTCCCGGCTGGCGCGCGGTGGCTTCTTCACCCCGGTCCGCTTCTACGTCAACCGGTACCGAGCCGTGGTGTGGCTCTACCCGGCCGCGGAGCTCCGCGCGTTCGCGGACCGGGAGCCCGCGCTGCTGACCGGCCGTATCCCGGCCGGGCTGCGCGCCACTCTCAGCGCCGGGGAGGACCAGCGGGCCGCCCGATGGCGCGGCCGCCGTATCGAGCAGTTGCTCACCCGGGCCGAGGACCCCTGGGAGCGGTCCGCGGTGTGGGCCGCGGTGCTGGCCCCCGCCGAGTTGGACGCGACGCTCACCGACCCGGCCGAGCGGGCGTATGTGCGCGAGCTGATGCCCCGGCTCGCCCCGGTGACTTCCGGGACCGGCTTGGCGGCGGAGGTGATCGCGGCCGTGGTGACGGTCGGCGACCCTACCGAGGTCCGGCGCTGCCGGGCCGCGCTGGACACCTGTGTGCGGGACGCCCGGCGGGCTCGCCCCGCCCCGCGGCCGCCGGACGGCGCGTCCGCGCCCTCGGCCGACGAGTCCGGGCCGACGGGCGGTGATCAGGTCCCGTCTGCCGGCCTGCTCGCACTGCCCGACGGCGATCCCGCGCCGCCCGCCCTGTCCCCGGCGCGCCCCCGCGGGCTCTGGCACCGTCTCGTCGGCGGGCGCCGGAGCGCGGAGGGCGGCCCCATGGCTCCCTACAAGGGACGAAACAAGCCCTCCTGTACGACGGAGACGAGGAGCCGGCCGGCCCGGTCGTAGATCCGGCCGCGGGCCAGCCCCCGGCCGCCGGTGGCGATCGGCGACTCCTGGTCGTAGAGGAACCACTCGTCGGTGCGGAAGGGGCGGTGGAACCACATGGCGTGGTCCAGCGAGGCCATGTCGAAGCCGCGCCGGCTCCACAGCGGTTCCACTGGCACCCGCACCGCGTCCAGCAGCATCATGTCGCTCGCGTAGGTGAGGGCGCAGGTATGCACCAGCGGATCGTCGCCGAGCGGGCCGACCGCGCGCATCCACACCGCGCTGCGCGGCTCGGCGCCCTTGAGCTCCTCGGGGGTCCAGCGCAGCCGCTCCACATAGCGGATGTCGAAGGGCTGGCGGCGCGCCATTCTCTCGAGCGCCTCGGGGAGCGTCCCGAGATGCTCGCGGATCTCGTCGGCGAGCTTCGGCAGGCTCTCCGGCTCAGGCACCTCTGGCATCGGCAGCTGCTGTTCGATGCCCGGCTCGGGAAGATGGAAGGAGGCCGTCAGATTGAAGATCGTCCGTCCCTGCTGGACCGCGACGACCCGGCGTGTGGTGAAGGAACGGCCGTCGCGGATGCGCTCCACCTGGTACACGATCGGCACGCCCGGCCGCCCCGGGCGCAGGAAGTACGCGTGGAGGGAGTGCACCGGGCGCTGCCCGTCGGTGGTCCGCCCCGCGGCCACCAGCGCCTGCCCGGCCACCTGCCCGCCGAACACCCGCTGGAGCGACTCGTCGGGGCTCAGGCCGCGGAATATGTTCAGCTCGATCTGCTCCAGGTCCAGCAGATCGACCAGACGCTCGGCGGGATTGGTCATCGGTGGTGCTCCTTCACTGGTGGTGCTCGTCGCGGGGCCCGGCCCCGCGACGTATGGGGCCATGGCGCCCCGGCCCGTGGCGTGTCGGGCCGGGACGCCTGGGAGGCTACAACTGGCCCACGTCGGTGATCCGCACCACCGCACGCCCCTCTTCGTCGGAGGCGGCCAGGTCGACCTCGGCCGAGATGCCCCAGTCGTGGTCCCCGTTCGGGTCGTCGAAGGTCTGCCGCACCTGCCACAGCCCGTGCTCGGGCTGCTCCTCGATCCGCAGCAGCTTCGGGCCGCGCGCCTGAGGGCCGGTGCCCAGGTCCTCGTACTCCTCCCAGTAGGCGTCCATCGCCCTCGACCACGCGTCCTCGTCCCAGCCGGAGTCCGCGTCCATCTCGCCGAGCTCGGCCACCTTGTCCAGCGCGGCGAGCTCGACCCGGCGGAACATCGCGTTGCGCACCAGCACCCGGAAGGCGCGCGCGTTCGCGGTGACCGGCCGGACCTGGTCGGCGCGCTCCTGGGCCTCCTCCGCGGACTCCTCCTCGGGGTTCGCGAGCTGCTCCCACTCGTCCAGGAGGCTGGAGTCGACCTGACGCACCATCTCGCCGAGCCAGGCGATGAGGTCCTGGAAGTCGTCGGACTTCAGATCGTCCGGCACGGTGTGGTCCAGGGCCTTGTAGGCGCTGGCGAGGTAGCGCAGCACGATGCCCTCGGTCCGCGCCAGGTCGTAGAACGAGGTGAACTCGGTGAACGTCATCGCGCGCTCGTACATGTCGCGGATCACCGACTTGGGCGACAGCGGGTGGTCGCCGACCCAGGGGTGGCTCTTGCGGTAGAGGCCGTACGCGTGGAACAGCAGCTCCTCCAGCGGCTTGGGGTACGAGACGTCCTGGAGCCGCTCCATGCGCTCCTCGTACTCGACGCCGTCCGCCTTCATCGCGGCCACCGCTTCGCCGCGCGCCTTGTTCTGCTGCGCTGCCAGGATCTGGCGCGGATCGTCCAGGGTCGACTCGACCACCGAGACCATGTCCAGGGCGTAGGAGGGGGATTCGGGGTCCAGGAGCTCGAAGGCGGCCAGCGCGAAGGTGGACAGCGGCTGGTTCAGCGCGAAGTCCTGCTGGAGATCCACCGTCAGCCGCACCGTCCGCCCTTCGGCATCGGGCTCCTTGAGCTGCTCCACCACGCCGCCGTCCAGCAGCGACCGGTAGATCGCGATGGCGCGGCGGATGTGGCGCAGCTGATTGCGGCGCGGCTCGTGATTGTCCTCCAGGAGGCGCCGCATCCCCGCGAAGGGGTTGCCGGGCCGGGCGATGACCGACAGCAGCATGGCGTGGGTGACCCGGAACCGGGAGGTGAGCGGCTCGGGCTCGGAGGCGATCAGCTTCTCGAAGGTGTTCTGCCCCCAGCTGACGAACCCCTCGGGCGCCTTCTTGCGCACCACCTTGCGCCGCTTCTTCGGATCGTCCCCGGCCTTCGCCAGCGCCTTCTCGTTCTCGATGACGTGCTCGGGCGCCTGCGCCACCACAAAGCCCGCGGTGTCGAACCCGGCCCGCCCGGCCCGGCCCGCGATCTGGTGGAACTCCCGGGCCCGCAGCGTGCGCACCCGCTGGCCGTCGTACTTCGTCAGCGCGGTGAACAAGACCGTACGGATGGGCACGTTGACGCCCACACCCAGCGTGTCCGTACCGCAGATGACCTTGAGCAGCCCGGCCTGTGCCAGCTTCTCCACCAGCCGCCGGTACTTCGGCAGCATCCCGGCGTGGTGCACCCCGATACCGTGCCGCACATAGCGGGACAGGTTCCGGCCGAACTTGGTGGTGAACCGGAAGTTGCCGATGAGCGCGGCGATCTCGTCCTTCTCCGCCCGCGAGCACATGTTGATGCTCATCAGCGCCTGGGCGCGCTCCACCGCGGCCGCCTGGGTGAAGTGCACGATGTAGACGGGCGCCTGCCGGGTCTCCAGCAGCTCGGTCAGCGTCTCGGTCAGCGGAGTGGTGCGGTACTCATAGCTCAGCGGCACGGGCCGGGTCGTGGACCGCACCACGGTGGTGGGCCGCCCGGTGCGCCGGGTGAGGTCCTCCTCGAACCGCGTCACATCGCCGAGCGTCGCCGACATCAGGACGAACTGGGCCTGGGGCAGCTCGATCAGCGGGATCTGCCAGGCCCAGCCGCGGTCCGGTTCCGCGTAGAAGTGGAACTCATCCATCACGACCTGGCCGATGTCGGCGTCCTTGCCGTCCCGCAGTGCGATGGAGGCCAGCACCTCGGCCGTGCAGCAGATCACCGGCGCGTCCGCGTTGACCGACGCGTCCCCCGTGAGCATCCCGACGTTCTCGGTGCCGAAGATCTTGCACAGCTCGAAGAACTTCTCCGAGACGAGGGCCTTGATGGGCGCGGTGTAGAAGGTGACCTCGTCGCGGGCGAGCGCGGCGAAGTGGGCGCCCGCCGCCACCAGGCTCTTGCCCGAGCCGGTGGGGGTGGACAGGATGACGTTCGACCCGGACACCACCTCGATCAGCGCTTCCTCCTGGGCGGGGTAGAGCGAGATGCCCCGCTCCTCGACCCACGTCGAAAACGCCTCGAAAAGGGCGTCGGGGTCGGCGTCGCTCGGCAGCTGATCGATAAGAGTCACCCCCCTATACTGCCTGCTTTCCCGCGCGAGCCGGGAACCGGCTGGCGGGACGAAGATCGCTCGCCGCTAGGCTGTGCCGCGCTGAAGAGACCGAACTCCCGCGCGTACGCGGGAATGAACAGGGGCGGGGTTAAGACCATGATGGGACCGGCGCATTCGCTGTCCGGGGCGGCGGCCTGGCTGGGGGTGGGCGCGGCGACCGCGGCGGCGGGCCATGCGATGCCCTGGCCGGTGCTTGTCGTCGGCGCTCTGATCTGCGCCGGGGCGGCACTCGCCCCCGACCTCGACCACAAGGCGGCGACGATATCCCGCTCGTTCGGGCCGGTCTCGAGAACCCTGTGCGAAGTGACCGACAAACTCTCGCACGCGGTCTACAAGGCGACCAAGAAGCAGGGCGACCCGCGCCGCTCCGGCGGCCATCGCACACTCACCCACACCTGGCTGTGGGCGGTGCTGATCGGCGGGGGCGCCTCGGTGCTCGCCATGATCGGCGGCCGCTGGGCGGTGCTCGCGATCCTCTTCGTCCACATGGTGCTGGCCGTCGAGGGCCTGCTGTGGCGGATGGCCCGGGTCTCCAGCGATGTGCTGGTGTGGCTGCTCGGCGCGACCAGCGCCTGGATCCTCGCCGATGTGCTGCACAAGCCGGGCAACGGCGCCGACTGGCTGTTCACCGAGCCGGGTCAGGAGTACCTGTGGCTCGGCCTGCCGATCGTCCTGGGCGCGCTGGTGCACGACATCGGGGACGCGCTCACCGTCTCCGGCTGCCCGATCCTGTGGCCCATACCGATAGGCCGCAAGCGGTGGTACCCGGTCGGCCCCCCGAAGGGGATGCGGTTCCGGGCGGGCAGCTGGGTCGAGGTGAAGGTGCTGATGCCGGTCTTCATGGTGCTGGGCGGCCTGAGCGGCCTGGGCGCCCTCGGCGTCATCTGACGCCGAGGACACCGGGCCCGGCGGCGCGGGGGCGCCGCGCCGCCGGGGAGGCAGGCTACTGATGCCAGGAGCGCCACAGCGCCGCGTAGGCGCCGTCCGCCGCGACCAGTTCGTCATGGCTGCCCAGCTCGCTGATCCGGCCCTGCTCGACCACCGCGATCAGATCCGCGTCGTGCGCGGTGTGCAGCCGATGGGCGATGGCGACCACGGTGCGGCCCTCCAGCACCCGGGCCAGGGACCGCTCCAGGTGCCGCGCCGCCCGTGGATCGAGCAGCGAGGTGGCCTCGTCCAGCACCAGCGTGTGCGGGTCGGCCAGCACCAGCCGGGCCAGGGCGATCTGCTGGGCCTGCGCCGGAGTCAGGGCCAGCCCGCCCGACCCGACCTCGGTGTCCAGACCGTCCTTCAGCGCCCGCGCCCACCCGTCGGCGTCCACCGCGGTCAGGGCCGCCCACAGCTCGGTGTCCGCCGCGGCGGTGCGGGCCAGCAGCAGATTGTCGCGCAGCGACCCCACGAAGACATGGTGCTCCTGGTTGACCAGGGCGACATGCTCGCGCACCCGCTCCGCGGGCATCCGGGCCAGCTCGGCGTCGCCCAGCGTCACCGTGCCGACCCGGGGCGCGTAGATCCCGGCGAGCAGCCGGCCCAGCGTGGACTTGCCCGCGCCGGACGGCCCGACCAGCGCCAGCCGCGTCCCCGGCCGTACGCTCATCGTCACCCCGTGCAGCACATCGCTGTCGGCCCGGTACCCGAACCGCACCTCGTCCACGCGCACATGGCGGCCGCCGGGCGCCACCGTGTCGTCGGCCGAGTCCGGCTCGATCTCCCGCACCCCCACCAGCCGGGCCAGCGACACCTGCGCCACCTGGAGCTCGTCGTACCAGCGCAGAATCAGCCCGACCGGCTCCACCAGCATCTGTGCCAGCAGCGCCCCCGTCGTCAGTTCGCCGACCGTCATCCAGCCCCGCAGCACACAGGCGCCGCCGATCATCAGCACCGAACCGGTGATCAGCGAGTACGTCACATTGATCACCGGGAAGAGCACACTGCGCAGCCACAGGGTGTACCGCTCCCAGGCGGTCCACTCGCGGATCCGGCGCTCGGACAGGGCGGTCCGCCGGTCGCTCAGCCGCTGCGCCTCGATGGTCCGCCCGGCGTCCACCGTCTCGGTGAGGGACGCGGCCACCGCGGAGTATCCGGCGGCCTCCGAGCGGTAGGCGCTCGGCGCGCGCCGGAAGTACCAGCGGCAGCCGATCACCAGCACCGGGAGCCCGACCAGCACCGCCAGCCCCAGCGGCGGCGCCGTCACGGTCAGCGCGCCGAGCAGCAGCCCGGTCCACACCACCCCGATGGCCAGCTGCGGCACGGCCTCGCGCATCGCGTTCGCCAGCCGGTCGATGTCGGTGGTGATCCGGGACAGCAGATCGCCGGTCCCCGCCCGCTCCAGCACGCTCGGCGGCAGGCCCACCGACCGTACGAGGAAGTCCTCGCGCAGATCCGCCAGCATCCGCTCGCCCAGCATCGCGCCGCGCAGCCGCACCAGCCGGACGAACACGGTCTGCACGGCGAGCGCCACCGCGAACAGCGCGACGGTGCGTCCGATGTGCAGCTCACGCTCTCCGGCTGAGATGTCCTCGACCAGCCCGCCCAGCAGATACGGGCCGACCATCGAGGCGATCACGGCGGTCGCGTTCACCGCCATCAGCACGGCGAAGGCCGTCCGGTGCCGCCGCAGCAGCTCGCGGACGTAGGTCCGCACGGTGGCGGGAGAGCCGACCGGCAGCGTCGTCGCCGACCGCGGTGCGGCCGGGTCATAGGCCGGTGGGGCCACTCCGATCATGCCGACTCCTCGATTCTGTCGATCCGCCCCACGGCCCCGGCCCCGGTGGCGGTCCCCGTGGCGGTCCCCAGGCCGGTATCCGCGTCCGCGTCCTCCGGCTCGCGGGTGACCACCGCGCGGTACGCGCCCTCGGTGCCCAGCAGTTCGCGGTGGCCGCCCGCGGCCGCCGCCTTGCCGTCCTGCACGAACACCACCCGGTCCGCCCGGTCCAGCAGCAGCGGGCTGGAGGTGAAGACCACGGTGGTCCGCCCCGTCCGCAGCCGCCGCAGGCCCTGTGCGATCCGTGCCTCGGTGTGCGAGTCCACCGCGGACGTCGGCTCGTCGAGGACCAGCACCTCGGGGTCGGTCACCAGCGAACGGGCCAGCGCCAGCCGCTGCCGCTGGCCGCCCGACAGCGAACGGCCGCGCTCGGTGATCCGCGCCAGGAGCGGATCCGCCGCGCCCGGGCCGTCCACCGACGCCTGCGCGAGCGCGTCCAGCACATCGCCGCACTGGGCCGCCTCCAGCGCCTCCGGCACCGTGACCGCCCCCGAGCGGGGCACATCGAGCAGCTCGGCGAGCGTGCCCGACAACAGCACCGGGTCCTTGTCCTGGACCAGCACGGCCCGGCGCGCGGCGGCCAGGGGCACCTTGTCCAGCGGGACGCCGCCCAGCAGCGCCGACGGAGCCGGTTCGGCCTCCGCCTCCGCCGCGCCGTCGTCGCCTCCGTCGTCCGGGGGGTGTCCGCCGAGCCGGTCGGCCAGCCGCCCCGCCAGGTCCGGGTCTCCGCAGACCACCGCGGTCAGCTGCCCGGCGGGCGCGAGCACCCCGCTCGCCGGGTCGTACAGATCGCCGTCGAGGCTCTCCTCGTCCGGCCCGTCGGCCGTGGCGGCGACGCCGGGGGCCTGCGCGCCGGGCGAGAAGCGTTGCAGCCCCAGCACCCGGGCGGCGCGGCGCGCCGAAGGCCGGGAGAAGGAGTACGCCATCGCGATCTCCTCGAAATTCCGCAGCGGAAAAAGGAGAAACGTCACCGCGCTGTAGACGGTGACCAGCTCGCCCACCGTGATCTGCCCTTCCCGGGCGAGCGTCGCCCCGTACCAGACGACGCCGATCATCAGCAGCCCCGGCAGGGCGATCTGGACGGCGGCGATCAGCGCCCACATGCGGGCGCTGCGCACCGCCGCCGTCCGCACCTCCTGCGAGGCCCGCCGGTAGCGGTCGAGGAACAGCTCCTCGCCGCCGATGCCGCGCAGCACCCGCAGCCCCGCCACGGTGTCCGAGGCCAGCTCGGTCGCCCGGCCGGCCTTCTCCCGCTGCTCATCCGCCCGCCGGGTGGCCCGGGGCAGCAGCGGGAAGACCGCCAGCGCCAGGGCCGGCACGCCGAGGGCCACCACCACCCCCAGCGCGGGCTGGTACACGACCAGGGCCACACACACCGCCACCGTGGTGATCGCCGCCGCCGTGAAGCGGGACAGCGCTTCCACGAACCAGCCGATCTTCTCGACATCGCCGGTGGAGACGGCCACCACCTCACCCGCCGCCACCCGCCGCGTCAGCGCCGAGCCCAGCTCGACCGCCTTGCGCGCCAGGAGTTGCTGCACCCGTGCCGCCGCCGTGATCCAGTTGGTGACCGCCGCCCGGTGCAGCATGGTGTCGCCGAGCGCGGTGAGCCCGGTCAGCCCGGCCATCAGCCCGCCGGCCAGCGCCAGCCGCGCGCCCGAGCGGTCCACGACCGCCTGCACGGCGAAGCCGATGGCCACGGGGAAGGACACCAGGGCGGCCATGTGCAGCAGACCCCACAGAGCCGCCTTCACCTGCCCGCCCAGCTGATTTCGGCCCAGCCACCACAGGAAGTGGGGTCCTGACCGGACGTCGGGTCGACCGGGATCGTCGTACGGAAGATCGCGAATGTGCATGGTGTCCCAGGGCTCGGGCGGGGTGACGGGCAGGCAAAGAGCCGTGAAAGACTCGCGCCCCACCCCCGAGGCATTCAACTGGTTTTCCCGGGCCGGGACACGGAACACGCCAATCCCGTGTACGCCATCGCGACGCGGGAGTGGGACGATGGGGGACATGCGAATTTCCGGCACCCCCTCCCTGCGCGCCGCGGCCGCCACCGGCGCCGCCCTCATCCTGCTGACGGCCTGCGGTGGCGGGGCGGGCGGCGACGGCGACAAGGGTGGTGCCCAGGGCAAGCAGGCGCTGCGCAGCGCTTCACCCGCATCGGATCCCACCCGCATCCCGGACGTGGGCGACGCCCTTCAGGCGAAGATCCCGGCCGACGCGCGGCAGGTCGTCGCGGTGTACGGCAAGGGTGTGAACTCCGCGGACGCGACTGTCGTGCTGTACTCGAAGCAGGGCAAGAACTGGCAGCGGACTCGCAGTTGGGCCGGGCACAACGGCAAGCGGGGCTGGACGACGGAGCATCACGAGGGCGACAAGCGCAGCCCGGTCGGCGTCTACACGCTCAGCGACGCGGGCGGGGTGCTGGCCGACCCGGGGGCCCGGCTGCCGTACAGCCAGGCCGCGGCCTTCGCCGCTCCGCACTACTGGCCGAAGACACACTGGAATGACTTCAACTATGTCATCGCCATTGACTACAACCGCGTCAAGGGCACCTCACCGCTCGATCCGACCCGGCCCGAGGGCCAGAGCAAGGGCGGATCGATCTGGTTGCACATGGACCACGGCAGCGGCACCTCGGCGTGTGTGAGCCTGTCCAAGTCCGGCATGGAGTATCTGTTGAAGAACCTGGACCCCGAGCTGCACCCGGTCGTGGTGATGGGGGACAAGGCCCACCTGGCCGGGTGAGCCGACGGCCGCGCGGGCCGGGCCCGCGCGGCACCCGCTCAGCGTGGCGCGAGGGAGGCGCGCACCACGTCGATCACCTCTTCGTCACGGACCTGCGCGAAGTCCTCGTACCACAGGCCGACCGCCTGGAACGGGTCCGGCTGGCCCAGAAACACCAGGTCGTCCGTCTCGGAGCGGACCGCCGCGGCGGCCTCCGGCGAGCACACCGGCACCGCGAGGATCACCCGGGCGGGCTCGCGCCGGCGTACGGAGCGCAGCGCGGCCCGCGCGGTGACGCCGGTGGCCAGCCCGTCGTCCACGACGATCACCGTGCGGTCCCGTATCTCGGCGGGCGGGCGTCCACGGCGGTAGAGCTGCTCGTGGCGGCGCAGCTCGGCGCGCTCCTCCCGGGCCCTCGGGGCGAGCTGGGCCGACGTCAGATCGAGCAGGGCGAGCGCCCGTTCGTCGTACAGCGGCGGATCGTCCCCGGCGAGCGCGCCCACCCCGAGCTCGGGGTTGAACGGGGCGCCGATCCTCCGGGCCACCAGCACGTCCAACGGCGCCCGCAGCGCCTGGGCGATCTCGTCCGCCACCGGCGCGCCGCCCCGGGGCAGCGCCAGCACCACGGGATGTCCCAACCGCTCGCCGCGCGGCGGCTCGCACAGCCGCTCGGCCAGCTTCCGCCCGGCCTGTCTCCGGTCGCGAAAACGCATCGTCCCGCGTCTCCCTTCTGCGGTCGTCCCCGGCGGCCGTCCCCGCGTCGGGCCCGTCAGGTCCGCTCCTCGCACCCGGGTGCCCATCGGCCGGGGCGGTATGCGCGGGGAGGATTTTCCCGCTTGTTACACGCGGCTCTTCCGTGGAACCTCGCGCTCCGCCATAGTGGCGCATCGCGGAATTCATTTTCCGCATCTCAGAAAACGAGCCCGGAGGTGTTCACGTGCCGCTCGCCGCACCATCCCTTCCCCTGCGCGCCCTGAGACTGCTGCGCACCTCGCTGTTCACCCAGGTCGCCTGCGCCCTCGTGCTCGGAGTCGCCGTCGGGCGCCTCTGGCCGGATGTGGGCACGGCTGTCCAGCCGCTCGGTGACGGATTCGTGCGTCTGATCAAGGCAGTGATCGCCCCGCTGGTCTTCTGCGTCGTCGTCGCCGGGATCGCCAAGGCGGGGGACCTCAAGGCCTTCGGGCGGATCGGGCTCAAGGCCCTCATCTGGTTCGAGGTGGCCTCCACCGTGGCGCTGGTCCTCGGTCTGCTGGCGGCCAATCTGACCGGCCCCGGCACCGGAATGCACGTCGACCCCGCCTCGCTCGACTCCTCCGCCGTCGACGACAAGACCGGCGGCGGGCATCTGCCCTCGACCTCCCAGTTCGTCCTGGACGCGCTGCCGGAGAGCGCACTCGGAGCCTTCGCCCAGAACTCCCTGCTCCAAGTGCTGGTGCTGGCCTGCCTGGTGGGCGCGGCGCTGCTGCACCTGGGCAAGACGAAGGTGCCCGCGATCCTGCCGGCCGTCGAGCAGGCTCAGGAAGTCGTCTTCGCGATCGTCGGCTTCATCATGAGGCTCGCCCCGCTGGCGGTCTTCGGCGCCATGGCCCACCTGGTCGGCCAGTACGGGATGGGGGCCCTGACGACCTACGGCAAGCTGATCGCGCTCTGCTACGGCGTCGCGCTGCTCTTCCTGGCGCTGCTCGGCCTCGCGCTCAAGGCGATCACCGGGCTGAGCCTGTGGAAGTTCGTCAAGTACACCCGCGAGGAGATGCTGCTGGCCCTCGGGACCGCCTCCAGCGAAACGGTGCTGCCGCGGATGATGCAGAAGCTGCGCGCGGCCGGGTGCCGGGACGACGCGGTCGGGCTGGTCCTCCCCACCGGATACTCCTTCAACCTGGACGGCGCCTCCATCTATCTGTCCATCGGCACACTGTTCATCGCCCAGGCGGTCGGCGTGGATCTGAGCCTGGGGCAGCAGATCACCGTCGTCCTCGTGCTGATGCTCACCAGCAAGGGCATGGCGGGCGTGCCCGGTTCGGCCTTCCTCGCCCTCTCGGCGACCGCCTCCGCCCTCGGGGTGATCCCCGCGGCCGCCGTGGCGCTGCTGCTCGGCGTGGACCGGATCATGGACTCGATGCGGGTGGCGACCGGTCTGCTCGGCAACTGTGTGGCCGTCTTCGCCGTCTCGCGCTGGGAGGGCGCGCTGGACGCGGCGAAGGCCAAGCGTGTGCTGGCGGGGGAGGAACCGGCCGTCGATGAGGAGCCCGCGCACGACGCGGCCTCGGCCGAGGCCGCCCCGCCCACGGCGTCCCCCGCGTCCGGGCGCTGAGCCGACGCCGCTGGGCGCGGCGTCCCGGGGCGGGCATGGCGCGTCCCGGCGACGGGCGCCTCAGTAGCGGCCCTGATCCGGTGTGCCGGCGAGCGTGTCCAGCAGCTCACCGAGCACATCGCGCTGCCGGTCGGACAGCGGGGCCAGGATGTCCTCCGCGGCGGTCCGGCGCGCGTCGCGCAGCGCGCGGAGCGTGGCGCGGCCGGTGTCGGTGAGCTCGACGCGCACCACCCGGCGGTTCTCCGGATCGGGCGCACGGCGCACCGAGCCGTGCGCCTCCAGAGCGTCCACCAGCGTGGTCACGGCGCGCGGGACCACCTCGAGCCGCTGGGCGAGGTCCGCCATGCGCGGCGGCCGGTCGCAGTGGGCGACCGTGCGCAGCAGCCGGGACTGGGCGGGGGTGATGCCCAGCGGTTCCATGTGCCGCTTCTGTGCGCGGTGCAGTCTGCGGGTCAGGCGCAGCAGCTGCTCCGCGAGGATGCCTGAGGTCTCGGGCGTGGGCATGATCGCAGTCTATCAGGACCTGGTTCATTGTGAGTATAGGTAACAATGAGCTATGCTCTGAAAGGCCGCGCCGTCAGCGGCCACAGGTCGTCCGCCCCTGCCCTGAAGGAGCCCATGCACCACGACACATCCCCGTGGACCCCACCTGCCGCCGACCCCGACCAGCCCGCCCAGCTGCGGCGCATCCTCGGACTCTTCCGCCCCTACCGCGGCCGCCTGGCCCTCGTCGGCCTGCTCGTCGCCGCCTCCGCGCTGGTCTCCGTCGCCTCGCCGTTCCTCCTCCGCGAGATCCTCGACACCGCGATTCCCGATCGCCGCACCGGACTGCTGACCCTGCTCGCCCTCGGCATGATCGCCGCCGCTGTCGTCACCAGCGTCTTCGGCGTGCTTCAGACGCTGATCTCCACGACCGTCGGCCAGCGCGTCATGCACGATCTGCGCACCGCGGTCTACGACCGGCTTCAGCGCATGCCGCTCGCCTTCTTCACCCGCACCCGCACCGGCGAGGTGCAGTCCCGGATCGCCAACGACATCGGCGGCATGCAGGCCACCGTCACCTCCACCGCGACCTCACTGGTCTCCAACCTCACCAGCGTCGTCGCCACGGTCGTCGCGATGCTCGCCCTCGACTGGCGGCTGACCGTCGTCTCGCTGCTCCTGCTGCCGGTGTTCGTCCTGATCAGCCGCCGGGTCGGGCGCGAGCGCAAGCGGATCACCTCGCAGCGCCAGAAGCAGATGGCAGCCATGTCCGCGATGGTGACCGAGTCCCTGTCGGTGAGCGGGATCCTGCTCGGCCGCACGATGGGCCGGTCCGAGTCGCTGACGCGGGAGTTCGCGGGGGAGTCCGAGCGCCTGGTCGGCCTGGAGGTGCGCTCCAGCATGGCCGGGCGCTGGCGGATGTCCACCATCGGCATCGTCATGGCCGCCATGCCCGCCATCATCTACTGGGCCGCCGGCATGGTCCTGGACTCGGGTGGCCCCACGGTCTCCATCGGCACACTGGTCGCCTTCGTATCGCTCCAGCAGGGGCTGTTCCGCCCCACGGTCAGCCTGCTGTCCACCGGAGTGGACATCCAGACCTCCCTCGCCCTCTTCCAGCGCATCTTCGAGTACCTGGACCTGCCGATCGACATCACCGAGCCGGCCGAGCCCGTGCGGTTGGAGAAGGTGCGCGGTGAAGTCCGTTTCGACCACGTCGACTTCTCGTACGAGCAGGGCGAGAAGGGCGCGCTCAGCTCCATCGACCTGACCGTCCCGGCGGGTGACAGCCTGGCCGTGGTCGGACCGACCGGCTCCGGCAAGACCACCCTCAGCTATCTGGTGCCGCGGCTCTACGACGTGACCGGCGGCCGGGTTCTGATCGACGGAGTGGACGTTCGCGACCTCGACTTCGACACCCTTTCGCGCGCGGTCGGCGTGGTCTCCCAGGAGACCTATCTCTTCCATGCCTCCGTGGCCGACAATCTGCGCTTCGCCAAGCCCGACGCCACGGGCGAGGAGATCGTGGCGGCCGCGCGGGCCGCCCAGATCCACGATCACATCGCCTCGCTGCCCGAGGGCTATGACACCCTCGTCGGCGAGCGCGGCTACCGCTTCTCCGGCGGTGAGAAGCAGCGCCTGGCCATCGCCCGGACCATACTGCGCGACCCGCCCGTCCTCATCCTCGACGAGGCCACCAGCGCCCTGGACACGCGCACCGAGCACGCCGTGCAGGAGGCCATCGACACCCTCTCCGCCGGGCGGACCACGATCACCATCGCCCACCGCCTGTCGACCGTCCGGGACGCCGACCAGATCGTGGTCCTCGACGGCGGCCGCATCGCCGAGCGGGGCAGCCATGACGAGCTGCTGGCCATGGGCGGGCGGTACGCCGCCCTGGTGCGGCGCGACGAGAGCGTCGCGGCCCCGGCCGGGTGAGCCCTGGCCGGGTGAGCCCCGGCCGGTCCGCTCCGCTACCGGGAGGGATCGGCGGGGGCGCGCCCGCTCACCCGAACAGGCCGCGCAGAAACGCGATCTGCTCGGCCTGCTGGTGCACGCCCCCGCCCTCGTGGCCGTTGAAGGCCCACACCTTCAGGTCCTTGTCGCCCGCGTAGTGGTTGTACGCGGCGAATCCGCAGGACGTGGGGGTGACCGCGTCGCGCAGCGCGGTCGAGAAGAGCGCGGGGGCGTTGGCGCGGACGGCGAAGTTCAGCCCGTCGAAGTGGTCCAGCGTGGCCAGGACCTGATCCGCCAGATCCCGGCGGCCGGCGCAGAACCGGGCCACCTCCCCGTACGGGTCCGCGTCGGTGATCTCCATGGCGCGGCGGATGTGCGTCATGAACGGCACATCGACCAGCGCCCCGGTCAGATCGGGCACCAGCCCGGCCGCCGCCAGGGCCAGACCGCCACCCTGGCTGCCGCCGCTGACGACGATCCGCGCCGCGTCGACCAGCGCGTGCTCGCGGGCGGCCGCCACAGCGCGCACCGCGTCGGTGTAAAGACGGCGGTAGTAGTAGTCGTCCGGGGACAGAATGCCCTTGGTCATCTTGCCGGCGGCCTCGGGCCCGGTGCCGCCGACCGGATCGGGCGTGGTCCCGGGGTTGTTCGGGGACGTGCCCTGGCCACGGCTGTCCATGACGAAGACCGCGTAGCCCACCGAGGGCCACAGCAGCCAGTTGTGCGGCAGGCCCCGCCCGCCGCTGTAGCCGATGTACTGCACCACGCACGGCAGCGGGCCCGTCGCCTCCCGCGGCGCCAGCAGCCAGCCGTGTATCCGGTGCCCGCCGAAGCCGGAGAACTCCACATCGTAGGTGTGCAGTCGCGCCAGCCCCGTGTCCGTCTCGGTGAACACCGCGTCCAGGGCGTGCTCGCCCGCCTCGGCGAGGGTGCGGTCCCAGAAGGCGTCGAAGCCCTCGGGCTCGGGCAGGGACGGCCGATAGGTGCGCAGCTGGTCCAGGGGCATATCGACGAACACGGCGGAGGTACCTCCCGGGTGAGTGGTGCGACGGTGCGGGCGGGGCGGGCGCAGAGCTCTGGTAAGCGCTTACCGTAGCGCTGTCGCTCATCGCCGTACATGATCGTCCGGATATCCGGTCAGTGTTCGACTCCTCGGTCAAGAGAGAACGCCGGGCGGAGGCGCGGTGCTGGAGCGGACCACCAGCCGGGTGGACAGCTCCGTCCGGGTGCCCTCGGGCACCTCCCCCGACATCAGCCGCAGCAGACTGCGCAGCGCCGTCGCCGCCATCTCGGACAGCGGCTGGCGCACCGTGGTGAGCGCGGGCGTGACCCAGCGGGCCTGCGGTAGATCGTCGAAGCCCACCACGCTGAAGTCGTCCGGCACCCGCAGCCCTCGCTCCGCCAGCGCCTGGTACACGCCGAGCGCCATCTGGTCGGAGCAGGTGAAGACGGCGGTGGGCGGCTCGGGCAGCTCCAGGAGCTCGCACATCCGCTGATGGGAGACGCCCTCGTCGAAGTTGCCGTACCGCACATAGTCCGGCGGGACGCGCAGCCCGGCCGCCGACATCGCCGAGCGGTATCCGGCGACCCGGGCGCTGCTGCACTGCTTCCGCCGGTATCCGCCGATCACCGCGATCCGCCGGTGCCCGAGGCCGATCAGATGCTCGGCCGCGCTCACCCCGCCCTGCCAGTTGGCGGCGCCGACGGAGGGCACCCCGGGAGGCGGGTCCAGCACGGGATCGATCATCACAAACGGGATGCGGTGCTCGTCCAGCCACGCGTACTGGGTGGGCGTCAGCTCGGCCAGGTTGAACAGCACCCCGGCGCTGCCGCGGGCGCACAGCTTGTCCAGCCAGCCCCGCTCGGGGCGGCCGCCGCGGGTGCGGGTGAGCCCGGCCGAGACCACCACGTCGAGACCCGCGTCGTACGCGGCCTGCTCCACGCCGTGCAGCACGGCCCCCGACCACGCGGTGTCCAGCGAGTGCACCACCAGGTCGATCAGCGCCGGCGGCTTGGACGCCTCGAAGCGGGGCCTGCGCACATACCCCAGGCGGTCCAGCACCTCGGTGACCCGGCGCCGGGTGTCCGGGGCGACGTCCTCCCGGCCGTTGACCACCTTGGAGGCGGTCGGCACCGACACCCCTGCCTCGCGGGCGATGACCGCCAGGGTAGGACCCGTCGACCCCGAGGATCGCGCCATCGAGAATCCCCTTCCGTCCCCACCGGTTGATGCGAAAGTTTCGAATACGAGCGCTTGGCGCCCGAGATGTTGACCGGATAGCAACCGGTCCCTACATTAAGGCGCCCCAAGTCAGCGGGGAAGCCCTCGGAATTGAGGATTCAACATCGCTCGAAACTTTCGAAAAACCGAGGACAGGCCCCGTACGCTGGGGGGCGTACGGGGCCGCGGTACGGGTGCTACAGGCCGTACCGGCTCTTCAGATGGCGCCAGAAGTCGCGGTACATCCACTTGTCGAACTCGGTGATGTGGTCGGCCGTCCCCGCCTGCATCAGGAAGCCGCCGACACCGGTCGGGGTCCAGTCGTAGAAGTCGTCCAGACCGTAGGTGTGGCCGATCTCGTGGAGCAGGATATGGATGTTGTCCTGGTTCACCGCACCGACCATGTACTCACTGCCGATGCGCTGGCCCCAGTCGCCGCCCGCGCCGCCGCCGAAGCCCTTGGTGAGCCACAGCGACTGGTCGTAGTGGCGCGCCGCGCCGCCCGGACACTTGGAGTAGTTGCCGTCCTGGTGGAAGAAGCGGCCGCAGTCGGGGGAGCACTGCGGCGCGCCTTCGCTCTCCAGCCCGGTGTAGATGTCGACCGAGTTGTCGGTCCACTGGAGGGTCGAGCGGTTCTTGACGGCCCAGCCGACGATCTTGACCGGGACGTCGTTGTACGGGAAGCCCTCGAAGCCCGCGACGGAGTCGATCCACTTCTTGGACTGCCGCTTGAGGGCGGTGTGGATCTGGTCGCGCAGCGCGGCGCTGACGGGCTGGTCGGATTCCCAGCGGACGCAGTAGTTCAGGCTGCCCTTGTTGGCCATCACCTGGTCCCAGCCGTAGTTCTTGAAGCCGTACAGGTCCGGGTAGGTGGACTCGACGTGCTTCCAGACCTCGTTCAGCGGCTGGACGAGGTTGCTCGGCGGGTTCCAGGTGTCGGCCGCCGCCGAGGGGGCGGCCACCGCGGGGGCGGAGAAGCCGATGACGGACAGTGCCCCGGCCGCCACGGCGACCAGGAGCATTCGGAGTTTTCTTAAGAGCGGCATGGCGGCTCGCTTCCGGGTCGGGAAGTGGACGCGGGCGGCACGCCCCCGTGGAGGGGCGGTACGGGTACGTGCCGGCCCGCGACGGTTGGTCGCCGCCGCTCATCGAAACGTTGCCGCCCTGCCCGCCGAAAATCGCCGCCCCTGTCGCCACCGCCGGCGCGATCGCCGCTGCCGCTGCTAGCGCCGCCGTCGCCGCTTGCGGCGCTTGCTCCAGAACCAGCCCGCCGGGGGCTCGTCGGCGCGCCACGGCTGAGGCTCGGGCGCGCGGCGCCGCCAGCGGGCGGTCAGCATCCGGGTGCGCGCGGCGGGCTCGGACACCTCCGCGCCCCGTACGAACTCCTCGTCCAGCACGACATCGTCCCAGTCGCCTGGGTCGCCGGGGTCCGCTCCCCGGTCTGTGGAGCCGGTGCTCAAGGCGCACCTCCCGTTCGCCGGTGCCCTCGGGCACAAGACCGTGTTCCTCGGCCGGACAACGTCCGGGCCGCACGGTGAGTTCCACGGCCCGGGCGAGGGCCCGTAGCGCGGCCGTCCGCACAAGCCGTCCGCGCAAGCCCCTACACCGGGATCCACACCCGCATCGCGCCGGCTTCGCGGTTGGCCCACGCGTAGTAGGGGATCGCGGTCACCCGGACCGGCTCGGCCGCGGGGGAGCCCGGTCCGCCGGCCGCGCCGGGCGCCTTGGCGTCGGCGTACGGCCACCAGCCCTCGGGCCGGATCCGGGGGCGCAGCGCTCCGGCGGTGATCGCGGTGACCCCGCCGAGCAGCTCCGGCCGATGCCCGGCGGTCGGCGTCGCCGCGGGGTCGAGCCGGACGCGGTCGAGCCGCAGCCCGTCCGGCTGGTCCGGCTCCTCCAGGCAGTACACGAGCGGCCCGCGCTCGATCGCGACGCAGCCGCGCACCGCGTCCACCCGGGGGTCGGGACGGGTGAGCCGGGGGCGCAGCGGCAGGTCGAGCACCACCGTCTCACCGGGCCGCCAGCGGCGCCGCAGCCGCAGCCAGCCGTTCTCGGCGCGCGCGGCCACCGGCTCGCCGTTCACCGTCACGCCGTACTTGTCCGCCCAGTGCGGGACGCGCAGCGACAGGGTCCACTCGCCGTCGCCGGGGACCTCGTCCACCACGACCGCGATCCGGCCCTCCCAGGGGTAGCCGGTACCCACCCGCACCGCTCCGCCGCCCGCCGCGTACGAGCCCGAGGCGTACTGGTGCAGCTGAAGGCCGTCCGCGTCGCCGCTGGCCACGTAGTGCGGCAGCGAGGCCAGCAGCCGCATCACGTTCGGCGGGCAGCAGGCGCAGCGGAACCACTCCGTGCGGCGCGCCCCCTGGTCGCCGTGCGGGCCGGTGTAGTCCTCGCGGACCTGGAGCGGATTGACGTACAGCCAGCGGTCCCCGTCCAGCGAGACGCCCGACAGGAATCCGTTGTACAGGGTGCGCTCGATCAGATCGCTGTAGCGGGCCTCGCCCGTCAGCAGCGCCATGCGCCAGCCGAACTGGATCGAGGCGATGGCCGCGCAGGTCTCGGCGTACGCCCGGTCCGGCGGCAGTTCGTACGCGTCGCCGAACGCCTCCAGGTCGTGCCGGGAGCCGACGCCGCCGGTCAGATAGGTCTTCGTGGCGGCCATGTCCTCCCACAGCCGCACCAGCGCCTCCCGCAGCCGCGTGTCGCCGGTCTCCGCCGCCAGATCCGCGGCCCCGGCGAGCAGATACAACTGGCGCACGGCGTGCCCGGTGACCTCGGTCGCGTCCCGCACCGGGGCGTGGTCCTGCCAATAGGGCGCGCCGGGGCGGCGGTCGGCCTCCCGGTCCTCGGCGCCGTCGCCGAGGGTGCCCTGTCCCCGCCGGTCCATGAAGTAGGCGGCGAGGTCGAGATGGCGCCGCTCGCCCGTCTCCCGGTACAGCTCGACCAGCGCGGTCTCGATCTCCGGGTGTCCGCACACCGCGTCCACCGGTTTGCCGGGGCCGAAGGTGGCGTCGATGTGATCGGCGAACCGCACCGCCACATCGAGGAGTTCGGCACCTCCGGTGGCCCGGTGGTGGGCGACCGCGGCCTGGATGAGATGGCCCGCGCAGTACAGCTCATGTCCCCAGTGCGGCTCCGACCAGCGCTGGGCGCCCGGTCTGACCTGGTAGTACGTCTGGAGGTAGCCGTCGGTGTCCTGCGCGGCCGCCACCAGCTCGATCAACCGGCCGACCTCCCGGGCCAGTTCCCCGCCGACCGCCCCCGCTGTCCCGGCCGCCCCATCGGCCAGCTGCCAGGACGCGGCCTCCAGCCACTTGTGCACATCGGAGTCCTGGAACTGGAAGTCGCCGGTGAACCCCGGCGACTTCGCCCCGGCGGCCGCGCGCAGATTGTCCAGGTTGCCCGCCTCCTCGAGCCTGCGCGGCCCCTGCGCGATGCTCACCTCGGCGTTGACGCGGCGCCTGGCCGCCCAGAAGCCGCCGGTGATACGGGCCGCGGTGGCCGGGCGCAGCGCGGTGTGCGCCCCCTCGGAGAGCCGGATCGGTCCTGCGGTCATCTGCCCACCACTTCTTCCTGGTCACAGCTGTAGAAACCGGTTGTTGCGGCGAGCTTAGGTAAGCCTGGTCTCCGCGACAAGCCTTCAGTCTCGACGAGTGAACTGACGCCGATCCACAGTGTTTTCGAAAGTTTCGCACCTCCCACAGGGCCTGTCAGAACTCATCAGAAGCCTTAATCTCCGAACAAAATCGATCACGGGGGTCCGTCATCGGGAGACAGACTTGAGCCGCAGTGAACAGCAACCCGGCCGCCGGCTGGTCCTCAAAGGCGCCCTCGCCGTGGGCGCCGTCGTGGGCACGCCCGGCCTGGCCCATGCCTCGGACCGGGACGCCGCGCCGGGCGGGCGCCGGGCGGATCCGTACCGCAATCCCCTCGTCCTCCAGCGGGCCGACCCGCACATCGTCAGGCACACCGACGGCTACTACTACTTCACCGCCACCGCACCCGAGTACGACCGCATCGTCCTGCGCCGCTCCAGAACCCTCAACGGCCTGGCCACCGCCGCCGAGTCGGTGATCTGGAGGAAGCACGCGAGCGGCGACATGGGCGCCCACATCTGGGCGCCGGAGATCCACTTCATCGACGGCAAGTGGTACGTCTACTTCGCCGCCGCGCCCGCCAACGACGTCTGGAAGATCCGGATGTGGGTGCTGGAGAACACGAGCGCCAACCCGGTCACCGGCACCTGGACCGAGAAGGGCCGGATCGCCACCCCGCTGGACACCTTCTCCCTCGACGCCTCCACCTTCGTCCACCAGGGCACCCGCCATCTGGTCTGGGCCCAGTCCAACCCGGACGTCGGCAACAACTCCAGCCTCTACATCGCCCGGATGGCGAACCCGTGGACCATCACCGGCCCGCAGGTGGAGATCTCACGCCCGACATACGACTGGGAGACCCGCGGCTACAAGGTCAACGAAGGCCCTTCGGTCCTCCAGCGGAACGGCCGGGTGTTTCTGACGTACTCCGCGAGCGCCACCGACAGCAACTACTGCATGGGGCTGCTGACCGCCTCCGCGGGCAGCGACCTGCTGGCCCCCGCGTCCTGGGCCAAGAGCCCGACACCGGTCTTCACCAGCAATGACACCACCAAGCAGTACGGCCCTGGACACAACTCCTTCACGGTCGCCGAGGACGGTCGCACCGATGTCCTCGTCTACCACGCGCGCCAGTACAAGGACATCACCGGCGATCCGCTGCACGACCCCAACCGGCACACCCGCATCCAGACCCTGCCCTGGAAGGCCGACGGCACCCCGGACTTCGGCATACCGGTGGCCGACGCGCCCGCGCGCGGGCAGGGGACGACGATCCACCCGAAGGAGACTGCGTGATGCCCGCCCCGCGGATGAGGCGCCCCCGCCTCTGGACGCTCGTGGCCGCCGTGTGCGCGGCCCTGCTGGCCCCGCTGATGGGCGCCTCCGGCGCCCAGGCCGCCCCGGTGACCGTCCTCAACGGAACGCAGTTCGCCACCACCTCGGGCGATCCGGTGCACGCCCACGGCGGCGGAGCCATCAAGGTCGGCGCCTACTACTACTGGTTCGGCGAGAACCGGAACACCGACAACACCTTCCGCTATGTGTCCGCCTACCGCTCGAAGGACCTCAAGAGCTGGGAGTTCCGCCGGCATGTCCTGACCCAGGCGACCGACCCCGAGCTGGCGAAGGCCAATATCGAGCGCCCCAAGGTCCTCTACAACCAGCGGACCAAGCAGTTCGTCATGTGGATGCACAAGGAGAACGGCACCGACTACAGCGAGGCGCGCGCCGCGGTCGCCACCTCCCCGACCGTCGACGGCGACTACACCTGGCGGGGCAGCTTCCGCCCGCTCGACCAGCACATGTCGCGGGACATCACGCTGTTCCAGGACAACGACGGCACCGGATACATGGTCTCGGCGGCCCGGGAGAACTACGACCTCCAGATCTACCGGCTGACCGACGACTACACGGGCGTGGCGAGCCTGGTGGCCAACCCGTGGCCCGGCGGCCACCGCGAGGCGCCCGCGCTCTTCAAGCGCGGCAACGTCTACTTCATGCTGACCTCCGGCGCCACCGGCTGGAATCCCAACCAGCAGAAGTACGCCACCGCGACCGACCTGGCCGGGCCGTGGACCGAGATGGCGAACATCGGCGACGCCACCGCGTACGGCTCCCAGACCGCGTACGTCCTGCCGGTGCAGGGCGACGGGGCGACGTCCTATCTGTATCTGGGCGACCGCTGGGGCAACTCCTTCGGCGGCAAGGTCAACGACTCCCGCTATGTGTGGCTGCCGCTGTCCTTCCCGACCTCCCGCACCATGACGATGGACTGGTTTCCGCAGCTTGCCGTCGACACCGAGGCGGGCACCGTGACCGGCTCCGGCGGGCCGTACCGCACCCTCGTCGCGCGGCACACCGGCAAATGCGCCGACATCACCTCCGCCTCACAGACGGACGGCACCGCGGCCGTGCAGTACACCTGCAACGGCGGCGGCAACCAGCTGTTCTGGTCCAAGGACGCCGGAGGTGGCTATGTCCAGCTGATCGCCCGGCACAGCTCCCAGTGCCTGACCGTCAGCGGCGGCTCCGCCGACGACGGCGCCAAGGTCGTCCAGTCGGCCTGCGGCACGGCGGCCGGCCAGCAGTGGCAGGCCACGGACACCGGCGACGGGTATGTCCGGCTGACCTCCCGGAGCAGCGGCAAGTGTCTGGACGTCGCGGACGAGTCCACCGCGGACAAGGCCGCCATCGTGCAGTGGACCTGCATCGGCGGGGCCAACCAGCAGTGGAAGCGCGGCTGACCGGTCCGGTGCCCTGGTACGGCTGGGACTGTTGACTTCCAGGGAGGGGCCGGTAGCGTCACCGTGCGCAACATGTCGGACATTGTTCGTAATTTCGAACCTCTGTGAGGGAAGAACATGAACGAACCAGTCGACAGACGGCACTTCCTCGCCACCACGGCGTCCGGCGCCGCGGCCGTCGCGCTCACGGCAGCGGCCGGTGGCACGGCCCTGGCGGCCGCCCCGGCCGCCTCGGCCGCACCCCGTGGCCGGGCGCGGGCGGTCACCGCCGTCCGGCCCTTCCCGCTCGGCTCCGTCACCCTGCTGCCGGGCCCCTTCAAGGACAACCAGTCCCGCAACACCGCCTATCTGCGGTTCGTCGACATCGACCGGCTGCTCCACACCTTCCGGCTCAACGTCGGCCTGCCCAGCAGCGCCCAGGCCTGCGGCGGCTGGGAGAGCCCGACCACCGAGCTGCGCGGCCACAGCACCGGCCATCTGCTGTCCGGTCTTGCCCTCGCCTACGCCAACACGGGCGACACCGCGCTGCTGGACAAGAGCCGCAAGCTGGTGTCCGCGCTCGCCGCCTGCCAGGCGAAATCCCCGGCGGCGGGCTATGGCCAGGGCTATCTCTCGGCCTTCCCGGAGAACTTCTTCGACCGGCTGGAGTCCGGCTCCGGGGTGTGGGCGCCGTACTACACCATCCACAAGATCATGGCCGGGCTGGTCGACCAGCACCGGCTGGCGGGCAGCGCCGAGGCCCTGGACGTCGTGCTGCGCCAGGCCGCCTGGGTGGACACGCGCACCGGCAGGCTCGGCTACGACCAGATGCAGCGGGTGCTGCAGACCGAGTTCGGCGGCATGAACGAGGTGCTGGCCGATCTGCACGCGATCACCGGCGACACCAGGTGGCTGAGGGTCGCCGAGCGCTTCACCCACGCCAGCGTCTTCGACCCGCTCGCCCGCAACGAGGACCAGCTCGCCGGGTTGCACGCCAACACCCAGATCCCCAAGATGGTCGGCGCACTGCGGCTGTGGGAACAGGGCCTGGCCAGCCGCTATCGCACCATCGGCGAGAACTTCTGGAAGATCGTCACCGACCACCACACCTATGTCATCGGTGGCAACAGCAACGGCGAGGCGTTCCACGAGCCCGACGCCATCGCCGCCCAGCTGTCCAACAACTGCTGCGAGAACTGCAACAGCTACAACATGCTCAAGCTCACCCGGCTGATCCACTTCCACGCGCCCGACCGCACCGACCTGCTCGACTACTACGAGCGCACCCTCCTCAACCAGATGCTGGGCGAGCAGGACCCGGACTCGGCCCACGGCTTCAACATCTACTACACCGGCCTGGCACCCGGCGCCTTCAAACAGCAGCCGTCCTTCATGGGCACCGACCCGAACCAGTACTCCACGGACTACAACAACTTCTCCTGCGACCACGGCAGCGGCATGGAGACCCAGGCCAAGTTCGCCGACACCATCTACACCTACGCGGACCGCAGCCTGCTGGTGAACCTGTTCATCCCCTCCGAGCTGCGCTGGCAGGAGAAGGGCATCACCTGGCGCCAGACCACCGGCTTCCCCGACCAGCAGACCACCACCCTCACCGTGGCCTCCGGCACGGCCTCCCTCGAACTGCGGGTGCGCATCCCCTCCTGGGCCACCGGCGCCCGCGCGGCGCTCAACGGCACCACCCTCCCCGACCAGCCCAAACCCGGCAGCTGGCTGGTCATCGACCGCACCTGGAAGGCCGGCGACCGCGTCGAGGTGACCCTGCCGATGGCGCTGAAGCTCGACCCCACGCCCGACGACCCGGACGTCCAGGCCGTGCTGTACGGGCCGGTCGTGCTCGCCGGGGCGTACGGCAACCGCCCCAATATGACCATGCCGCGGCTGGTGAAGGACTCGGTGCGGCAGCAGTCCGGCGCCACGCTGAAGTTCACCGCCACCGCGAGTGGCGAGACCGTCACCCTGCTCCCGGTCGCCCGTGTCCACCACCAGAACTACAACGTGTACTGGCTGACCGGCGAGCCGCCCACCCCGCCGCCCGCCTTCGCCGCCTGGCACCGCTTCGACGAGACCGGCGGGACCAGCGCCGCCGACGCCACCGGCAACGGCAAGACCGCCACGCTCACCGGCGGTGCCTCCTGGGCGGCCGGGCGGACCGGTGGCGCCGTCGCGCTGGGCGGCACCGACGGATACGTCGCCCTCGCCGACGACCTCCTGGCCGGGGCCACCACATACAGCGTGGCGCTCTGGGTGCGGCTGGACAGCCAGGACACGGCATGGACCCGGATCTTCGACATCGGGACGGGCGTGACCGCCAACATGTTCCTCACCCCGCGCGCCGACTCCGGCAAGCTGCGCTTCGCCATCACCGCGGGCGGAGGCGGCGCCGAACAGCGCATCGAGGCCGACCCGCTGCCGACCGGCCAGTGGACCCATGTCGCCGTGACCTACGGAGCGGGCACCGCCGTGCTCTATGTGAACGGACGCGACGTGGGCCGCAACGCGCAGATCACCGTGGAACCCCGCCACTTCGGCAACCACATCCGTGCCGCCTACCTCGGCAAGTCCCAGTACCCCGACCCGTACCTCAAGGGCGCGGTCGACGACGTCCGCGTCTACGGCAAGACGCTGACCGCGGCGGAGGTCACGGCCCTGGCACAATGACCACGATTGACATCAAGGTCGAAAACGAGACAAGAACAGAACGGGAACGAGGACGACGCACATGGTCTATCTCGCCGCCGAGAACCGCTACGGAACGATGCAGTACCAGCGCTGTGGGCGCAGCGGGGTGCTGCTGCCGAAGGTTTCCCTCGGTCTGTGGCACAACTTCGGCGACACCCATCCGCTCGAGACCCAGCGCGCGGTCCTGCGCCGCGCCTTCGACCTCGGCGTCACCCACATCGATCTGGCCAACAACTACGGCCCGCCGCCCGGCAGCGCCGAGTCCAACTTCGGCACGATCTTCGCCCAGGACTTCCGCCCGTACCGCGACGAGCTGTTCATCGCGAGCAAGGCCGGCTACCTGATGTGGCCGGGCCCGTACGGCGAATTCGGCTCGCGCAAGTACGTCCTGGCCAGCCTCGACCAGTCCCTGACCCGGATGGGCCTGGACTACGTCGATGTCTTCTACTCCCACCGCTTCGACCCGGACACGCCCCTCGAGGAGACGATGGGCGCGCTGGACACCGCGGTGCGGCAGGGCAAGGCGCTCTACGCGGGCCTGTCCAACTATCCGCCCGAGGCCATCGAGCGGGCCACCGCCATCCTGAAGGAGCTGCGCACCCCGTACCTGATCAACCAGCACCCGTACTCCCTCCTCCACCGCGACGTGGAGGGCGGGGTACTGGAGGCCTCCGAGCGGGCGGGGGTCGGCGTGATCGCCTTCTCGCCGCTCGCCCAGGGACAGCTCACCGACCGCTATCTCAACGGGGTGCCCGCCGACTCCCGCATGGCGGTCGGCCACTTCCTCAAGCGCGAGGTGCTCACCGAGCAGCGGCTCGCCCTGCTGCACGCCCTCAACAAGCTCGCCGAGGGCCGTGGCCAGACCCTCGCCCAGCTGGCGCTGGCCTGGGTGCTGCGCGATCCGCGGGTGGTGTCCGTGCTGATCGGCGCGAGCAGCGTCGCCCAGCTGGAGCAGAACGTGGCGGTGCTCGACTCGCCCGCGTTCACTGACGCCGAACTGGCCGAGATCGACCGGCTCTCGGCCGAGAACGGCATCGCGATCCCCTGACCGCCCCGCCCCGCCCCGTCCGGTCGGCGCGCCTCAGCCGCCCGGACGGGGCGCCGGCCGGACCCGCCCGGGCAGGGGCTACGCGGCCCCGGGCCCGCCGAGCCCGGCGGTCCACTCCTCGACCAGCTCGATCAACGCCTCCGGCCGGTCCTCGTGCAGATAGTGGCCGCACTCCGGCCACGCCTCGACGCGGGAGTACGGGTGGGCGAGCGCGGCGCGCTCCCAGTCGGCCGCCGCCTCGCTCGCGTACACGCCCAGCACCGGGCAGCGGCGGCGCGCCAGATACGCCCGCGCGGCCGCCCGCGCCCCGAAGGCGTCCGGCGCCAGATACATCCCGTCGCGGCAGCGGGCGAGCACCTCCGGGTCCATGGCCGCCATCAGCCGCTCATGGCGGGCCCGCACCCCGGGCGGGGTGTGCGGCCCGAAGGCCCCGCGGACGAACGTCAGCGCCCACCCGGCCCCCTCGGCGCGCAGCGCCTCCTGCTCGGCGGGCACCCGGGCCAGCTCCGCCTCGTCCGCGCCGTACGCCGGGTCCAGCACCACCACGGCCCGTACCAGCGCGGGGTGCTCGACGGCCAGGGCGGTGACGATCTGCCCGCCCATCGAGTGGCCGACGGCGACGACCGGACCGGTGTCCAGACGGTGCAGCAGGGCCGCGAGATCGGCGGCGAAGTCCCGCGGCCCGTAGCCCTCGCGGGGCGCGGGGGAGCGACCGTGGCCGCGCAGGTCCGGGGCGAGCACACGGTGCCGGCGCGACCACGCGGCCAGGTGCGGTGCCCACTCCCCGGCGTCGCCACCCCAGCCGTGCACCAGCAGCAGCGGGGGAGCGCCCGTACCGCCCTGGTCGCAGTGGAGCGGCACGGCGGACGGGCGCGTGGTCATGCTGGCTTCCTTCTGGTCGGGGACGGCTCCGGCAGATCCTGCCAGAAAGCGCTTTCGCCCGCGCTGCCGGCTCAGTGGCCGGTGAAGCGCGGGGCCCGCTTGTCGAGGAACGCCCGCATGCCCTCGGACTGGTCCTCGGTGGCGAACAGGGCGTGGAACGTCCGCCGTTCGAACAGCAGCCCCTCGCGCAGCCCCACCTCCAGGGCCCGCTCCACCGCCTCGCGGGCGGCCCTGACCGCGGTCCTGCCGTACGACGCGATGGCCGCGGCCGCCTCCGCCACCTCCTGCGCGAGGCGTTCGTCCGGCACCACGCGGGAGACCAGTCCGCAGCGCTCGGCCTCCCGGGCGTCCATCGTCCGGCCGGTGAGGATCAGATCCATCGCCTTGGCCTTGCCCACCAGACCGGTCAGCCGCTGGGTGCCGCCGATGCCCGGGATCACGCCCAGCTTGATCTCCGGCTGGCCGAACACCGCGGACTCGCCCGCCAGGATCAGATCGCACATCATGGCCAGCTCGCAGCCGCCGCCCAGGGCATAGCCGCGGACCGCGGCGACCTTCGGGGTGCGCAGCGCGGCGAACCCCTCCCAGCCCGCGAAGAAGTCCTCCTCGGCCACCTCGGCGAAGGACTTGGCCGCCATCTCCTTGATGTCGGCCCCCGCGGCGAAGGCCCGCTCGGACCCGGTGATCACGAAGCAGCCGACGTCCGGGTCGAGGTCCAGCGGTGACAGCGCCGCGACCAGCTCCGTCATCACCTCGCTGTTCAGCGCGTTGAGCACGGTGGGGCGGTGCAGCCGCGCGGTGACCACACGCCCATGCTGTTCGATCTTGATGACATCCATGGTGTCTCCCTACGAGTCCCAGATGGCGCCGTACGCGGGGATCCCACGGCGCTCCATGCCGTGGACGACCTGCCAGGTCAGCTTCTTGTTGGAGATGCAGATCACCGCCTCCGCCCCGAACTCGGCGTACGCGGCGTAGGCCAGTTCGACCATGTCGGGCTTGCCGTGTTCGGAGGTGTCCCAGATCAGGGCGTCGGGCTGGACCGCGAGGATCTCGTCGACCAGCCCGTCGCCGTAGGTCCGGCGCGGATCGCGGGTGGCCCAGACCAGGCGGGCCGGGACCTCGCGGGCCAGCAGATGGGGCAGGCACGGGCCGATGCCGCTGCCGGTGGCCACATAGATCACCTTGGTGAACAGGGTCTCGATGTTGGCCACCCCCGCCGTGGTGATGCCCTTGACCCAGACGTGGGAGGGCAGGTCGTCGATGAACTTCCCGGTCCAGTCCCCGGCGCGGGAGATGGTGAGGCGGAACCCCGCCTGGCCGGGGGCGGGCACGTTGGCGAACGAGTGCCACTCCAGCAGCGGGTTGCGGCTGACGGCCGTGGACGACCCGGCGAACGGTGTTACGCCGTGGTCGAAGCGGACGAGCGCCACATGCGAGGAGGGGCGCTCGACGGCGACCGGCACCCGGCGCAGCCGCAGCCACGGCAGGGCCACGCTGAAGGTCAGCACGGCCACGGTCCACAGCTCGGGGGCCGTCAGCAGGGCGCCCGCGGCGGAGCCGCCGCCCCGCTCGTCGAGCGTGGTCAGCACGGTCTGCGCCCACAGCAGCGCGAGCGCCGCCCAGCCGCCGAAGCGGTGTGCCTTCTCGAAGTGGTCGTGGAACCGCGCCCGGAAGGGCGGCAGCGCGGTGGCCACGATGGCCACCAGCAGCCCGAGCAGCGCGTACGAGACGGCGAGCGTGGCGGCCGGCGCCCCGTGCCGGGTGAGGGAGCCGACCAGGGCCAGGAACCACAGGGCGCCCGCGGTGGCCCCGCCGACGTGCAGCCCGCCGAAGTGGTAGACCTTGGCCAGGGTCCAGCGGATCCGCAGCGGCCAGCTGGTGGGCGCCGCGGTGGCCAGCCGGAACAGCAGATTGATGACGTACTGCTGGCGGACCACGATCGCCAGCAGGAAGTTCGCCAGCGCGGCGTGGGAGAGGGTCCGCGGCCCGAGGCCCCCGTCCGGGCGGGTTGCGAGACAGGCCAGGTTGACCGCCCACACCAGCAGGATCAGCCGGTTGTAGTGCATCAGGCGCGGATGCTTGAGGAGCCGTCGCGGCAGCGAGGTTGGCGGCGGCAGCGCCACCTGTGTCCGGTGCGCCGGGGCCGCGGTGCGGGCGGGGGTCACGACGCCACCTCGCCACTCGTCCGGCGCTCGGCGGCCAGCCGCAGCAGCGCCACCTTGTCGACCTTGCCGCGGCTGGTGAGCGGCAGTGCCGCCATCGGGTGCACCGCCCGCGGCACGCAGTAGTAGGGGAGGGCCGCGGCGACGGCCCGCCGCGCCACATCGGGGTCGAGGTGGGCGGGCGAGACAAAGGACACCAGGCCGGTGTCGTCCGGCTTCAGCGTCACCGCGCGGGCGCAGCCGGGCAGTGACTCCAGTACCGCCGAGACGGAGTCCAGCTCCACGCGGAACCCGCGCACCTTCACCTGGTCGTCGGTTCTGCCCAGGTGTTCCAGCTCGCCGTCGGGTGTCCAGCGGCCCAGATCGCGGGTGCGGAACATCATCCGGCCCCCGCCCAGGAAGGGGTCGGGCACATAGCGCTCGGCGTTCAGCTCGGGGTTGCGGAGGTACCCGGCGGACACCCCGTCGCCGCCCGCCCACATCTCGCCCGTCTCTCCGATGGCGCAGGGCCGGCGGTCGGGGTCCAGGACGTACACGGTGTTGTTGGGGGTGGGACGGCCGATGGTCAGCCGCAGCGCGGCCGGGTCGTGGCGCTGCATGGTGTTGACGATGGTGGTCTCGGTCGGGCCGCACGCGTTGTAGAAGGCGCAGAAGCGGGCCCACCGGTCGGCGAGCCGGCGCGGGCACGGCTCCCCGGCCACGGCCGCCACCCGCACCTGACGGCACTGGTCGGGGTCGATCCGGCTGAGCACGGTCGGGGTGGCGATGACCACGTCCACCCGCCGTACGGTCTCGGCGATGTCCTTGCCGCGGATGACCAGTGTGGCGCCGTGGCTCAGGCAGCCGAGGATCTCCCACGCGGCCATGTCGAACGCCACATTGAGGATCTGGCCCACCCGTGTCCCCGGTCGCATGCCGAGGTCGCCGGGGGCGGTCAGCAGGATGTTGCAGACGTTGCGGTGGGTGACGGTGACCCCGTTGGGCCGTCCTGTGGTGCCGGAGGTGAACAGCACATAGCACCCGTCGTCGCCGCGCGGCGGCCGGGCGGGCCGGAACGCGACGGTGTCCCGGGCGTGGGCCGGCGCCTCCGCCATCACGGTGTCGATCGCGACCAGCACATGGCCCTCGGGCACCGGTATCCGCTCCGCGAAGCCGGACGTCGTGAGGATCACCCGGGCCCGGGAGGTGCGGATGACATGGTCCAGCTGGGGGCGTGGGGTGAGCCCGGCGTCCTGCGGTACGTAGGCGGCTCCGGCCTTCAGCACGGCCAGCAGGCCGACCAGCATGGGGATGGAGCGCCGCACGCATAACGCGACATGGTCGCCGGGGCGCACACCGAGCCCGGCCAGATGTGCCGCCAGCCGGTTCGCCTGCCGGTCCAGCTCTCCATAGGTGATGGTGGCGCCGAGGTGTTCGGCCGCGAGGGCGAACGGATCGGTGGCGGCGTGCCGTTCGAAGGCGTGGTGGACACAGGTGTGGGGCACCGCCGCCACCGGTCCCCGGCCGAATCTCTGGAAGAGGTGGCGGTCGTCCTCGGACAGCTCGTGCAGCGGGTGTGCGGACCAGGCCGGTGCCGCGGCCCGTTCGCTCGGTTCCTGGTGCATGGTGTCGATTCCCTCCGCGGTGATGGGGTCCAACCGCCGGTGTGTGCCGCTTTGTCCGGGCATGGGGGCGCACGTGTCCGGCGTGCCAAGCCAGATGTTCGGTATATCGTGCAGTGTTCGACTTGAAATTCGACTGAACGTGCCGGAGCTCGCCAGGGGCGGCGGGTGTGGGGCAGGCGGTGAGCCGTGTGTGTCGAAGAGTCGGCGCTCGGCGCTGATCGTGGTGCGCGGGGCCCGGCCCGGGTCACACGGGCATCGTGTGGCACAGGTGCATCAGCCGTCTCTCTTGTTGAGAGCTTAAGGACCCGGCGGGTGGCTGCGGAAGACGGCTGACAGGCGCAAGTCGGCCAGGATCCCACTAGAGTCCCGTGGCGCGGAATCGTATGGCTTGCGGAGTTGATGCCGACCTGGCGGTGGAGCGAGCACGGCTGCGGACGAGGAACCGTTCGACCGCCGGGGCGGCGCGCGTGGCCGAGACTGGTCATCGCCCCTGCGGGGGTTACGGTTGCGTCCCATGAGCGGTGAGACGGGCCTGCGGGAACGCAAGAAGCAGCGGACGTACCGGACGATCTCCGAAACGGCGATCTCCCTGTTTCTGCGGCACGGTTTCGACCAGGTGTCCGTCGCCGATGTGGCCGCCGCGGCCGAGGTGTCCAAGCCCACCCTCTTCCGCTACTTCCCGACCAAGGAGGACCTGGTGCTGCACCGGTTCGCCGACCACGAGGACGAGGCGGGCCGGGTGGTGCGGGACCGCCCGGCGGGGCAGTCGCCCCTGGCCGCGCTGCGGCAGCACTTCCTGACCGGGCTGGAGCGGCGCGACCCGGTCACCGGCCTGAGCGACGAGGAGGGTGTCCTGGTGTACCACCGGTTGCTGTACGGGACGCCCAGCCTGGTGGCCCGGCTGTTCGACTACGTCAGCAGATCGGAGGCGGCGCTGGCCGCGGCACTGGGCGCGGCGCCGACGGGGGGCGGCGAGCCGGACGACCTGACGCCGCGGCTCGCGGCGGGTCAGATCATCGCGGTCCAGCGGATCCTCGCCCTGGACAACTGGCGCCGGATCGACGCCGGCGCGACCGCGGACGAGGTCCACCCGGGCGCGGTGGCCGCCGCCGACCGGGCCTTCGCCATGCTGCGGTCCGGGCTCGCCCCGTACGCCGGATAGGATGAGCGGCCTCAACCACACCCCCCATGAGTCGCCGCACACGCATCGCTGCAACGGAGTCGCAACCTTGACCACCAGGCGGATCCCGGTCGTTCTCGTCACTGGTTTCCTGGGCTCCGGAAAGACCACCATGCTCAACCACCTGCTGCGCGGCAGCGTGGACACCCGCATCGGGGTCATCGTCAACGACTTCGGGAGCATCAACATCGACGCGATGGCCGTCGCCGGCCAGGTCGACTCCATGATCCCGATCGAGAACGGCTGTCTGTGCTGCGCCGCGGACTCCACCGAGATGGACGGGATGCTGGCCCGGCTCACCGAGCCGTCGCTCGGCATCGAGGTCATCGTGATCGAGGCCAGCGGCCTCGCCGAGCCGCAGAGCATGATCCGTACGCTGCTCTCCAGCGAGAACGAGCACATCCTGTACGGCGGGCTGATCGAGGTCGTCGACGCCGCGGAGTTCGAGAACACCCGCGAGCGCCACCCGGAGCTCGACCGCCATGTGCGCGCCGCCGACGCCGTGGTGCTCAACAAGGCCGACCGGGTCTCGGAGCAGGAGCGCGCCCGGGTGCTGGAGACGCTGGCCCGCATCGCCCCGGGCGCCCCCGTGGTCACCGCCGAACACGGGCGCGTGGACCCCGGCTTCCTCTTCGACCGCGGCCCCGGCGCACCGGGCGGGGAGCGGTACCGCCAGCTCTCCTTCGCCGAGGTGTGCACGGACGAGCACGACTGGCACGAACACCTCCACCACGCGTACCAGAGCGTGGAGTTCACCGCCGACCGGCCGCTCGACCCACGCCGGTTCCTGGAGTTCCTCGACGGCCGGCCCGCCGGGCTCTACCGGATGAAGGGGTTCATCCACTTCGCCGCCCCGGGCCACGACCGGAAGTTCGCCCTGCACGCGGTCGGCTCCTACCTCCGCTTCCATCCCTCGGAGTGGGCGCCCGGTGAGGCGCGGATGACCCAACTGGTGATGATCGGCGCCGGAATCGACGCCGAGGCCCTCACCAAGGAGCTGACGGGCTGTGTGGCCGCCGCCCCGGACGCCTTCGCCGACCAGCACATGATGGGTGTCCTGCGGTACGTCCAGGAGCGGACGGACGAGCTGGGCGTGGATGAGCCGGACGTCGAGGAGCCCGGCCCGGCCGACGCGTCACGCACAGATTGATCGCGCCCGGCGCACAACCGTCGCCGCCGATCGGCAGTCCTCCAGGGTGTACCCGAGATGAACCCTGTACCAACAGCAGGAGGACTTGTGCGTCATCGCTCCATTGCCACCGCCGTGCGCTGCGCGATGGTGGCCGCACTCGTGACCACCCCGGCCTTACTGTCCGCTTCGGCCGCGGGCGCCGCCGAGCGGGGCGCCACCGGCACCTCCCTCGCCGGGGCCGCGCCGCGGGCCGACTTCAACAAGGACGGCCACCCGGACCTCGTCGTCTCGGCCCCCGCCGCCACGGTCGGCGGCAAGACCCGCGCCGGCTATGTCGCGGTGGTCTACGGCTCGGCCACCGGGGCGGACACCACCCACCGGCAGATCATCAGCCGGGCGACCGCGGGTGTCCCCGGCGACCCGGCGGCCGAGACCTGGTTCGGCTACCGCACGGTCGCCCGGGACCTGGACGGCGACGGCTACACCGACCTGGCCGTTCAGTCCTCCGGTGACTCGCCCGTCACCGTCCTGTGGGGCTCGGCGGGCGGGCTGACGGGCGGCACCGCCCTGTCCGACGCGACCAGCACCGACGACGGGCTCCTGGCCGGCGGCGACTTCAACGGCGACGGCCACGCCGACCTGGTCGCGGAGGGCACCGGCGAGGGCGAACTGCGCGTCCTGTACGGCCCGTTCACCCGCCAGGGCGCCGCGGCCACCGCGAACACCCTGAATACGGGCCGCACCTTCGGCCCGACCGAGATGGTCGCGGGCGACATCAACGGCGACGGCTCCGACGACCTGGTCACCACCCACGCCTTCGAGGAGATGTCCGAGTCGAGCCTGTACTGGAAGGGCGGCGCGAGCGGCCTGGGCTCGGCGTCGACCCGGATCGACCACGCCGCCTCGGGCACCATCGGCGACGTCGACAAGGACGGCTACGCCGACCTGATCATCCGGACCGTCCCCGGCAACGTGGTGGAGAACCTGCCGTACGACCACGGCACCATCAAGGTCCTCTACGGCTCCGCGAGCGGCCCCGGCGCCACCCGCACCAAGGTCATCGACCAGAACACCGCGGGCGTGCCCGGGGTGAACGAGGACGGCGACCAGTTCGGCTACTCGCTGAGCGCCGGTGACGTCAACGGCGACGGATACGCGGACGTCGCGGTCGGCATCCCGTACGAGGACCTGGACGGCGGCGTGGACGCGGGCAGCGTCGTCCAGCTCTACGGCGGCGCGGGCGGCCTCAGCGGTACCGGCGCCCAGGCGTTCACCCAGGACACCGCGGGCGTCCCGGGCGTCGCGGAGGCCGGGGACCACTTCGGTGCGGCCGTGCGGCTCGGGGACACCGACGGCGACGGCAAGGACGACCTGGCCGTCGGCGCGCCCGACGAGGACGGCACCTACACCTCGAGCGGCGCGGCCTGGGTGCTGCGCGGCGGCACGGGCGGGCTGACCACCACCGGGATCGTCTCCTTCGGGCCGAACGCGCTGGGTGGCCCCGAGGCGGGCGCGCAGCTGGGCCGCGGCTTCGCGCGGTAGCGCGCCGCCACCCGGCCACCCGGCCACCCGGCCACCCGGCCGCACGGCGGGAGGGGCGCGGGCGCCGCGGCACACACGGCGCCCGCGCCTCAGCGCCTCAGGCCGATTCCCGGATCACGAGTTCGGTGGGGAGGATGACCCCGGACGGCTTCTCGCCGCCGATCTGCGCCAGCAGCACCCGCACCATCTCGGCGGTGATCCGCTCCCACGGCTGGCGGATCGTGGTCAGGCCCGGGCTGGCGGCCAGCGCGGCGGGGGAGTCGTCGAACCCGGCCACGGCGACGTCCTGGGGCACCCGCCGCCCGGTCCGCCGCAGCGCGGTCAGCACGCCCTGGGCCATCAGGTCCGAGGCGACGAAGACGGCGTCCAGGTCGGGCGCCCGCTCCAGCAGCCCGGCCGCCGCCCGCTCGCCGCCGGCGCGGCTGTAGTCGCCGGAGACCACCAGCTCCTCGTCCGCTGCCAGGCCCGCTGCCGCGAGCTCCTCGCGGTATCCGGCGAGCCGGTCGACGCCGCCGGGGGTGTCCAGCGGGCCGGTGACGGTCGCGATGCGGCGGCGCCCGCTGTCCAGCAGATGGCGCACCATGTCGCGGGCCCCGGCCCGGTCGTCGGCGGCGACGTAGGCGATCCCCGGGCCGGGGACCAGCGGTTTGCCGCAGGCCACGAGCGGCACCCCGGCCTTCCGCAGCCGGGTGGCGAGCGGGTCGCCGGAGTGGCTGGAGACCAGCAGCACCCCGTCGACATGGCCGCCGGTGAGGAAGCGCATGATCCGCCGTCGCTCCGGCTCGTCGCTCGCGCTCATCAGCAGCAGCGTGATGTCGTGCGCGGCCAGCGCCTGGGTGCAGCCGCGCAGCAGCACACTGAAGTTGGGGTCCTCGAAGAACCGCTCCTGCGGCTCGGTGAGCAGGAAGGCCACCGAGTCCGACCGGCCGGTGATCAGCGAACGGGCGTGCCGGTTGACGACATAGCCGGTCCTGCGGATGGCGGCGTTGACCGCCTCCAGCGCCGCCGGGCTCACATAGTGCCCGCCGTTGAGGACGCGCGAGACGGTGCCGCGCGAGACTCCGGCCTCGCGCGCCACGTCATGGATGGTCGGCGGCCGTCGTCGGCCGGGGGTGCTGTTGCCGGTGCGGCTCATGCGCGTTCTTATCTCTCCAGACATCGCTTCGTCGGTCAGGACTTTACGGCCCCGGAGAGCAGATCCAGACTCCAGAACCGCTGGATGACCAGGAACAGCGCGATGAGCGGGATGATCGCCAGCAGCGCTCCGGTGATGACGAGGGTGTACAGGGCCGGGGTGGCGGCGCCCTGCCGCAGCAGCGTGAACAGCCCCAGGGTGACCGGGAACTTCTCGTCGTCGCCCAGCATGATGTACGGCAGCAGGAAGTTGTTCCAGATGGTCACGAACTGGAAGAGGAAGACCGTGACCAGGCCGGGCCGCATCATCGGCAGCGCCACCGAGCGGAAGATCCGCCACTCTCCCGCGCCGTCCATCCGCCCCGCCTCGACCATCTCGGCGGGGACGGCCGCGGACGCGTAGATCCGCGTCAGATAGATCCCGTACGGCGACAGGATGTTCGGCAGCAGCACCGACAGATAGGTGTCGGCCATGTCGGCCTCGGCCAGCAGCAGGTACTGCGGCACGGCGAGGATCACCGGGGGCATCAGCACACCGGTCAGCAGGATGTTGAAGATGGCCTCGCGGCCACGGAACCGGTAGCGCGCCAGGGCGTAGCCGGACAGGGCCGAGACGGCGCAGGACAGCAGCGCGCCGAGCCCCGCGTACAGCAGCGAGTTGGCCATCCACTTCCAGTACACGCCGTCGCGGTACGCGGACAGGTCGGCGATGTTGTCCGCGAACCCGCTGCCCGGCAGGAAGGTGAACGTGGAGAAGAGCTCGGGTCCGCTCTTGGTGGAGGCGATCACGACCCAGGCGACCGGCAGCAGACAGTAGACGGCGCCGAGCAGCAGCAGGGCGGTGGGGATCCAGGAGGGGCGGGCGCGGACGGCCGTGGTGGTGCTCATCGGGAGCCTCCCTGGCGGGTGCGGGCGCCCGCGACCCGCAGGAAACCGAAGGACAGGACCAGGGTGACGACCGCGATGATCAACGAGGTGGCGGCGGCCGCGTACACATCGCCCTCGACGAAGGCTTTCTGATGGACCACCATCAGGGGGCTCCAGGTGGTGGAGACCGAGTTGGTGAGCGGTTTGAGGGTGGTCGGCTCGTTGAACACCTGCATGGTGGCGATGATCGAGAAGAAGAAGGTGAGCACCAGGGACGGGGTCACCATGGGGATCTTGATGCGCAGCGCGATCTGGAGCTGGGAGCACCCGTCGAGCCGGGCCGCCTCGTAGACCTCGGCGGGTATGGAGCGCAGCGAGGTGTAGATCACGATCATGTTGAAGCCGGTGCCGCCCCACACCGCGATATTGGACATGGACGCATAGAGTCCGCCGCCGTCCAGCAGCTCGGGCCGCGGCAGCCCCGCCTTGCCGAGCAGATAGTGGAACGGGCTCACATCGGGCAGGTAGAGGAACCCCCACAGCAGCGCGGCGACCACGCCGGGGATCGCGTACGGAAGGAAGATCGCCAGCCGTGAGAACCCGCGCAGCAGGGTGTCCTTGCGGCCCCGCCGGTCGGCGTCGAGCAGCAGCGCGAACAGCAGGGCCAGGCCCAGCATCGTGGGCACGACGATCAGGCCGTAGCCGAGGACGCGCCGGGCGCCGTCGAGCAGTTCCGGGTCGTGCAGCGCGTCGGTGTAGTTGGAGAGACCGGCCCACACCTCCTCACGGGAGCCCTTGCCGAGGCCCAGGCCCTTGACGTCGATCTTGCGGAGGCTGAGGTAGAGGGCGTAGCCGATGGGCAGCGCGAACAGGCCTGCGAAGAGCAGGATCGCGGGGAGGAGGAAGACATAGGGGGCGCGGCGCGGACCGTGCCCCAGAGGGCGCAGGGTCACTCGGCGACCTCGAAGCCGTGCTTCTTCAGATCGGCGACGGTGGCCTGCTGCATGGCCGCCAGCGCGGCGCCGAAATCGGACTTGTTCTTGGCGGCCTTGCCGAAGTTGTCGTTGAAGGACGCGTACGCGACGTTGACGTTCGGCCCCCAGGCGGCGGGCGCGATGCCCTCGGTGATCTTGGCGACCTCGGCGTAGAAGTCGGGCTGGCCGGGGAAGAAGTCGGGCGCCTTCTTCAGCGCGTCGCCGGTCTGCGCGGCGGTGGCGGCCGGGTAGACGTCGCTCTCCTTCACCAGCGCTGCGACCGCCTTCGGGTCGGTGTTGAGCCACTTCGCGAACTTCGCGGCGGCGTCCTTGTGCGCGCTGTCGTTGGTGACGGCGGTGGAGGAGCCGCCCCAGCTGCCGGTCCAGTTCGAGCCCTCGCTCCACTGGGGGAGGGGTGCCATGGCCCACTTGCCCTGGGTGTCGGGGGCCGCGGTCTTGAGGGTGCCGGGGGCCCACACCGCGCTGACCCAGGCGATCTGCTTGCCCGTGTTGAGCGCCTTGTTCCAGGCCGGGGTGTACATCGGCTGGTTGTCGATGGCCCCCTCCTTGACCAGGCCGCCCCAGAAGTCGGCGACCTTGCGGGTGGCGGCGCCGTCGATGGCCACCTTCCACTTGTCGCCCTGGGTGGTCCACCAACTGGCGCCGGCCTGCTGGGCGAGGCCCGCGAACAGCCCGGAGTCATTGGCGGAGAAGGTGGTGAGGGCCTTGTCGGGGGCCTTCTCCTTGAGCTTGCGGGCGGTGGCCGCGAACTCCGCCCAGGTGGTGGGGACCTGGAGGCCGTATTGCCGGAACAGGTCCTTGCGGTAGTACAGCATCATCGGCCCGGAGTCCTGGGGCAGGGCGTAGACCGCGTCCGAGCCGAGGGTCACCTGGCGCCAGACGCCCGCGGGGAACTCGCCCTCGGCGTCGCCCACCTGACCGGATATGTCGGCCAGGACGTCGTTGCTGACCAGGGTGGGCAGCGCCTGGTACTCGGCCTGCACCAGGTCCGGGGCCTTGTGTGCCTTGGCGGCTGTGATGATCTTGGTGACGAGGTCGTCGCCGGACGCCTGCTTCTTGACCGTCACCTTGATGTCCGGGTGGTCCTTGTTCCAGATCGCCGCGACCTTGTCGAGGTCGGGTGCCCAGGCCCAGTAGGTCAGCTCGACCGGACCGTTCGAATCGGCCGAGTCGTCGGACGAACCGCAGCCGGTGAGCAGGCCGGTGGCCGACAAGGCGGCCGCGACCGATACCGCGACGAAACGAAGGTTGACGGGGTGATGGTTCACGAATGCCTCCCTGGGCGATCTGTGAGCGTTCACAGTAGAGAAACATGGATGACGCTTGTCAATGCTCGTAGCCATGCGGTTATCTGGGGGCGGCCGCTGCTCTGTGGTCTGTGCACGTTCCCAGCGATTCCCAGGAGTGGAGGTCTGATGGTCGGCCTCGCCTATGGCGGCGACTACAACCCCGAGCAGTGGCCCGAATCCCTCTGGCCCGAGGACGTCCGGCTGATGCGCGAGGCCGGGGTCACCATGGTCAGCGTCGGTATCTTCTCCTGGGCGCTGCTGGAACCCGAGCCCGGACGCCACGACTTCGGCTGGCTGGACCGGCTGCTGGCCCTGCTCCACGAGGCCGGCATCGCCGTCGACCTCGGCACGCCCACCGTGGCCCCGCCCGCCTGGTTCTACCGCGCCCACCCCGAGGCCCTGCCGGTCAGCCGGGAGGGCGTGCGCTACGAGTTCGGCTCACGCGGCGCCATCTGCCACAGCTCGCCCGCCTACCGCCGGGCCGCGGCCGCCATCACCGAACAGCTCGCCCGGCGCTATGGCGACCACCCCGCGCTCGCCCTGTGGCACGTGCACAACGAGTACGGAGTGCCGGTGGGCGCCTGCTACTGCGACACCTGCGCGGACGGCTTCCGCCACTGGCTGCGCGAGCGCTACGGCACCCTGGACGCGCTCAACGACGCCTGGGGCACCGCCTTCTGGGGCCAGCGCTACGGCGCGTTCGAGCAGATCAACCCGCCGCGCGCCACCCCCACCGTCGCCAACCCCGCCCAGCGGCTCGACTACGCCCGCTTCGCCGACGCCACCATGCGCGCCAACTTCACCGCCGAGCGCGACATCCTGCGCCGGCTGTCCCCGGGCATCCCGGTCACCACCAACTTCATGACCGCGCTCAGCCAGTGCGACTCGGCCGACTACTGGGCCTGGGGCCGCGAGGTCGACCTGGTCACCAACGACCACTATCTGATCACCGACGGCCGTCGCACCCACGTCAACCTCGCCATGGCCGCCGACCTGACCCGCTCCGTCGCCGGCGGCGCGCCCTGGCTGCTGCTCGAACACTCCACCAGCGGCGTCAGCTGGCAGCCGCGCAACCCCGCCAAGCGGCCCGGGGAGATGGCCCGCAACAGCCTGGGGCACGTGGCCCGCGGCTCCGAGGGTGCCCTGTTCTTCCAGTGGCGCCAGTCACGGCGCGGCGCGGAGAAGTTCCACTCGGCGATGCTCCCGCACGCCGGCACCGGCAGCCGGGTATGGCGCGAGGTCGTGGCGCTCGGGGCGGACCTCGCCAAGCTGGGCGAGGTGCGGGGCAGCCGCACGGTGGCCGACGCGGCGATGGTCTGGGACTGGCAGTCCTGGTGGGCGCAGCGGCTGGAGTGGCGGCCGAGCGAGGACCTGGACGCGCGCGAACGCGCCGACAGCTTCTACGAGGCCCTCTACGACCGCCACCTCACCGTCGACTTCGCCCACCCCGAGGCCGACCTGAGCGGCTATCCGCTCGTCGTCGTGCCCGCCCTCTACCTCGCCACCGCACGCGCCGGGGACAACCTGCGCGCGTACGTCGAGGGCGGCGGCACCCTGATCGTCTCCTGTTTCTCCGGCATCGTCGACGAACACGACGCCGTGCACCCCGGCCCCTACCCCGGCGCGCTGCGCGACGTCCTGGGCCTGGTGGTCGAGGAGTTCTCCCCGCTCACCGAGGGCGGGCGGGTGCGCCTGACCGGTCCTGGCGGGGCCGAACTCACCGGCGACGTCTGGTCCGAGATCGTGGTGGAGCGCGGCGCCGAGACCGTGTGGACCTACGCCGACGGCTTCGCCGCAGGCCACCCCGCCGTCACCCGCCACCGGCTCGGCCGGGGCACCGCCTGGTACCTCTCCACCCGGCTCGCCTCCCACGACCTGGCGACCCTGCTCGCCCCCGTCTGCGCCGATGCGGGCCTCGCGGACCGCCCCGACCTGCCCCGCGACGTGGAGGTGGTGCACCGCACCGGCGACAGCGGCAGCTACCTCTTCGCGATCAACCACGGCGACACCGACGCCAAGGTGCCCCACCCCACGCCCGGCACCGAACTGCTCACCGGCGAGCGCAGCGCCGGACACCTCGCGGTGCCCTCGGGCACCGTCCGCGTGCTGCGCCTGGACGGCTGAACTGCCCATACCCCCACTCGCTCATTGTCGAAGGGACTCGACGATGCACGACATACGGAGCACCACCCGCACCCTGCTGCGAACCGCCGCGCTCCCCGCCCTCGGCGCGCTGCTGCTGACCGCGCTCCCCGCGCCGGCCGCACACGCCGCGAGCACCCTGGCCAACACCGGATTCGAGGCCGACGGCACCGGTACCGCCACCCCGTCCGGCTGGAGCACCTACTCCGCCACCGGCAACAACAACGCCTCCTACTCCGAGGCCGGCGGCCACAGCGGTGGCTACCGGCTGTCCCACTGGTCCTCCTCGGCGTACAAGGTGCAGACCTACCAGTATCTTTCCGGCCTCGCCAACGGCACGTACACCCTCACCGCCTGGGTGCGCTCCAGCGGCGGACAGAACGCCGCGTACCTCGCCCTGCGCGACTGCGGCGGCGCCGAGCAGCGCACCGATCTGCCGCCGACCCCGAACGGCAGGTGGATCCGCCTGGTCACCTCGGTCACGGTCACCAGTGGCCAGTGCACCATCAGCCTCAACTCCGACGCCCACGCGGGGGAGTGGGCCAACCTGGACGACCTCACCTTCGCCCAAGGCGGCACGGGGCTCGCGATCACGGGTGGGGACGTGTCCACCCTCGCCAAGAACGAGGCATTCGGCGCCACTTACCGCTCCGCCAACGGCACGAGCGGCGACGCCCTGGCCATCCTGCGCGCCTCCGGCATGAACTACGCGCGGCTGAAGGTGTGGGTGAACCCGGCCGACGGCTACAACACCAAGGCCAGGGTGCTGGCCATGGCCAAGCGGGCCAAGGCCCAGGGCATGAAGCTGCTGATCGACTTCCACTACTCCGACACCTGGGCCGACCCCGGCAAGCAGAC
Organism: Streptomyces sp. NPDC097640; assembly: GCF_040302705.1. Classification (NCBI taxonomy): domain Bacteria; kingdom Bacillati; phylum Actinomycetota; class Actinomycetes; order Kitasatosporales; family Streptomycetaceae; genus Streptomyces; species Streptomyces sp. NPDC097640. The sequence continues at coordinate 153,716 of NZ_JBEOSB010000015.1, forward strand.
CAAGCCCGCCGCCTGGGCCGGGCACGACTACAGCCGGCTCAAGCAGGACGTGTACGACCACACCTACGACGTGCTCAGCGCGCTCAAGGCGCAGGGCACCACGGCCGACATGGTCCAGATCGGCAACGAGATCAACGGCGGCATGCTCTGGCCCGAGGGCTCCACCAGCAACTTCTCGCAACTCGCCGGGTTGCTCACCTCCGGTGCCAACGCGGCCAAGGCCGTCTCGTCCGACACCAAGGTCGCGCTGCACCTGGCCAAGGGCGGGGACAACGGGGGCACGAGGTGGTGGTTCGACCAGGCGGTGGCGCAGAGGGTGCCGTTCGACGTCATCGCCCTGTCGTACTACGGCTACTGGCACGGCCCGCTGTCCGATCTCCAGGCCAACCTGGACGATGTGGCGGCCCGCTACGGCAAGCCGGTGCTGGTCGCCGAGACCGCCTACGCCCACACCCTCGCCAACGACGACGGCTTGGCGAACAACATCGCCACCGCCGACCAGCTCGTCGACGGCTACCCCGCCACCCCCGCCGGGCAGGCCGCCAACCTGCGCGATGTGATGAACGTGGTGGAGGCGGTGCCGGGTGGCCGGGGGCTCGGCGTCGTCTACTGGGAGCCGGCCTGGACCGCGGTCAAGGGCAGCGGCTGGGACCCCACCGACCCGGGTTCCGGCAACGCCTGGGAGAACCAGGCGCTGTTCGACTACGGCGACAAGGCCCTGCCCGCGATGGACTGGTTCGGCCACCGCTGACCCCGATCCAAACCGTGTGGTGCCGCCGGATATGTTGACGGACGCTCATGTTTACCCGACGGTAGGTTCATGGCGACCACAGTGACGCACGGGATGAGAGTTCGTCTTCGAACGGGCCGCGCACGACTGCTCGGGGCGGCCGCCCTGCTGCTGATGGCGGCGGTCGCCGCCCCGGGCGGCACGGCGGCCGCCGCCGAGCCGCCCTGGTCCGACGGCCCGGCCGCGGACCGGATCTCCGTACAGAGCGGCCGGTTCACCGACGGCCACGGCCGCGAGGTCGTCCTGCGCGGATTCAATGTCTCCGGCGAGGTCAAGCTGGCGGAGAACGACGGCCTGCCGTTCGCGGACGCCGCCGACGCCCGGAAGTCCGCCCAGGCCATGCGCGGCCTCACCGGCGCCAACTCCGTCCGCTTCCTGCTGTCCTGGGCCCACGCCGAGCCCGAGCCCGGCAAGGTCGACGAGGAGTATCTGCGCAGGGCCACCGAGCAGATGCGGGCCTTCCTGGACGCCGGGATCCGGATCTACCCCGACTTCCACCAGGACCTCTACTCCCGCCACCTGTTCGACAAGGACAGCTGGTACTCGGGCGACGGCGCGCCCCAGTGGGTCGTCAAGGCCGGCGGCTACGCCAAGGAGTCCTGCGGCATCTGTGTCCACTGGGGCCAGAACATCACCCAGAACCCGGCCGTCCAGGACGCCACCCGCGACTTCTGGAAGAACCGCACCCTGGAGACCTCCGCCGGGCCCGTCCGGGTCCAGGACGCCTTCCGGGCCACCGCCGAGAAGACGATGGCCTACCTCGTCGGCCATCTGACCGCGCACGAGTTCGCCCGCGTCGTCGGCTTCGACCCGTACAACGAGCCGTACGCGGGCCGCTACGACAGCGGCCAGTCCAGCCGCGCCTGGGAGAAGGACGTCCTGTGGCCGTTCTATGAGAAGTTCCGGGCGCGCATGGACGCCGCGGGCTGGACCGACAAGCCCGCCTTCGTCGAGCCCAACCTGTTCTGGAACTCCAACATCGACTTCCAGCGCCACGAGGGCGGACTGCTCGACGCCGGCGCCATCGGCTCCCGCTATGTGTTCAACACACACTTCTACGACCAGAAGGCCATCTCCGGCGTCTTCATGCCCGGCAAGGCCCAGGACGGCCAGTACTCCACCGACTTCGCCAACGTGCGCGACCGCGCCTCCGCGCTCGGCACCACCGCCGTCGTCAGCGAGTACGGACACCCGCTGACCGGCTTCACCTCCGACAAGGCGCCGACCGTGGTCAAGGGCCTGTACCAGGCGCTGGACTCCCGGCTCGGCGGCGCCACCTGGTGGAGCAAGGCCGCCGCCTCCGGCCCGGTCCTGTCCGCCAACCAGTGGCAGTGGGACCTGTACAACGGGCGCCACCACGAGGCGATGAACGGCAACCCCGACAAGATCCTCACCGACGGCGACGCCTGGAACGACGAGGACCTGTCGGCCGTCCGCCTCGACGACACGGGGGCGGCCGTGCTCCGCCAGGACGCCCGGCTCCTGGACCGCGTCTACCCGACCGCGGTCGCGGGCCGCACCCTCGCCTTCACCTTCGAGGACCGCTCGCGCGACGGCTCCACCACCCTGAGCTGGGACCGCGTCCCCAGCAGCCTGCCCAATGTGGCACGGCTGGTCGGCTCCGGCCGCTACGGGATGCTGGTGTGGCGCCAGAACAGCGCCACCGAGGCCCCCACCGAACTGCATCTGCCCCGCGACTTCGACCCCGCCACCACCACCGTGGTCTCCGACCTGGGCACCGTCACCGGCCCGCCCGCCTACACCGCACACGGACACACCGCCGACCACCCCGTGGCCACCGCGGCGGAGAGCGGCGGCACCGACGCCCGGCGGCTGCTGCTCTCCGCGCCGCCCGGCGCCGGAACCCTCCACTACGCGCTGGTCGCCGACGGCACCGCCGCCCCCTCGGCCGAGCTGCGCGCCGCGGCGCAGCGCGAGCTCAGCGGGTGGGCGCAGGCCGCCGGGTTCCCGAACTGACCCACCGGCATCACCAGCGGTGGTGCACCTGGGCGCGGATCCGCCGGTCGTACAGCCCGCGGACCGCGTCCAGCGTGCCCTGCTCGAGCCCGGGCAGCGCCGCCGCGGCGCCGTTCGCCCGCGCCTGCTCGGGCGAGCGCGCCCCCGGGATGACCGAGGTCACCCCGGGCTGCTGGACGACCCACCGCAGCGCGGTCTGCGCGGGCGTCGCTCCTTCGGGCGCCAGCTCACCGAACTCCACCGCCGCCTCGACGCCTTCCGTGAAGTCCACGCCCGAGAAGGTCTCGCCCTGGTCGAACATCTCGCCATGGCGGTTGTACGTGCGGTGGTCGTTCTCTGCGAACACCGTGTCCTTGGTGTACCGGCCGGACAGCAGACCCGACGCCAGCGGCACTCGCGCGATGATCCCCACCCCGGCCGCGGCGGCCGCGGGCAGCACCCGCTCCAGCGGCTTGAGCCGGAACGGATTGAGAATGATCTGCACGCTGGCCGTCCCCGGGTGCTCGATCGCCGCCAGCGCCTCCTCGCAGGTCTCCACGCTCACCCCGTACGCCGCGACACGCCCCCGGTCCACCAGAGTGTCCAGCGCGTCGAAGACGGCGGCGGAGGAGTGTACCGACGACGGCGGGCAGTGCAGCTGCACCAGATCCAGCGTGTCCACCCCGAGGTTGGCGCGCGAACGGTCCGTCCAGGCAAGGAAGTTGTCCAGCGTGTAGTTCTCCGCGACCTGCGGCAGCCGCCGCCCCATCTTGGTCGCCACGAAGATCCGCGCGTCCGGGCGGCTTCGCAGATAGCGTCCGATGAGCTGCTCGCTGCGCCCGTCCCCGTACACATCGGCGGTGTCGAAGAAGGTCACGCCCGACTCGACGGCCGCGTCCAGCACCGCCAGCGCGTCGTCCTCGCGGACCTCGCCCCAGTCCGCGCCCAGCTGCCAGGTGCCCAGCCCGACGACGGACACCTTCCGGCCGATCCGGGCGAACTCACGCTGCTCCATGGTCCCTCTCTCTCCTGTGGTCCGGCTCACCGTATCCGCACCCCGCGCCAAACCCTCCCGCAACCTTGCTGCAACCTTGTCAAGTACCTACAAAAACAATATTTGACCTGCGGCGATTGCTGTCGGGGTACCTGGCAAGTAGGCTGGGAGCATGTCAGCTCTCAACGTGGAATTCAGCGATCGGGAACTTGAGGACCTCCGCCAGATCGCCAAGGAGCGTGGCACCACGATGAAGGCCCTCGTCCGGGAGGCGACCGTCGCCGACATCGCCCGCCATCGGGCGCTCCAGGAGGGCGCCGAGGTCTTCCGGCGCTTCTTCGCGGACAACGCGCAGGCGTTCGCCGACGCGTTCCCCGACGACGAACACCGCCCCCACGACCCGGGACAGGCCGCCTGACCATGGCCCCGCTACTGCATATCGACGTCCCCTGGCTGCTCCAGCGCCACGAGGAGGTCATGCCGGAACAGCCGTCCATCTCCGACTTCTCCGGCCTGGTCGCCGCCGTGGCCCGGCATCGCGTCGACCCGCCACGCCTGGGGGTCGACCCGGACCCCGCGTGGCGGGCCGCGGCGCTGCTGCACACCATCGCGCTGCTGCGCCCGCTCCCGGGGAGCAACGCGCGGTTCGCCAGCGCCACGGCCGTCGCCTATATGCACGCCTCCGGCGAGGGCATCGACCCGCCGTACGGCGCGCTGATCGACCTGGTCCGCGACATCCTGTCCGGCAAGGCCGATGTCTTCGACGCGGCGGGCCGCATCCGCTCCTGGCGGATCTGAGCCCCCCGCCGTCAGCCGAGGTCGAAGGCGTTGGGCAGCCCCAGCCGGTAGCGGGTCTCGTCGATGCGGCGCAGCGGCTCCAGCTCCGGCGGCTGGTACAGCGTCCGGATGGCGCACCGTGCGGCGCTCGAGCCCTCCGCGTCCAGCAGCGCGTTGACCGCCCGGCGCGCCGACTCGTTGGCGCCCTCCATCGTCGCCAGGTCCATGTCGGTGGCCACATAGTCCCCGGCCAGGAAGAGGTTGGCCACCGCGGTGGCCGCGGTGGGGCGGTTGTACCAGGTGCCCGCCGGGTGGATCAGCAACTGCTCGCGGTTGGTGGGGGAGGGGCCGCCGAGCCCTTCGACGGCCGGGTCCATGAACCAGGAGTGCACATCCGCGTCGCGCAGCACCGTCCGCCCGGTGTCGTGCAGGCTGTCCTTCAACTGGGCCCAGATCTCGCGGACGACCTCCTCGCGCGTGCACTGCTTGGCGGTCTTCCCGTAGAGGATCCCCGGCTTGTCCCACTCGGAGACGATGGTGGACAGGCAGTCAGCGACCTGCCCGTCCCCGTAGTCGGCGGGGAAGTCGCGCCCCTTCCAGAACTGCGCCTGCCCCACGGCGGTGATCGACCAGGGGGAGTCCACGCAGTCGACATGCCCGTTGAGGATCGGGGTGGGGGTGCGCAGATAGAACTGGACTCCGACCATCCAGTCCGTCCGCAGCTTGTCGCAGCGGGCGAGCTGGGGGTCGGCGGCCCGCAGCGTCGCGCCCCAGGTGGTGCGGGCGTGCTCGACGGGCAGCGCGCTGAGGTAGTGGTCGGCGGTGGCGGTGCGGGTCGCGCCCGTCTCCGGGTCCCTCAGCCGCGCCCCGGTGATCCGCCCGCCCTCGTACACCAGCTCCGTCAGCTCGGCGCCGAGCTCGAACCGCACGCCCAGGGAGCGCAGATACGCCTCCCACGGGTCGATCCACGCCTCGCTGGTCGGGGCGTTCAGCACCCGGTCCGGCTCCCCGTCGTGGCCGCGGGCCAGGACGTTGTAGACGAACGCCTGGAGGACGCGGGCGACGGTGCGGGTGCTGGCCTCCTCCGCCTTGGTGGCGACGATGTTGCGGGTGATGCCGACGGCCAGTAAGCGCTGGTAGTCCTGCGACATCCGGTCCGCCTTGACGAAGTCCCACCACGGCACCCGCTCCCACTGCCCCTCGCGGCGCGGATCGCAGCTGGTGAGGTGGACCAGGACGCGGTTGGCGAAGTACGCGATCTCGGTGGCGGGCAGGCCGAGCGCGGTGTCCAGGAATCCGATGAGGAGCTGGAGCAGCGCGTCGGGGGTGAGCGAGCCGGGGTCGGGCGGCGCGGTGAGGGTACGGAACGGCAGCCGCAGATCCGGGGTGCCGCCGTTTCGCGCGAACAGCTCCTCGGTGGCGGCGACCAGGTTGTCCCGGCAGCCGCCCGCGTTGCCGGGGAAGGGGATCCGGCGCAGGGTGTCGGGAAGGTTCCGGTAGAAACCCGGAAAGAAGCGGAATCCGTGTTCGCCCGGGAGGGCCCCGCGCCCGCCGCTGCCGGTGCCGGGCACATCCATGCTGCGGGCCTTGCCACCGAGGGTGCGGTTGCGCTCGTACACCGTGACCGCATACCCCCGCTCGGCCAGCTCGTGCGCGGCGCTCAGCCCTGAGACACCGCCGCCGAGCACGGCGACGCTGCGGGCCGCCGCGGGGGCGGCCGAGGCGGTGCCGGCCGTCGCGGTGCCCAGCGCGAGGGCGCCGCCGGTGGCGCCCGCCGTGGCCAGGAACTGACGCCGTGTCCTGCCGTCCTTTTCCATCGCGACTCGCGACTCCTCCCCTTGCCGACCCTTGCCGATTTGGTCATGCCCACGTCACGCTAGCGGGGTGGGTCGGACGGCGGAAGACGGCTCCCCCTGCCCCCCTCCCGCGGTCGGCGCCCCGCGGCGTAGGATCGCGCCCGGCAACGGACGGAGCACCCGGAGAAGGCGGCCGGGGCACCGGGAGAAAAGGGGCGGCATTGCGGTTCGGACTGCTGGGCACCGGCCACTGGGCGGCCGAGACACAGGGCGCGGCCCTCGCCGCGCACCCCGAGGCTGAGCTGGCGGGCGTCTGGGGCCGTGACCCGGCCAAGGCGCGGGCGCTGGCCGAGCGGTACGGCACCCGGGCCTACGACCGGGCCGATGAGCTGATCGCCGACGTCGACGCGGTCGCCGTGGCCCTGCCGCCGGACATCCAGAGCGACCTGGCGCTGCGCGCCGCCCGCGCCGGGTGCCATCTGCTGCTCGACAAGCCGCTCGCGTTCACCACCGAGGAAGCCGACCGCGTGGTGCGCGCCGTCGAGGAGCGCGAGCTGGCCTCCGTGGTGTTCTTCACCCGCCGCTTCGCGCCATCCGTCGAGGAGTTCCTGACCGGGGCCGCGGCCGCCGGAGGCTGGGACGGCGGCCGGGCGACGGCCTTCGCCGCCATCTTCCGGCCCGGCAACCCCTACGGGGACTCCCCGTGGCGGAAGGAGCGCGGCGGCCTGTGGGACGTCGGCCCGCACGCCCTGTCCGTCCTCCTGCCCGTCCTGGGCCCGGTCACCGAGGTCACCGCGGTCGGCGGACCGCGTGGCGCGGCGCATGTGCTGCTGCGGCACCGCTCCGGCGCGGTCGGCACGCTCGCGCTCACCCTCGACGCCCGGCCCGCCGCCGTCGCGCACAGCTGCGACTTCTACGGCGAGCTGGGCGTGGCGGAGGTGCCCGACACCGGGATCACCGCCGTCGAGGCGTTCACCGCGGCCACGGATCGGCTGCTGCGCAGCGCCCGCACCGGGACCGGCGACCCCTGTGACGTGCGGTTCGGCCGCGAGGTGGTGGCCGTCCTTGAGGCCGCCGATGCCTCGCGCCGCACCGGCCGCACCGTCGCGCCGCGCTGACCCGCCTCCGGGTCCGCCTTCCGGTCCGCCGCCCGCCCGCGGCCGTCGTGCGCCCGCGGCCGTCGTGCGCCCGCGGCCGTCGTGCGCCCGTACCCCACTCGCCGCATACTTCGGCGGCTGCTGGGGAACCGGGAGCCATGACCGAGCCGCGCCTTCCGAAGACCGTCCGGGCCTGCCTGTTCGACCTCGACGGGGTGCTGACCCGAACCGCCGTGATCCACGCGGCGGCGTGGAAGGAGATGTTCGACGACTTCCTCCGCCGCCGCGAGGGCCCTGACTTCCGCCCCTTCGACAAGGTCGCCGACTACGACGAGTACGTCGACGGGCGGCCCCGCGCCGACGGGGTGCGCACCTTCCTCGCCTCCCGGGGCATCGAGCTCCCCGAGGGGACGGACCAGGACCCGCCCGGCCTGGACACGGTGCACGGCCTGGGCACCCGCAAGAACGCCCTGGTCCTGGAGAAGATCCGGAAAGAGGGGGTCGAGGCGTATCCGGGGTCGGTGCGCTTCGTCGAGGCGGTCCGCGCCGCGGGCCTGCGCACCGCGGTCGTCTCCTCGAGCGCCAACTGCCGCGATGTCCTGATCTCTGCGAAAATAGAGCACCTCTTCGAGGTTCGCGTCGACGGCGTGGTCGCCGCCGAGCGCGGGCTGGCGGGCAAGCCGCACCCGGACACCTTCCTCGCGGCCGCCCGCGAACTGGACGTCGCCCCCGCGGCCGCCGCGGTCTTCGAGGATGCCCTGGCGGGCATGGAGGCCGGCCGCGCCGGACACTTCGGCCGGGTGGTGGGCGTCGACCGGGTCGGCCAGGCCGAGGCGCTGCGCGCCCACGGCGCGGACATCGTGGTGCGGGACCTCGCCGAGCTGCTGGAGGAGGACGCCTCGTGATCACCGATTCCTCGTACGCCGTCGACCCGTGGGTGCTGCGCGAGACCGAGCTCCACCTCGATGTGCTGCCGCAGAGCGAGTCCCTCTTCGCGCTCTCCAACGGCCATGTCGGCTGGCGCGGCAATCTGGACGAGGGCGAGCCGCACGGCCTGCCCGGCTCCTATCTCAACGGCGTGCACGAGCTGCGCCCGCTGCCGTACGCCGAGGCCGGATACGGCTACCCCGAGTCCGGCCAGACCATGATCAACGTCACCAACGGCAAGATCATCAGACTGCTGGTGGACGACGAGCCCTTCGACCTGCGCTACGGGCGGCTGCGCTCGCACGAGCGCGTGCTCGACATGCGCAGCGGGCTGCTGCACCGCACCTGCGAGTGGACCTCCCCCTCCGGCGTCACCGTGAAGCTGCGCTCCACCCGGCTGGTCTCCCTTCCCCAGCGGGCGATCGCCGCCGTCGCCTACCAGGTTGAGGCCGTGGACGCCGAGGTCCGGGTGGTCGTCCAGTCGGAGCTGGTCGCCAACGAGCAACTGCCGCAGCGGGCCGGCGACCCCCGGGTCGCCGCCGCCCTTGAGTCCCCCCTGCGGCCCGAGGAGGACGCCGCCTGGGACCTGCGGCTGCGCCTGATCCACTGCACCGAGGCCAGCCAACTGCGGGTCGCCTCCGCCGCCGACCACTTCATCAGCGGGCCGCCGCCCACCCGCACCTCGAGCGAGAGCAGCGAGGACGTCGCCCGCCTCACCATCACCTCGGTGCTCCAGCCGGGCGAGGTGCTGCGGCTGGAGAAGCTGGTCGCGTACGGCTGGTCCGGCGCCCGCTCGCTGCCCGCCGTCCGCGACCAGGTGGAGGCCGCGCTGGCCGGCGCCGCGAGCACCGGCTGGGACGGCCTGGTGGACCAGCAGCGGGACTGGCTCGAGCGCTTCTGGAACCGCGCGGACGTCGAGGTCGAGGGCGACGCCGAGATCCAGCAGGCCGTGCGCTTCGGCCTCTTCCATGTGCTCCAGGCCGGGGCCCGCGCGGAGGAGCGGGCGATCCCCGCCAAGGGCCTCACCGGGGCGGGCTACGACGGACACTCCTTCTGGGACACCGACACCTTCGTGCTGCCGCTGCTCACCTACACCTTCCCCGAATCCGTCGCCGAGGCGCTGCGCTGGCGGCAGTCCACACTGCCCGCCGCCCGGGAACGGGCCCGCCAGCTCGGCCACCACGGAGCCGCCTTCCCCTGGCGCACCATCGACGGCTCCGAGTGCTCCGCGTACTGGCCGGCCGGCACGGCGGCCTTCCACGTCAACGCCGATGTGGCCGACGCCGTGGTGCGCTATGTCTCGGCCACCGGCGACGACGAGTTCGAACGCGACAGCGCGGTGGAACTGCTGGTGGAGACGGCCCGGCTGTGGCGCTCGCTGGGCCACCACGACCACCACGGCCGCTTCCACATCGACGGGGTGACCGGCCCGGACGAGTACAGCGCGCTCGGCGACGACAACGTCTACACCAACCTCATGGCCCAGTCGAACCTGCGCGCCGCCGCGGACGTCGTCGAGCGCCACCCGGACCAGGGCACCGCGCTGGGGGTGGACGACGAGGAGGCCGCGGCCTGGCGGGACGCCGCCGAGGCCATGACGATCCCGTACAACAAAACCCTGGGCGTCCATGAGCAGTCGGCCGACTTCACCGGCCACCAGGTGTGGGACTTCGAGGGCACACACCCCGACCAGTACCCGCTGATGCTGCACTTCCCCTACTTCGACCTGTACCGCAAGCAGGTCGTCAAACAGGCCGACCTGGTGCTGGCGATGTATCTGCGCGGCGACTCCTTCACCGTGGAGGAGAAGGCGCGCAACTTCGCCTACTACGAGGGGCTGAACGTCCGCGACTCCTCCCTGTCCGCCTGCGCCCAGGCCGTCATGGCCGCCGAGGTGGGCCATCTGCGCCTGGCCTACGACTACTTGGGCGAGGCCGCTCTGATGGACCTCAGGGACCTGGAGCACAACACCCGCGACGGACTGCACATCGCCTCGCTGGCGGGCACCTGGATGGCGCTGGTGGCCGGGTTCGGCGGCATGCGCCACTGCGAGGGCACTCTCGACTTCTCCCCCAAGCTGCCGGCGGAGAAGCTGGCCCGGCTGGCCTTCACCGTCCAATGGCTGGGCAGAAGCCTGCGGGTGGAGATCACCGAGACCTCGGCCGTCTACACCATGGTGCGCGGCGCCCCGCTGGAGATCCGCCACTACGGCCGGCCGCTCACCGTCACCGAGAAGTCGCCGCAGAAGCGCAAGATCCCCGAGCCCACCACCCGCCCCGAGCCGCGCCAGCCCCCCGGCCGCCGCCCCGACCGCCGCGCCTGAGGCCGCGGGACGGGCGTCCCGCTCCGCCGGAGCCCTCGATCTTCCGCAGCCCTCGATCTTCCGGAGCCTTCGCTCTTCCGGGCGGGCGGCGGCGGGTGCCAGACTTCTCGGGTGCCCGACTTTGACATGCTCGTGATCGGATCCGGCCCGGGTGGCCAGAAAGCCGCCATCGCCGCGGCCAAACTGGGCCGCCGCGTGGCCGTGGTCGACCGGCCCGACATGGTCGGCGGTGTCTCCATACACACCGGGACCGTGCCCTCCAAGACCCTACGGGAGGCGGTGCTCTACCTCACCGGCCTGACCCAGCGCGATCTGTACGGCCAGAGCTACCGGCTCAAGGACGAGATCACCGTCGCCGACCTGACCGCCCGTACCCAGCACGTGGTCAGCCGCGAAGTGGACGTCATCCGCAGCCAGTTGTCCCGCAACCGGGTCGCGCTCTTCGCGGGGACCGGACGCTTCGTGGACGACCACACCGTCGCCGTCCGCGACGCCGACGGCCATGAGCAGCTGCTGACCGCGCAGCACATCGTGATCGCCACCGGCACCCGGCCGGCGCGCCCGGCGACCGTGGCGTTCGACGAACGGACGATCATGGACTCCGACAGCGTCCTGAACATGGAGCGGGTGCCGCGCTCCATGGTCATCGTGGGCGCCGGGGTGATCGGCATCGAGTACGCCTCCATGTTCGCCGCCCTGGGCAGCAAGGTCACGGTGGTCGAGCAGCGCGAGGGCATGCTGGACTTCTGCGATGTCGAGGTGGTCGAGGCGCTGAAGTACCGGCTGCGGGACCTGGCCGTCACCTTCCGCTTCGGCGAGACGGTCGCCGCGGTCGAGCGCCACGCCCGCGGCACCCTGACCGTGCTGGAGAGCGGGAAGAAGATCCCCGCCGACGCGGTCATGTACTCCGCCGGACGCCAGGGGCTGACCGACGAACTCGACCTCGGCCGGGCCGGTCTCACCGCCGACAAGCGGGGCCGGATCACGGTGGACGAGCACTACCGCACGGCCGTGCCGCACATCTACGCCGTCGGCGACGTCATCGGCTTCCCCGCGCTCGCCGCCACCTCGATGGAGCAGGGCCGCAGCGCCGCGTACCACGCCTGCGACGAGCCGGTGAACCCCATCCACGACCTCCAGCCCATCGGCATCTACACCATCCCCGAGATCAGCTTCATCGGCCGCACCGAGGACCAGCTCACCGACGCGTGCGTGCCCTTCGAGGTCGGCGTCTCGCGCTACCGCGAGCTGGCCCGCGGCCAGATCGTCGGCGACTCGCACGGCATGCTCAAGCTGCTGGTGTCCCCGGAGGACCGGCGGCTGCTGGGGGTGCACTGCTTCGGCACCGGCGCCACCGAGCTCATCCACATCGGCCAGGCGGTGATGGGCTGCGGCGGCACCGTCGACTACCTGGTCGACGCGGTGTTCAACTACCCGACCTTCGCCGAGTCCTACAAGGTCGCGGCCCTGGACGCGACCAACAAGATGCGGGAGATCGACCACCTCGGGGACTGAAGCCCCCCGTTGTCACAGCCGGGGCGCACACTGGAGGCATGTGCCGCAGCATCAAGACACTCCGCCCGCCCATGACGCCCGAGATCCACGACGAGGACATCAGGGCGGCCGCCCTCCAGTACGTCCGCAAGGTGTCCGGGTTCCGCGCGCCCGCCGCCCACAACCGCGAGGTGTTCGACCAGGCCGTCGAGGCGGTGGCCGAGGCCACCCGCAGGCTTCTCGACGGCATCGAGGTGCGCGGCGGCGGTGGCCGGGTGAGCTGAGCGCCCCCGCTCGCCGTAGCGGGCGGGGGCGCGTACCGTGCTCCCGGCTCAGGAAGCGGGCCGGTCGCAGCTGGTGCGGCCGGGCTGCGGGCGGCAGGCGATGGCCGCGAAGCCGCCGTCCGCGACGACCGGTACGGACAGGGTGTCCCCGCCGCGCACCACCCGGGACTCACGGACCAGGCCGCCCGGCGCGTCCGGGCCGTCGAGGACCAGGTCGACCCGCCAGGTGCCAGGCCCCAGCCGCAGCGGCACCTCGGCGGTGCGGGCGGCACCGGCGAAGGTGCCGCCGATGAACCACCGCCCGCCGCTCTCCCGGGCCAGCACCGCGCTGTCGCCCGGCCGCCCGGTGAGCAGCCGGGTGCGGTCCCAGGCCGCGGGGAGCTGTTCGAGGAAGCCCCGGGCGAGCGGGCGCGCGTCGTACGACTCGGGGGTGCCCGCGAGGTTCTGGATGCCCGACTCGTACAGCACGGACAGCCCCAGCTCCCCGGCGTCCGAGGCCGCGTTCGGGCGCTGCGGGCGGTGGAAGGCCCCGGGGGTGAAGTCCATGGAGCCGATGACATTGCGGGTGAAGGGGAGGATGGCCAGGTGCTGCGCGGTGTTGACGCGCTTCTCCTCGCCGTTGACCCCCTCCATCGTCATCACCTGCGGCCAGGTGCGCTGGATGCCCTTGGGAATCGTGGAGCCGTGGAAGTTGACGAGCAGGTGGTGGGCGGCGGTGGCCGGGAGGATCTCGTCGTACCAGCGCAGCGTGGTCTGGGACTCGGAGTCCATGAAGTCGATCTTCACGCCCTTCACGCCCCACCGCTCCAGGGTGGGCAGCCACTGCGCGCGCTCCTCGGCCGTGTCCAGGTCGCGCTGGTGCATCCAGACCTGGATGCCGACGCCGCGCTCCCGCGCGTACCCGACGAGCTCCGGCATCCAGCTGTTCGTCTGCCAGTCGGGGTCGGTCACATCCCACTGGTCCGGGTCGAAGTACCAGCCCGCGTCGACCACGACATACGGCCAGCCGCGCTGGGCCGCGTAGTCCACATAACCCTTCTGCATGGACAGGCTCTGCCCGGCCGGGCGCCCCCCGGCCAGCCAGGTCCACAGGGCGGGCCCCGGCCGGATCCACGAGGTGTCGGCGACCCGCGAGGCGGGCGCGAGGTCGTCGGTGAAGGTGGACTCCGTGACGGTCGCGAGGTCGCCCACGACCACGGCCCGCCACGGTGTGCTCAGCCCGCCGTCGGACTCCACGCGCTCGTCCCACAGCCCGATGCGATAGGTGGGTCGGCCGGCCTCGTGCACCAGGCGGGCGGCGGAGTAGCGGCCGGTCAGGTCGGACTCGGCGATCAGGGCGTAGCCGCCCCGCGTCTCGAACAGCGCCTGTGCCATGTACTCGCCGGTCGGCGCGGTGGCCGCCGGGTACTCGTTGAACAGGTTCTCGTTGTCCCGCCGGTAGGCGCCCAGCCACGCGGTCGCGTCCGCCGGCAGGGTGAAGGCCGAGGTCTCGCCGAGGACGTCCCCGCTGCCCTCCGGCAGGACATAGCGGTAGGCGACGCCGTCGTCCGAGACCCGGACCACGAGGTCGAGCCGGGTGCCCTCGCCGGCGCGGAACCGGAACCTCGTCTCGGTCATGCGTACGTTGCGCGAGCGGTCCTTGCCGGCGGTGGTCCGGTAGCGCTCCGCGACCACATGTCGCTCGCGCCCCAGGAAACGCAGGCCCCGCGACAGATCCGCCCTCTCGGTGCGGATGCCGACGGGCGAAGGCTCGAGCACGGTACGGCCGCCCCGCGACACCTGGAGCGTCAGTGCGCCCGTGGCCGCGTCGAGTTGCAGCCGGGCCTGCGGGCCGGAGCGCGCCGAGGGGCCGCTCACGGTCCACGCGGAGTCCTGGGCATGTGCGGGTGCCGAGACGAACAGCGTCATCGAGAGCACGCCGCTGAGCAGAAGAGCCAGGGTGGTGCGTCTGACAGATCTCGCCATGATTGCCTCCCGAGCCCGATACGTTACCTAGTCATCCGATAACTGGGGAGGGGTTGGGTGCTGTTGAGGGGAAAGAAGGGGAGAGGCGGTGCAATAGATCGGATCTATAGTGGCTAATGGCTATGCGCATACGCCGTCGCAGGCGTCCCTGCAATCGTTCCCACTCGTTTCATCCCATGGCCGCGGCAGACGCCCCGTCACTTCCCCCATGACCATTGACGGGTCTGCAAACGAATGCAACTCTTCCCTGGATCTTCAATCAGCCAGCAGCGGGAGAGGAATCGCATGGTCGCCACCACCCCAGCCAGGCGCGTCGCCATCGTCGGCACCGGCCACCGAGCACAGACCTTCACCGAAGCCTTCTCCCGCCGCCCGCAACTGCATGTCGCCGCCCTGTGCGACCCCAACCCGGTGCGGATCGCCCACCACAACGACCTGCTCGCCGCCGCGGGCCGCCCGGCGGCCACCGCGTACGGCGCTGAGGACTTCGAACGGCTGCTGCGCACCGAGGACATCGACGAGGTGCTGGTCACCACCGTGGACGCGCTCCACGACCACTACATCGTCCCCGCCCTGGAGCACGGCGCGCGCGTCGTCACCGAGAAGCCCATGACCGTCGACGCCGAGCGCTGCGCCCGCATCCTGGAGGCGGTGCGCCGCACCGGCAACAGCCTCTCCGTGGCCTTCAACTACCGCTTCAACCCCGTCCATGAGCGGGTGCGCAGGCTGCTGGCCGAAGGCGCCATCGGCGATGTGCTGTCCGTGCACTTCGAGTGGCTGCTCGACGTGCGCCATGGCGCCGACTACTTCCGCCGCTGGCACCGCGAGAAGGCCAACAGCGGCGGCCTGATGGTGCACAAGTCCAGCCACCACTTCGACCTCGTCAACTGGTGGCTCGGCGCCCGCCCCGAGCAGGTCTTCGGCTACGGGCGGCTCGCCTTCTACGGCCGGGAGGCGGGGGAGCGCACCGGCTACCGGCGCGACTACGACCGGGCCCATGGGGCGCAGGCCGCGGCCGACGACCCCTTCGCCGTCCACCTGGAGGACAACGAGGCGCTGAACTCCCTGTATCTGCGGGCGGAGGCCGAGGACGGCTATCTGCGCGACCGCAACGTCTTCGGTGACGACATCACCATCGAGGACGACATGGCGCTCCTCGTGCGCTACTCCACCGGCGCCACCATGACGTACCACCTCACCGCCTACTCGCCGTGGGAGGGCTACCGGGTGATGTTCAACGGCACCCGCGGCCGCCTCGAGCTTCAGGTCGAGGAGAGCCTGTGGCAGCCGCCCCGGGCCCGTCTCGCCTCCGCCAAGGGCGCGGTCCACGGCGACACCGCCCTCGCCAACGCGGGCGGCCACCGCATCACCGTCCACCCCCTGTGGGAGCCCCCGCACGAGGTGGCCGTCACGGACTTCGACCACGCCGGACACGGCGGCGGCGACGCCCGCATGCTGGACGCCCTCTACGGGTCCGCCGACCCCGAGGCCGCGCCCGACACCGGTGACGCGGCCGGGCTGCGGGCGAACGAGGTGGACGGGGCGCTCGCCCTGGCCGCGGGCCTGGCGGCCAACCGGTCCTTCGCCACCGGGCTCCCCATGGACATCGCGGACGTGGTGCGGGTGTGACCCGATAGCCGACAGTGGGAGGCGGGCCGGACACGGCCCGCCTCCCACGTCCGCCCTCAGGCGCTCGGCCCTCAGGCGGTGTGCAGCCGCAGTCCGTACACCGACAGGATCTCGTTCACCGGCTGGAACCAGGTCTCGCCGCCGCTGGAGCAGTTGCCCCAGCCGCCGGAGGTCACGCCCTGGGCCTGGTCGCCGCTGATGAACGAACCGCCCGAGTCACCGCCCTCGGCGCACACATTGGTCTTGGTCATCTGGTACACCGCGCCCTGGCTGTAGTTCACCGTCTCGTTCTTGGCCAGCACCGTGCCGCAGTGCCAGTGGGTGGTGGACCCGGAGCGGCAGATCGAGGCGCCGACCGGGGCCTCCGCGGAGCCGCGGACCAGCGCGTCGGGCACCGTGCCCCAGCCGAGCACCACCGGGACGGTCCACCAGCCGCTGCCGACGCTGACCCACGCGTAGTCGTTGCCGGGGAAGGACGAGCCCTGGAAGTTGCCGATGTACGAGCCGTCCCAGCCGTTGACGGAGGCGCCGGCCCCGCTACAGTGCCCGGCCGTGACAAAGCCGCCCTGTACCGAGAAGCCGATGGAGCAGCGGACGTTGCCGGTGTAGTACGGGTCGCCGCCGACCGTGCCCGCGGCCAGGGTGGCCGGCGCCTGCGCGGCGGCTTTCTCGACCGCGACCGGGACCGAACCCGCCCGCGCGGCCTGGTTCTTCGCCTCGTCGACGAACGCGCGTACGGCGGCGTCGCCCTCGGACCCCCGGCGTACGGAGATCACCACGCTGCCCGCCTTCGGGTCGACGCGCCAGCTGCTCACCCCGGCCGGGGCGGCCTTCTTCCCGGCCTTGTCGTCGAGTCTCGCCTTCACCGCGTCGAGCTCCTTCGCGGTGTGCCGGACGGTCCGGGCGGTGGCGCCGGTCGCCCGCACGGCCTCGGCCTGCTTCTCGCCGGTGACGCCGACAACCAGCTTTCCGGTGTCCGCGTCGAACCAGGAACCGCCGAACGCCTTGCCCGCGGCGCGCTCGGCCTTCGGCGCCAGCTTCATGGCCGTCGCTTCCTGGCTCAGGCGTGCCCGCGCCTGGCCCTCCGTCAGCCCCAGATCGCGGCCGAGGGCGCTGACGAGCTTCGTGGAGGGCGCGGACGAGTCGGAGCTCGGAGCCGCCGTGGCGGTGGAGAGCGCGGCTCCGGCCCCCGAGAGGGAGCCGAGGACGAGTAGGGCGGACAGGCCGACACGGACGGCGGTCGTGCGTCGCATGGCAGTTCTCCTTCTGTCGCACTGCGGGACGAGGGCAGAACAGGGGGAGACCTGAGAGCGCTCTCATGGCCGATCGCGGAGGAGCCTAGAGTGCGCGGACTTGATATGTCCATACCAATGGCGGGCGGTGGGGTCGCTCCGGGGAAACCTCTAGGGGTTCTCCCAGGCGCCATGCGGTCCGGCCCGTCCCTGCCGGTGCCTCCGTCGGCTCAGCGGCCACCGGGGACGACCAGGCCGGACTCATAGGCCAGGATCACGGCCTGGGTGCGGTTCTGGGCGCCCAGCTTGGTCAGCAGATTGCTCACATGCGTCTTGACGGTCTCCAGACTGACCGTCAGGTGGCCCGCGATATCAGGGTTGGACAGGCCGGTCGCCATGAGCCGCAGGATCTCGGTCTCACGGACGGTCAGCGGCGCCTGGCCGGCGGCCGGGCCGGCCAGGGGCAGCGGACGGGCCGCCACCAGCCTGCGCACGGCGTCGGGGAAGAGCACCGAGTCCCCCGTGGCCACCAGCCGTATCGCGTGGGCGATCGCCTGCGCCGGGGTGCGCTTGAGGAGGAAGCCGTCGGCGCCCGCCCGCAGCGCGTCATAGACGTGGTCATCGCTCTCGAAGGTCGTGATCACCACGACCTTCGGCGGCTCGTCCAGGGCCGACCGCAGTTGCCTGGTCGCCTCGATGCCGTCCATCCCGGGCATCCGCACATCCATCAGCACCACATCCGGGCGGGTGGCCCGGACCAGGGGCAGCACCTCCCCGCCGTCCGCCGCCTCGCCCACCACCTCCAGGTCGGGCTTGGCCGACAACAGCGCCCGCAGCCCGGTGCGGGTCAGCTCCTCGTCGTCGGCGATGAGCACGGTCACAGGCGCGTGGTTCATGGGCGCGTCGTTCATGGCGCCGACCGTAGTGGTATCCGGGCCAGCAGCCGCCACCGGCCGTCCGGCGCGGGCCCGGTGGTGACCTCGCCGCGCAGCAGCCGCACCCGTTCGGCGATCCCGGCCAGGCCCTGCCCCCGCCGCCCGGGCCGGGTGAGCCCGAGCGCACGGGCGCCCGCCATCGGGTTGCTGAGCTCCGCCACCAGCCAGTCGTCCGTCACCGCCACGCGCAGCGTCACCGGCGCCCGGTGGGCATGGCGCAGGGCGTTGGTCAGCCCTTCCTGGACGATGCGGTAGGTCTCCCGGGACACGGCCGCCGGGACCCGCGCCCAGTCGCCGTCGATGTCGGCGCGCACCTCGGTGCCGGTCAGCCGCACCCGCTCCAGCAGGGCGTGCAGATCGCCCAGGGTGTGCTGCGGGGCCGTCGGCGCCTTGCCCTCCCGCAACACGCCGAGCACATGGTCCAGGTCGTCCATCGCGCTCCTGGAGGACTCCTCGATGCTGCTGAGCGCGCGCCGGGCCGCCTCCGGCTCCCGCTCCATCAACTCCGCCGCCACGGCGGCCTGGATGGTGGCGGCCGTGAGGGTGTGCCCGATGGAGTCGTGCAACTCCTGGGCCAGCCGGTTGCGCCCGGCCAGCAGGCGCGTCCGCTCCTCGAGCGCGGCCAGCCGCTCGGCCGGCCGGGGGCCGAGCAGGGCCGGGGCCGCCGACCGCAGGACGGCCACCGCGCCCGCGCAGACCCACGCCGCCACCGCGAGGCAGCCGACCGCGGCGAACGGGGCCCACCCGCCCCGCCAGCCGCCCGCCACCCGCACCGACAGACCGAGCAGGGCGATCCGCTCGCCACCGCCGAGCCAGACCGCGGGCAGCACCGCCGCCGCCATCACCAGCGGGCCCGTCACGGCCACCACTGCCCAGCCCACCGCCATGTGCAGCGCCAGCCACGCCGGGGTGCGCAGCACGTCGGGCCGGCCGGCGCCGGGGGACGCGACGGGCGCGGGCAGGCCGGTGCGCAGCAGCCGGTTGGCCAGGCGGACACACCTCGCGCGCACCGCGCGCGGGCGGCCGGCGGCCGCGAGCAGCGCCGCGAACACGGCACCGAAACACAGCCAGCGAAGCCCCGCCGGCCACGACCGCGCCGCCCCCGCCGCCACGGCGAGCGCCACCGCGATCGGCGGCAGGCTCCAGGCCGCGCCGGTCAGCGCGTACGCCCAGCCCCGCACGGTGTCCGCACAGCCGATCGCCTGCCACCAGGGCCATTTCCAGTCGGGGGCTCTCCACACGGGCACAAGTATCGTGGCCACCCCACCGGATCCGCCTCCCCCCTGAGAGCCAGAGACGCCTTCCCTCGACCGGGGGAAGCGGAATTCCCTCCCCGCCGCGAAGCGCCCGCACACCCCGCCCGGCGACAGTGGCCCCATGCTCGAACTGATCGATGTCAGCAAGGTCTACCGGGGCGGAAAACGCGCCGTCGACCACATGACGCTCCGTCTGGGCCCCGGCCTGCTGGGTCTGCTGGGCCCCAACGGCGCAGGAAAGTCCTCTCTGATGCGGATGGCCGCCACCATCACCCGCCCCACCGCCGGAAGAGTCCTGTACGACGGGGTGGACGCGGTGGCGCGGCCGGACGTCCTGCGCCGGGCGCTCGGCTATCTGCCGCAGGACTTTGGCGTCTACCCCCACCTGACCGCGCGGGAATTCCTCTCCTACCTCGCCGCGGCGAAGGGCATCGCGGCCCGCGCCGCGCGCGCCCGCATCGACGAACTGCTCGAACTCGTCAACCTCACCGAGGCGGCCGGACGCCCCCTGGGCGGATACTCCGGCGGGATGCTGCGCCGGGTGGGCATCGCGCAGACCCTGCTCGCCGACCCGCGGGTGATCGTCGTCGACGAGCCGACCGCCGGCCTCGACCCGCAGGAGCGGGTGCGCTTCCGCAACCTGCTCAGCGAACTGGCCGCCGACCGGGTGGTGATGCTGTCCACACACATCGTCTCCGACGTCGAATCAGTGGCGTCCGACATCGCGGTGGTCGCCGACGGGCGGCTGCGGCGGCGCGGCACCCCCGAGGAGCTGCTGGGCGAGGTGGCCGGGCAGGTGTGGGAGGCGCTGGTCGGCCCCGAGCAGGCCGCCGCCGCGCAGACGCGCTACCCGGTCAGCCGCGCCGTGCGCACGGCCGCCGGGGTACGGCTGCGGCTGCTGGCCCCCGAGGCGCCGTACCCGGACGCGGAACCGGTGGCCCCGGATCTGGAGGACGCCTACCTCGCCGTCATCCATCAGCCGGACGTCCCACCGGACGTCCCACCGGACATTCCCCTCGCCGACCCGCGGTGGGAGGCGCGGCGATGACGGCCGGCCGGCTCGGCAGGCTCGCCCTCGCCGACTTCCGGGAGCGGGCCCGGCGCCCCGCCTACGCGCTGACCCTGGCGGCCGCGGTCGGCCTCGGCTACCTGGCCGTGCCGGACCCCGGCACCCGCTGGGTCATCATGCAGCTCGGCGACTACCGCGGCGTCTACAACAGCGCCTACACCGGCATGGCGACCGCGCTGGCCGGGGCGCTGTGGCTGACGCTCGGCGGCTTCTACGTCGTACGCGGCACCGTCGCCCGGGACGAGGCCACCGGCGTGGGCCGGCTCCTCGCCGCGACACCACTGCGCGGCTCCGGCTACCTCGCGGCGAAATTCCTCAGCAACGCGATGGTGCTCGGCTCCATGGCGGCGGTGCTCGCGCTCACCGCGCCGGTGATGCAACTGGCCCGCGGCGAGTCCGGCACCGTGGAACCCGGCCCGCTGCTGCTGCCCTTCGCACTGATCACCCTCCCCCTGGTGGCGGCGACGGCTGCGGCCGCGCTGCTGTTCGACGCCACGCCCCTGCTGCGCAAGGGGCTCGGAAACGTCATCTGGTTCTTCGTGTGGCTGGCCGTCGCGTTCGGCGGCCAGGGGCCCGGCGCACCGCTCGGCGGCCTCGGGGTGCACGGCGTCGTCGTCTCGATGCACGGCGACATGACGGCCCGCGGCCTCGATCTGTCCGGCCAGGAGTTCAGCCTGGGCCTGACCTACGTCGACCTTCCACTGCGGACCTTCGAGTGGCACGGGTTCACCCCGGGCACGGAGTTCGTGGCCGCACGGCTGACCCTGGTCCTGGCGGCGGCCCTGGTGGCGCTCCTCCCCGCCCTCTGGTTCGGCCGGTTCGACCCCGCCCGCGGCGGCGCGGTGCCGCCGCCCCGGCAGGCCCGGCCGGGCGGCACACCCCCGCCCGCGCCCGCGGCGGACCCGACGGCGCCGGTGTTCACCGGGCCGCCGCGCACCGAGGTGCGCCCGGGCGGCGCCCTCGGGCGGCTGCTGGCCGGCGAGCTCCGCATCCTCCTCCAGGGCACCCCGCCGTGGTGGTGGGCGGTCGCCGCGGCCATCACGGTCGCCGGTCTGGTGGCGCCGCTCTCGGCGATACCCCGGTTCGTCCTCCCGGCGGCCTGGATCTGGCCCGTCCTCATCTGGTCCCGCCTGGGCACCCAGCGCCACGAGTACGGCGTGGAGTCGCTGCTCGGCGCCTACCCGGCACGGCGCCGCGGAACGCTCGCCGAATGGCTGTCCGGGCTCGCGGTCACGGCGCTGGCCGCACTCGCCCCGCTGGTGCGGTTCGTCGCGGCGGCCGACTGGGCCGGGGCCGGCGCCTGGGCCGGTGGCGCGCTCTTCGTCCCGTCGCTGGCCCTGGCCCTGGGCACGCTCAGCCGCACCCACCGGCTCTTCCAGGCCGTCTATCTGCCGCTGTGGTACGCGACCGCCAACGGTCTGCCGCTGCTCGACTTCATGGGCGCGGTCCGGTCCGGCGGCCACCCGGCCGGACCGCCCGCGGCGGCTGTCGCCGCCCTGTCCGCGCTGCTGCTCGGCGCCGTCTTCGCGGCCGGCGCCACGCGGCGCGGCAAGGTGTGAGCCGCCGTCAGGGCTCGGAGCGCAGCGTGCGCACCACGGACCAGACGACCGACACCATCGGCACGGCCACGATCGCGCCGATCACCCCGGCGACGAGGCTGCCGGCGATGACCGAGATCGCCACGACCACCGGGTGCAGCTGCACCGCCCAGCTCATCACCAGCGGGTGCAGCACATGGCCCTCGATCTGGCCGATGACGACGATGAGCACCACCACGGCGGCGGCGATGACCGGGCCCCGCCCGGCCAGCGCCACCACGGTCGCCACGGCCAGCGCGATGGGCGCGCCGATCAGCGGGATGAAGGTGGCGAAGAACACCAGCACCGTCAGCGGCAGCGCCAGCGGCACCCGCAGCAGGAACAGGGCGATGCCCACCATCGTCGCGTTGGCGGCCGCCACGATGATGATGCCGCGCGTGTAGCCCGCGAACGTGGTCCACGCCGCCCGGGCCCCCCGGTCCCACACCGACCGGGCGGACTCGGGCAGCTGGGCGTGGAACCACAGCCACATCCGGTCGCCGCCGTAGATGAAGAACACCGAGCAGAACAGGGCCAGTGCCGCGCCGGTGAGCGCTTCCACGGCCCGGTTGGCGCCGCTGACCGCCCGGCTGATCAGCGCTCCCCGGTGGGCCGAGACGAAGGTGCTGATCCGCTCGTGCAGCCCCTGAAGCGTGCCGTGCCTGATCCGGAACGGCGGCTGCTCCAGCCAGCGGCTGATCCGGCCCACCCCGCCGCGGAACTCGCCCACCAGCTTGCCCGCCTCCGAGGCCGCCACGCTGCCCACCAGCGCCAGCAGGCCGAGCACCACGACGATGCTGCCGATCAGCGCCACCGCCACCGCGAGCGGCCGGGGGAGCGCCCGCGCGCACAGATCGGCCAGCGGCCGCAGCACCGCGGTCACCACCAGCCCCAGGAACACCGCGACCGCGACGAGTTCGAAGCGCCCCAGCACCTTGAACGCCGCGTAGACGAGCGCTCCGACCACCAGCAGCCGCCACGCGTACCCGGCCGCGAGGCGCAGCGCGGGGTGTACGCGCTCGCCCCCGCCCCGCCCGGCCGCCCTCCGGTCCGGCGCGGCGGCGCGTGCCCGGGTCACCGCCCCCGGGGTCATTCCGCCGGGGCGGCCGCCCCGCACCACGCGCCGCGCGCGTCGGCCGTCCGGTGGGCGAGATGTGCTGCTCACCTGGGCGCCACCGCCTCCTGCGTCCCGGTCCCGCGGGGCCGGCACGGATCTGAATCATGCCGGTATGTGCCGATGTGTACGCCGATTCAATCAGGGACGTGTCGCCCCATGACGGCAATCGGCCGCGGCGTGGCGGAGCGGGCGGGCCGGGCGCGCCGGGTTACGCCTCGGTCCTGCGCAGGATCAGATGGACGAAGCCGAAGGAGTCCCGGTAGTGGCGCAGCCACCCGGTGCGGTGTTCGGCGGCCGTCTCGAGCGCCTGGGCGCTGCTGGGGTCCTCGGGGTGGTCCAGCGCCCAGGCGGCCAGCGACCCCGTCCAGGCCCATTCGTACGCGTCCAGCTCCCCGCGCGTGCTGACGTGCCCGTGGACGGGGGTCCATCCGTCGGCGACGACCCGGTCCACGGTGGTCGCCAGGTCGTCGAACTCGCCCAGCATCTCGACGGCCTCCGGGGACGGCTCGCGCTCCCAGTAGCCGTCACCGATCAGGACGCGCCCACCGGGGGCCAGATGGCGGCGTGCCGCCTCGAGCGTGGGGAGCAGCCCGCCGAAGGCGTGGGCGGCACCGACGCTGAGCACGAGGTCGAAGGAGTGCGGGGAGGTGAACCCGTCGGCCTCCTGCTGGTGGAGGACGAGCCGGTCCGCGACCCCGAGGCGCTCGGCCGCCGCGCGGGCGTCGGTCAGGGCGGGCTCCGAGACATCGACGCCCTCGGCCCGCACCTTGGGGTTCGCGGCCAACGCGCGCAGCAGCCACTCCCCGCCGCCGCAGCCGAGGTCGAGCACCCGTTCGTCGCCGCGCGGCAGGCCCACTTCGAGCAGCCGGCGCACCGCGTCGTCGGCGACGGGGGAAGCGATCGAGTGGTCGGCGTGGGCGAGTCTGGAGATCTTTTCACGATTCACCGCGGCAGATTGCCAGCCCTCACGCCCGGCCCGCATCTGGTTTTCCCTCACGGGCGCGATGCCCCGAGGACTCGGCCCTGTCCGGCGGATCGTGGCGCCTGCGGCGCCACGCGGCGGAGCCGCGCATCGGCGTAGCTCCACCCACCCCGCCCCTTCCCGAAACTGGGGCGCTGCCCCGGACCCGGGTCCAGGGGCAAAGCCCCCCACGCGGCGGAGCCGCACATCGACTGGAACCAGGAAGGGGCGGGGTGGGGAAAAGCCCCGCCGGACACCCGCTAGCCCGGGATCATCCGGGTGCTGATCGCGATGCGGTTGTACGCGTTGATGACGACCGCGGCCCAGATGATCGCCGCCACCTGCGGCTCGTCCCACACCTCGCACGCGGCCCGGTGGACATCGTCCGGCACATGCCCGTCCTGGACCGAGGTGACCGCCTCGGTCAGCGCGAGGGCGGCCCGCTCCCGCTCGGTGAAGAACGGCGTCTCGCGCCAGGCGCTCAGCGTGTGGAGCCGCTGGTCGCTCTCGCCGTGGGCGCGGGCGTCCTTGGTGTGCAGGTCGAGGCAGAAGGCGCAGCCGTTGAGCTGCGAGGCCCGGATCCTGATCAGTTCCAGCAGTTCGGGCTCGACCCCCGCCTCCGCGGCCGCCAGCGCCGCCGCCGCGTGCAGTTCGCCCATCGCCGACGAGACCTTGGGCGTCAGCTGCTTCAGATTCATCCGGGGCGTCGGTGCCGTACCGGGAGCCATCGTCATCGGAAATCTCCATTCGTCGTGGGCAGCGGTTCCGCCACCGTGTCGAGCCAGGACTGCCAGGAGGCCGCGTGCCGGGCCGGCCCCGCACGCAGGGGGCTGCCGAGCCACTCGGTGACCGGCCGGATGCCGTGCAGGGCGTTGACGAACCACACCTCACGGCCGTCCAGGTCCGCCGCGGTGGGCCGGCGGTGCTCCACCGCCACCTCCAGCCGCGTGGCCCGCTCCTCGATCAGGGCCGTTGTCACGCCCGCGAGCAACGGCAGCTCGGTGGAGGGACGGCACAGGACGTCCCCCTCCCACCACAGGACGTTCGCCGTCGTCCCCTCCAGCACCAGCCCGTCCGGCGTGGTGAGCATCAGATCCTGCGCCCCGCGCCCGGTGGCCCGCCCGCGCAGCTCGGCCAGGAGGGACAGGTCGGGCCCCTTGCGGCGGGGAAGGGTCCGTGGGTCGGCCTCCTCGTCCACCCACACGGCCACGCTCCCGGTACGCGGCGGCGCGGGCCGTATCCGCAGAAACAGCCGGGCCGGTTCGGGGCCGGCGAGTTCCACCCGCGGAAACCACGCACCGGCGCGCGGCAGCGCGTCGACCGCCTCCTGCCAGAACCTCTCGATCCGCGCCGGGGAGTCGCCGGTGGCCTCCGCGCAGGCCGTGACGAACCGGTGGCGATGCCGCTCAAGGCCACGCACCCGCCCCTCGTCGACCAGCCATGAATCGGCGGCCAGCAGCGCGGTGTCCGGGACCGGCCGGCACGGCGTCAGGCCGCGGTCCTCGCACCACATCAGCGCCCGGATGTCCGGCTCGCTCCCCGCGTCCTGGCCGACTTGCCACACCACGGCCATCTCCATCCTCACGTGCTCCTTCATGATCCGAGCCGGGTTCAGTATCTACCGGCCGAGGGGCTGCCGGGCAGTGCGCCCGGCGGTCCGTGGCGCGGCCCGTAGGGGGCGTGCTCCAGCCACGATCCGCAGCGCGGCACCACGGGGGCCAGCGCCGCCGCGGCGCGCTGTCTGACCCGTCCCCAGCGCCGGGGCCGCAGGTGCGCCAGCGCGGTCTCGGCGGCCGCGCTGTTGAACACCGCCGCGGCGCGCCGCGCCGCGGCGAACTCGCCGACGGCCGCCGTCGCCCGCGACGGATCGCGGCGCGCCGTCGCCACCGCCTCGGCCGCCGCCACCGCGTCCGCTATTCCGCTGTTCATCCCCCGTGCCCCGAAGGGCGGGAACAGATGGGCTGCCTCTCCGACCAGCAGCACCCGTCCTTTCGGGTCGGTGAACGACGCGGCCACCTTGCGCAGGAAGTGATACCGCGACACCCACAGGACCTGGTCCCCGTACCGCTCGCCGACCAGCGGCGGCAGCCACCGGCGCACCGCCTCCTCGCTGCCGAAGGACTCCAGTGGGTCGTCGGCGCGGCACTGGATATCCACCTGGAAACCGCCGGTGAACGGCACCCGCAGCACACTGCGGCCGCCGACGCCCGGATGCTCGTAGTGGAAGACCCGCTCGACCGGCAGCCCGTCGTCGCCCGGCTCCGCCACGTCCACCACCACGTGGTATCCCTCGGACCTGTCGCCCTCCAGCGGGATGTACAGCGCCCGGCGCACCGCGGACCGCGCGCCGTCGGCGGCCACCACATGGCCCGACCTCCAGCGCCGCCCGTCGGCCGCGGACACCACCACCTCATCCCCGGCCACCCGGGCGTCGCTCACCTCCGCGTCCCAGCAGAACTCCACGCCCGCCGAGACACACGCCTCGAACAGAAACCGCTCGGTGTCCACCTGGCGGAGGCTGGCGAAGGCGGGCAGCTCCCCGCCGTCGGCGGCCGGGGAGTTGGTCCGCGCGAACACCTCGCGGCCGCGGTAGAGCGTGCGCCGGGTGTGCCAGGTCGTCCCGTACGCCGCGATGCGCGCGCCCAGCCCCGGCCACGCCCGCTCCAGCAGCCGCAGCGACTGCCGGTGCACGAACAGCGCCCGGCTGCCGGGCCGCACCCGCCCCCGCGGCCCGGCCTCCACCACGGTGACCGGCACTCCGCGGGCGGTGAGGGCCAGCGCGGCCGTCATCCCCACCGGCCCGGCGCCCACCACCAGGACCGGCCGCCGCTCCGCCACGTCAGGCCCCGGTCCGCGCCGGGGAGAGCGTGGGCAGCTCACCGGAGACGAGCAGCCGGGCGATCTCCAGGCGCTTGATCTTCCAGGTGCCGGTTCTCGGCAGGTCCTGGAAGCGGCAGTGCACCGGCGCGGACAGCCGCGGCAGGTCCGCGGTGGCCTGCCGCCACCGGCCGTCCTCCAGCGGCTTGTCCCCGCGTGTGCACACCAGCGGCACGGGCCGCTCGTCCGGCCCGGGCACGATGATCACCTCGCGCAGCTCGCCGAGCCGCGACAGCAGCGCGTCCTCGATCTCCAGGTTGCTGTCCAGCTCGGGGATCTGGTCGACCTCCCGGTCGATCAGATACAGCCCGCCCCACCGGTCCCGGTAGCCCATGTCGCCCATCCGCCACCACCCCCGGTCGACTTGCCGGGCGTACTGCTCGGGTGCGCCGAGGTAGGTGAGGATACGGCCCCGGGTGCGGGCCTCGATGGCCCCGGGAGTGCCGGGCGGACACGTGCGGCCGCGCTCGTCCACCACCCGGATCCGGGTGAACCCGGGGATCGCGTTGCCGACCCGCCGCCCGCTCGTGTGTTCCGCGCCGCGGCGGGTGTGCCGGCGGAACACCACCGGCCCCGTCTCGCTCTGCCCGTACAGCTGCACCAGACGCGGCGCGCGGCGCCGGGACGCGCCCAGCAGCCGCCGTACGGTGCGCGGATGGATCGCGTCGAAGGTGGAGCCGTAGGCCCGGACGTTGGACAGCGGCGCGCCGGGAGCCGTGGCCAGGTCCTCCCACAGCACAAAGGTGTTGGGATGGGTCTCGACGATGCCGGGGCGGTGCGCCGCGAGCAGCGGGCCGGCCTGCTCCGGGTCCGGGTCGACGAGCAGCAGCAGCGGGCTGCCGAAGTGCAGCAGCACGCCCAGCAGATGGTAGAAGCGGGAGTGCACATGCGACATGTGGAGCGCTGCGGGCTCGCCACGGGTCGGCCTGCCCAGCGCCTTCTGCGGCACCAGCCGGTTCCACATGGTGTACGGGCAGTGCACCGCCAGCTTCGGGATCCCGGTGGTCCCGGAGCTGTGGGTGATCAGGGAGGGTTCCCTGGGGTGGAGGCGTACGGCGGGCCGCCGCGGCGCCCCGCCGAACTTCGCCAGCTCGACCGCGTGTCCCGGGCCGTCCGGTGCGTCGTCCACCGTCAGCACACCGCGCGCCAGCCCGGTGTCCAGCCCGCTCAGGGGGCCCTCGAGCGTCGCGCGGTCGGTGATCAGCCACGGCGCGTGCAGCCGGTCGAGCAGCACCCCGGTGACCGCCCCGTCCAGCGAGGGCGACAACAGCGCGGGCACCGCGCCGATCCGCGAGACCGCGCAGGCCAGCAGCGCGATGTCGACGTTGTCCGACTTGTGGACCGCCACGTGCTCGGTCGGCCGCACCCCGGCCGCCCACAGCCGCCCGGCCATGTCGTCGACCAGGTCGGCGAGTTCGGCGTAGCCCAGTTCCCTACCGGCCCCGGGGGCGATGTCCAGGGGGCGGTCCAGGGTCACCGGCACATTGCCGTGCCGGGCCGCGGCCTCCCGGAACATCAGCCCGATGTAGAAACCGTGTTCGGGAATCAGCTGTCGCAACATTTCCGGTTCCTTACGCGTTCGATGTACGTCACGAAGGCGGGCCTCGGCGCGGGGCGCCCGCCGCTCACCAGGACCCCTGCCGCACCAGATGGCGGCGGAGCTTGCCCGACGGCGTGCGCGGCAGCGAAGGCACCAGATGCACCGCGCGGGGAGCCTTGAAGGAGGCGAGCCGCTGCCGGGCCAGGGCGATCAGATCCGCGCTGAGCGCCCGCCCGTCGATCCCCGGGCCCTTCCCCGCGGGCAGGGCGGGGACCACGAACGCGTGCAGCCGCGTGGCCCCGCGGTCGTCGGGCACGGCGGCCACCGCGACCTCCCGCACCGACGGGTGATGCCGCAGCACGTTCTCGACCTCCAGCGGCGAGACCGTGATCCCGCCGACCATCTCCAGGTCGTCGACCCGCCCCAGATGGCGGTAGCTGCCGTCCGGCTCACGGCGCACCCGGTCCCGGGTGCCCAGCCAGCCGCCGACCAGCCGGGCCCTGGACTCCTCCGGCAGCCCCAGATAGCCGGGGGTCACCGTCGGGCCGCGCACCCACAGTTCGCCGTCCGCGCCGTCCGGCACGGCGGCGCCGGTGCCGTCGCGCACCTCCAGTTCGAACCGGGGCACCGGACGGCCCACGGTGCCGGGGGAGTTGTCCCAGACCGTGTTGGCGCAGAAGGCGTGCCCGGCCTCGGTCGAGCCGATCTGCTCCAGGACGGGCGCGCCGAGCAGCTCGCCGACCCGTTCCCCCAGTGTCAGGGGCAGCCCCTCACCGGCGCTGACGGCCGCGCGCACCGAGGAGAAGCAGGCCGTGTGCCCGGCGCCCCGCTCGTCCACCAGCGCCGCGTAGGCGGACGGCACGGAGTACAGGACGGTCACCCGGTGGCGGGCGACGAGGTCGTCGGTGAGCGCCGGTCCCGGACGGCCCCCGGTCAGCACCGCGGACGACCCGGAGAAGAGGGGGAAGACGAAGGCGTTGCCGAACCCGTAGGCGTAGAACAGCTTGGACACGGAGAACGTCACGTCCTGCGGGCCGATGTCCAGGACGTCCTGGCCGATCAGCTCCCAGTAGGCAGCCGGGTCGCCGTGGCAGTGCACCACACCCTTGGGCGGCCCGGTGGTCCCCGAGGTGTACTGGATGTACAGCGGGGCGCGGGCGGTCACCGGCTGCGCGGCGGTGGCCGGGGGAGCGGTGCAGGCCTGCGCCGACAGGTGGTCCGCCCCCAGCCAGCGATCCGCCTCGAAGTGGTCCTCGATGCCGGGCCCGGAGACACAGAGCACCGCCTTGGAGTTCTCGGCCATGAAGCGGTGCTCGTCGGCCGTGAGCGCGGGATTGACCAGGACCGCGATCGCGCCCAGGCGCGCCGTGGCCAGGAATGTGCTCACCCAGGGGACCCCGTCGGGCAGGGCGAGCAGGATCCGGTCGCCCGCCGCCACTCCCCGCCGTGCCAGCACGGTGGAGACGCGTGCGGCCAGGTCATGGATCTCGCCGTGGGTCCACACACGGTGGCCCTCCACGAAGGCGGGCCGGGCCGACCACCCCTCCCGCTCGGCGCGCACCGCGAGGTACTCGGCCAGATTGGCGGGCGCGGGCGCCTGCGCGGGCCGGGGCGCGGGCGCGGCTGGGGCGGTCACCGGTCCGCCTCCTCGGCGGAGGTGCGGCCGCCGGGCGCGGCGGCGGCCAGGAGCGCCGGGCCGGGCTCCGCGGGGGGCAGGGCGCCCGCGGCGCGGTAGGCGCGCATCGTCGCGGCCGTCTTCACCAGCATCTCCTGGTACTCCTCCGCCGGGTCGGACGCCAGGACGACGGCCCCGCCCGCGCCGATGTGCATCCGGCCGTCGGTGAACACGGCGGTGCGGATGACGATGTTGAGGTCTGCCGCGCCGTTGCAGCTGAGGAAGCCGAGCGCCCCGGAGTAGACGCCGCGCGCCTCGGTCTCCAGGTGGTCGATGATCTCCAGGGTCCGCGTCTTGGGCGCGCCGGTCATGGAGCCGCCGGGGAAGCAGGCCCGCACACAGTCGACGGCGTCCCGGTCCTCGTGGAGCCGGCCGCGCACGGTGGACACCAACTGGTGCACGGTGGCGTAGCTCTCGGTGTGCATCAGATCGGGGACGCGCACGGTCCCCGGCTTGCAGACCCGCCCCAGGTCGTTGCGGAGCAGATCGACGATCATCAGGTTCTCGGCGCGGGTCTTCGGGCTGGTGGCCAGGGTGGCCCGGGCCCGGGCGTCCTCGTCGGCGTTCCGGCCGCGCGGCGCCGTTCCCTTGATCGGCCTGGCCTCGGCCGTCCTGTCGGGCTTGATGCGCAGAAAGCGCTCAGGGGAGGCGCACGCCACATCCGCCTCGCCGAACCGCAGAAAGGCCGCGTAGGGCGCCGGGTTGACGCGGCGCAGGGCGCGGTAGAAGGCGTACGAGTCGTCCGGCGCGGGCAGCCAGGCCGAGTCGGTGAGACAGATCTCGTAGCTCGTCCCGGCCCGCAGCTCCCGCAGACATGCCTCGATGTCGGCCAGGTAGCGCTCCCGGTCCCGCACCAGCCAGGGCTCGACGGCGGCGGTGTCGCCCGCGGACGGCGTCGGGGGCGGGGCGAGCTCGCCGCCCACCGGTATGCCGGTGAGCGTGGTGATGGTGTCGTCCAGCCACTCCGCGGCCTCGCGTTGGCCCTCGGCGGTGTCCTCGGTCAGACACAGGGCGTAGGTGACGCCCTCCTGGTGGTCGACCGCGAGGAACCGGTCGGCGAACAGCCAGCAGGCGTCGGGGGTCTTCGCCCGGTGCCGGTTGGGGGAGCCGCAGTCGGCCTTGAGCTCGTAGCCGAAGTACCCGATGTAGCCGCCGGCGAAGTCGAACGGGAGGGTGGGGGCGTCGACGTGGCGGCGCGCCAACTCCTTCTTGAGGTAGTCGAAGACGCTGCCGGACACCCGGGTCGCGGGCTCCCCGGCCCGCTCGACCTCGCACTCGCCCCGGTCCACGTCGTAGCGGACGAACTCGGACAGCGGGCCCCGTCCGTCGCCCAGGAAGGAGAAGCGGGCCTCGCCGGACCGCGTCCGCGCGCTGTCCAGCCAGAACGCGCGCGGCGCGTCCGCGTACAGGCGGGTGAAGGCGGCCTCCGCGTCGATGGGGACGGCCAGCCACCGGGAGTGCAGCCGGTAGCCGACGCCGTCCGCGGCGGCCACCGGCTGCCGGGTGGTCTCGGATGCGGCAGCGGTGGCGGCAGCGGCGGCCGTGTCTGAGAACGCCGGGTGTTTCACCGGGCCGGCCGCGGGGCGGGCGCGCGGGGGCGAGGACGGCTCGTCCGCGGTCATCGCCGCGTATTCGCGGGTCAGATCGCGAAAGTTGGCCAGGATGCGGTGGCCGTATCCGGTGAGGACGGACTCCGGATGGAACTGCACACCCCACAGCGGCCGGGTGCGGTGCCGCAGCGCCATCAGCACACCGTCCTCGGACCAGGCGATGGCCTGGAGGGGCAGCGGCAGCGGCTCCGCCACGCACAGCGAGTGGTAGCGCACCGCCGTGAAGTCCTGGGGGAGTCCGCGGAACAGCCCGCGCTCACCGTGCCGGATCCGGGAGAGATGTCCATGGCGGGGCTCGGGGGCCGGCAACACCCGGGCCTGGGCGCCGAGCGCGATGCCCTGGTGGCCCAGACACACCCCCAGGACCGGGACCGGGGACCGGTCGATCACCTGGGCGGTGGCCCCGAAGTCGCGTGGGTCGGCCGGATGGCCGGGGCCGGGCGACACCACGATGTTGTCGAACGTGGACAGGGCCGAACGGTCGACCAGGTCCAGGAGCTCCGGCGCGTCGTGGAGGACCACCGTCGGCTCCTCGCCGTTCACCTCCGTGAGCAACTGGAAGAGGTTGTAGGTGTACGAGTCGTGATGGTCGATCAGGAGCGTCTTCAGCACGTCCATCTGTATTGCCTCCTCGCTTTACTACCGGCCGGGCCATCGCCTCGGCCGGGGCCCCCGTGGTCCGCGCGCTTTACCGGCGCGAACGTGGGCCGTTCGCCGCCACCCGCTTGTGACGCCCCCGAATCGACTGAAGCGGCGGATAGAGCCACTTCTTCAGGAGCATTTGCAGGCGCGGCATAACAAGCCAGGTCACCATCGCGGTCACGCCAAGACAGAGTGCAAGGGTCCGCAGCAGGAAATTGGTGTCGGCCAGGAATGGGATCACCAACACATTGAACATGAGGACGGGAGGGAAAACCGCACTCAAATTCACGAGCCAGAGCTTCCATTTGGGGGGCGGCGGCAGTGGCCGCACCGGCCCTTCGAACCAGTTCTTCAGACCGGCCATGCGCTGCACCCCGGTCTCCTGTACGAAGGCCCCCGCCCGGGCCGCCCAGCGGGCGCGTTCCATCGAGTACTCCCAGGCCTGGGCGGATTCTTCTCTGTCGAATCGGTAGATGACATGCCACTCCGCGCGGCCCTGCCCGGAGCCCAGCACGCCGCCGCCCAGGTAACCGGGAAGGCGGGCCGTGACATTCAGCATCGCAATGGCCCAGGCGTAGAACTCGCTCTCCTGGCCGGGGTCCACTCGGTATGCGGCAGTCACCGTGACCGGTTCACTGTCCACTCCAGCCGCAACTCCTTTCCGGGCAGCGTACGGCCCGACTGCGGGCCGTCGCCAAAAGGCCGTGCCGACGGCCGCTTCCGTCGCATCGGGCCTGCCGGAACAACGCTTTCTCGGCGGGTCCTTGCTGCGGACGACTCGAAGTGTCGCACACCGGACATGCTTTGCGAGCGAAATGCTCACCAACGGATATAATTAAGCGAAGGAAAGACCGTGACCTGGGCGTTACCCGGGGTTCTGGCGATAGCCGCCCGCGAAGAAAGGTTTTCTCGGGACCGAGGGGCGGCGCGCGGTGTATATTTCCGCGGCGGGTGAGTTTCCGTGCGGCGGCCGCCCGGGGTGCGGTGATCGGTGATGAGTGATCCGGACCTTGGGTCACCGATCACCGATCACCGATCACCGCGCCCCGGGCGCCGGCCACGCTTCCGTCAGGAGCGTTCGGCCATGCCGTTCAGATGCGGCAGATGATGGTCGAGGCGGTCCGCTTTGGCCTGGAGATAGGCGAGGTTCTCCTCGCGCGGCGGGATCAGCAGCGGCACCTGCTCCGCGATCTTGATGCCATGCCGTACCAGCGCCTCCCGCTTGCGCGGGTTGTTCGACAGCAGCCGCACGGACCGCACGCCGAGGTCGTGCAGCATGTCCGCCGCCACCCGGTAGTCGCGGGCGTCGACCGGGAGTCCGAGCGCGAGGTTCGCCTCCACCGTGTCCAGCCCCTCCGCCTGGAGTTGCATCGCGCGGAGCTTGGCCAGCAGCCCGATGCCACGCCCCTCGTGACCCTGGAGGTAGATCAGAACGCCGCGTCCCTCGCTCACGATGGCGCGCAGCGCCGCGGACAGCTGATCGCCGCACTCGCAATGCCGTGAGCCGAAGGCGTCTCCGGTCAGACACTCCGAATGCACGCGGGTGAGCGCTCTGTCTCCCTGGATATCGCCGTAAACCAGCGCCACTTGTTCGTCTCCGCGAATGCAGTCCAGGTAGCCGACCGCGCGGAAAACGCCGTACTCGGTGGACAGCTGGACCTGTGCCACTCGTTCGACGCCTGACGGTCGAGTGTTCTCGCCGAACGGGCCATCGCTTTCTGTCATGTTCTGATCCTAACTGGAAAACGGGAAAATACTCGCGGTGTGCGCGAAAATGACAAAGGAAACCAACTCGCTGTCCGGTTCATCACGTTCGGTCGATGAAAGTGCGCCGGACCGCGTAGCCTGGCATCACGCGCACAAACACGGAACGCAGAGCGAAAGGCCAAAGAGACATGACCGGTTCGGGAACGCGACCGCAGGCCCCGGGCCTGCTGCCGCCGGACACCACCGAGGACATACGGGCCCGGAAGGCCGGCGTCGCCGTCCTCCCCATCGGCAGCTTCGAGCAACACGGCGCATTTCTGCCCCTGGTGACCGACACGGTCATCGCCTGCACCATAGCCCGGGAGATCGCCGCCGCATATCCGGTCCTTCTCCTTCCTCCGCTCACCATCTCCTGTTCGCATGAGCACGCGGCCTGGCCGGGAACCGTCAGCATTTCCGCCGCGACCCTCCACGCCGTCGTGCGGGACATCGCCGATTCGCTCCGCCGATCCGGTGTCGACGCCCTGGTTCTGGTCAACGGGCACGGCGGAAATTACGTGCTGCGCAACGTGGTTCAGGAATCCGCCGCCACCGGTACCCGCATGGCGCTTTTCCCGGGGTCCGCGGACTGGAACACCGCGCGCACCGAAGCCGGAATCCAGACCCCGGCACCGAGCGATATGCATGCCGGGGAAGTAGAGACATCCATTCTCCTGCATGCTCACTCCGAACTCGTCCGCCCCGGATATGAATCCGCTGATTTCCTCGCCGACGACCGTAGACATCTGCTCACCCTCGGTATGCCGGCCTACACGGAATCCGGAGTCATCGGCCGCCCTTCCCTGGCGTCCGCCGGGAAGGGAAAGGAACTCCTCACCGCACTCGTCGATTCCTTCGCCGAATACCTCTCCCTGCTGACCGAGAAGGAGGCGCGATGACCGTGCTCGACGAGGCGGCGGCCTGGGAGCGGCTGCGCGCCATCCGGTCCGCGGCGGACGCCGAGGCCGCCGGCCTGGTCCGCGGCCCCGACGGCGCCCGGCGCTGGCGGGAAGAGGCCTCGCCCGCGGCGCGGGCGCTCACCGACCGCTATCTGCCGCTGTGTCTGGCCGGCCCGCGCCTCACCTTCGCGCAACTCGGCCAGAGCCTCGACGGCTTCATCGCCACCCGCACGGGCGACGCCGACTATGTCACCGGGGAGGAGGACCGCGCTCATCTGCACCACCTGCGCGCGCTCGCCGACGCGGTGGTCGTCGGAGCCGGGACCGCCATCGCGGACGACCCCCAACTCACGGTGCGCGCCTGCACGGGGACCAACCCGGTGCGCGTCGTCCTCGATCCGCACGGCCGGGTGCCACCGCAACGCCGGGTGTTCACGGATGGCTCAGCTCCCACCCTGTGGGTGGTGGCCGCGGACAGCGGCCACGGCCGGCACCCGGCGCACGGCGACGGCGACAGCGTCGGCGTTGACATACTCACCCTCCCGGACAGCGAGGCGTTCGCGCCCCGGCGCCTGGTGGAGGCGCTGGCGCGCCGCGGCCTTGGCCGGGTGCTGATCGAGGGCGGCGGCGTCACCGTGTCGCGGTTCCTGCACGAGCGGGCGCTGGACCGGCTCTACGTCACGGTGGCCCCGGTGCTGCTCGGCGACGGCGTCCCCGGGCTGCGCTTCGCCGGTACGACCGTCATGCGGGAGGCACTCCGCCCGCCGATGCGCCGCGCCCACCTCGGCGAGGACACCCTCTTCGAGATCGATCTGCGGACGGCGCAACCCGGCACACCACTGCGCCACGAGCACGCCGAAGCCGGGCAGGCTCGCCGCGAAGGTGAGCACTCCGTAGACCACGGCGACGGTCAGCCCCTGGGCAGCGCCCAGTCCCGCGGCGCCGAAGGCCCAGGCGGTGACGCCCTCCCGGGGCCCCCAGCCGCCGACGTTCAGGGGCAGCGCCATGGCGAGCAGCGCCAGCACCATCAAGGGCAGCAACTCGGCCACCGGGGCGCTTGAGCCGGCGGCCCGGGCGGCCAGCAGGAACATCCCCAGATACCCCGCCAGCACCACGACGGACGAGACCGCCACCCCCGGCCAGCTCCCACGGGCCAGCAGTCCGCGCCGCGCCTCCGCCAGCGCGGCGCGGACCGCCCGCCGCCACCGCGAGGTACCCGGACCGCCACGCCGCCGTACGGCGGCCACCACCGCCAGGGCGCACACCACGGCGAGTACCGCCAGGGCGCCCGGCGTCGTCGCCACGTGGTGCGCGAGGCGGCCGATCTCCGCCACGGCCACCGACGGGTGGGCCAGCAGGACCGCCACCCCGACCACGGCCAGGACCACCTGGCCCGCGGCCCGCTCCAGCACCACCGCGCGCACCCCCCGGCCGACATCGCCGGAGTCGCGACCGTGCCGCACCGCGCGGTGCACATCGCCGAGGACACCGCCGGGCAGCGCCGCGTTCAGGAACAGGGACCGGTAGTAGTCGGCGACGGCCCGGCCCAGCGGCAGCCGGATGCCCAGCGCCCGGGCCACCACGCACCAGCGCCAGGCGCTGAACACCGTGGTGAGCAGGCCGAGGCCGAGCGCGCCCACGAGCGTCACGGCGTCGATCCGGCGCAGGCCGTCCAGAAAGGCGCCCGTGCCCACCCGCCACAGCACCACGGCGAGGATGACCGCTCCCGCGACCGTGCCGAGCCGG
This sequence comes from Streptomyces sp. NPDC097640, assembly GCF_040302705.1. Taxonomy (NCBI): domain Bacteria; kingdom Bacillati; phylum Actinomycetota; class Actinomycetes; order Kitasatosporales; family Streptomycetaceae; genus Streptomyces; species Streptomyces sp. NPDC097640. The sequence goes on from NZ_JBEOSB010000015.1 coordinate 190,630, forward strand.
GCCTTCAGCGCCCCCGCCTTCATGAGACCCCGCCCCCGTAAGGCCGCTGCCCGGGCAGTGCCAGCAGGTCGCTGTGGTGCACCACCACCCGCAACCCGCCCGCCGCGCACTCCGTCAGACGGCGCTCCAGATACGCCTCGGCACGCGGCGCGAGCTCCGGCCGCTGCTCGACGGCAGCCCCGACCCAGCCCCGCAGCCACTGAGCCGTCAGCGCGGACTCACCCGCGCCGAGTTGCCACGGGCTGCTGTGCACCCGCACCGTCGCGCCCCGTTCCGCGAAGGCCTCCGAGGCCGCGGTGACCGCGTCAGGCCCCAACAGGCCACCGCGGCGCTGATGGGCGTTGAACGCCTCCGCGATCTCGGCGTCCAACGGGTCGGCCGGGGCGAGCTCGACCCGCCCCGCCACCGACAGCGCGAGCAGCACCGGGCACTTCGCCCCGGCGCACGCGGCGACCAGCGCGTTCACCTCGTCCCGGGTCAGCACGTCCAGCAGCGCGGAGGCCGTCACCAGCGAGGCCCCGGCCAGGTCGTCCGCGGTCAGCCGGCCGAGGTCGGCGCGCCGGGTCAGGACCGTGACGCCGCTGCCGTCGGCGGTCGTCGAGGGCGTTTGCGCGGCGGCCCGGCCCAGCAGCGCCGGATCGCGGTCGTACAGCACCCAGTGCTGCGGGCCGGGCAGCCGCGGCGCGAGCCAGCGGCCCATCGAGCCGGTGCCGCAGCCGAGGTCATGGACCGTCAGCCCGCCGGGCCGCCGTCCGGGGCCCGCAAGCCACGCGCGCAGCGGATCGAGGAGCTCCGGGGCGCGGGCGGCTGCGTCCGCGCCCTCCCGCAACTCCAGCCACTCCGGCTGGTACAGCGGCACATCCGTGGTGCTCATGCGGCCCTCCGGGGTTCATATCGAAGCTGTTCCAGCACCTCGGCCAGGCGCCGCGCCGTCGTCTCCCACCCGTCAAGAGCGGCGCGCCGCCCCCGGGCCGCCGCCTTCAACCGCCCCCGTACACCCGGCTCGCCGAGCCAGCGCCGCAGCGCCGCCGAGAGCGCGGCCGGGTCCCGCGGGGGCACCAGAACGCCGGGCAGCCCGCCGTCGGGGGCCCGCCCCATCGCCTCCGGGACCCCGCCCACGGCGGTGGCCAGCACCGGAATGCCCCGTGCCAGGGCCTCGGTCACCGCCATGCCGTACGTCTCGGCGTACGAGGCGAGCACCAGAAGGTCGGCCGCGGCGTAGCTCGCGTCCAGATCGGCACCGGCACGCGGGCCGGCGATCCGCACCCGGTCGCCGAGGCCGTGCTGGTCGATCAGTTCACGCAGCCGGGTGACATAGCCGGGGTCCTGGCCGAGGCCGCCGACACACAGCAGGCTCCAGGGCAGGTCGGCGACCTCGGCCAGGGCCTCGACCAGCTGATGCTGGCCCTTGCGCGGGGTCACCGCGGCGACGCACAGCAGCCGCGAGGCGCCGTCGGTGCCGGGCGCCGGGGGCGCGAGGTCCGCGCCGGGCGCGGCGACATGGACCCGGCCGGGGGCGAGCCCGTGGTGGGCCACCAGCCTGCGGGCCGCCCAGTCGCTGGTCGCCACCACCGCCGGGACGGCGCGCAGCGTCCTGCGCTCCAGCGCGTCCAGATCCGCGGCGCGGCCGGGGGCGAGCCCCGTCTCGTCGCCCAACGGCAGATGCACCAGCACCGCCAGGCGCAGCCGCTCGGCCTCGGGGACCACGAGGTACGGCACGGCGCAGGCCACCAGCCCGTCGATGAGGACGACGCTGCCGTCCGCCCGCTCGGCCAGGACACGGGCCAGCTCGGCGCGCGCCTCGGCCGAAGGCTGCGGCCAGGCGCCCGCCACGGCGTGCTCGTGGACCTGCCAGCCGACGCCGGGCAGGTCCCGGCACACCCTCAGGTCATAGGTGTTCCCGCCGCTCGGCGCGGCCGGGTCGGCCACGCCGCCGGGCATGACGACGTGCACGGAGCGCGGGTCCGTCGCGTTGGCGTCGGCGCGGCTCATCGGGCGCGCCCTCACAGATCCCGCTCGTAACTCGCCCAGGCGATGTGCGACTCGTGCAGCGTGACCGTCAGGCTTGACAGACCGCGGGCGCCCTCGCCCAGCGACCCGTCGTGCACCCGGTCGGCGAGCCGGTCGGCGATGACCTTCGCCAGGAACTCCGTACTGGTGTTGGTGCCCGCGAAGGCGGGCTCCTCGTCCAGGTTGCGGTAGTTCAACTCGCCGACCACGGCGTTCAGCTGCTGGGTGGCGAGGCCGATGTCGACCACGATGTTGTCGGCGTCCAGCTCGGCACGGCGGAAGGTGGCGTCCACCAGGAACGTCGCCCCGTGCAGGCGCTGCGCGGGCCCGAAGACCTCGCCGCGGAAGCTGTGAGCGATCATCAGGTGGTCACGGACGGTGATGCTGAACAACGTACGACCCTCCAGGTGCGGCACATCCGGCGGCCCTCGGCCGGGCCGCGTCGTGTAGTACGGCCTACCCGTTCCCCTTGTTCAGAGCCGCGGCGAATCCGGATCCCCGGCGGGCGCGTACCGGACCAGGTGACACAGCGCGGGCAGCTCCCCGGACGCGAGGCGGGGCAGCACCGCGGGCAGCTCCTCGAAGGCGCACTCCCCGGTCAGCAGCGCGTCGAAGACGGGGTCGGCGAGCAGATCGAGCGCCAGCGCCAGCCGGTCGGCGAAGGTGCGCGACCGCCGGGCCGGGGACACCGTCCCCACCTGGCTGCCGCGCACCACCAGGCGGCGGGAGTGGAAGGCCTCGCCCAGCGGCAGACTCACCTTCCGGTCGCCGTACCAGCTCAGCTCCAGAACGGTCCCCTCCGGGGCCAGGAGTTCGAGAGAGCGCGCGAGCCCGGCCTCGGTGGCGCTGGCGTGGACGACGAGATCGCGGTCGCCCGCGGCGTCCTGGGGGAGCGCGAAGTCCACCCCGAGGGCCTCGGCGAGCGCGGCGCGCGCGGGCTCCGCGTCGACCAGCTGGACCCGCACGCCCGGGTAGCGGGCGAGGACGGCCGCCACACACGCGCCGACCATCCCGGCCCCGACCACCGCGATCCGGTCACCGACCAGCGGTGCCGCGTCCCACAGGGCGTTCACCGCCGTCTCCACCGTCCCGGCCAGCACCGCCCGCGCGGCCGGCACCGCCTCCGGCACCGGGGTCACGGCGCTCGCCGGGACGACATACCGCGTCTGGTGCGGATACAGGCTGAAGACCGTACGGCCCAGCAGGGCGGGCGGCCCCTGCTCCACCAGGCCTACGCTGAGATAGCCGTACTTGACCGGACCCGGGAACTCGCCCTCCTGGAACGGGGCCCGCATCGCGGCGTACTGGCTCCGCGGCACCCCACCGCGGAAGACCAGGGTCTCGGTGCCCCGGCTCACCCCGGAGAACAGGGCGCGCACCACGACGTCGCCGTCGCCAGGCTCCGGCAGCGGGGCCTCCCGTAGCTCGCCGTGGCCGGGTGAGCGGAGCCAGAAGGCGCGGGCGACGCGCTCCATCGACGTCCTCCAGAAAGATCGGGTCGAACCAGGTGCTGAACACTCGGCCCGTGACGCACGTACTGACCATCACGAAGCCGCGAACACGGTACGCGGCACTCAACAACTCCGCCACACAGCCGGAGGGTGCACGGTGGCTGCCCTGAACAACACATACGACACGACGCTGTTGCGGCAGGAGACCGCCGTCGGAGCGGTCGCGCAGATACTCCTGCTGACGCTCCTCGGCACGGCGCTCGGCCTGGGACCCGCGGGATGGCTGACGGGCCTGGTCTTCGCGTTCGCCACCTGGGCCGTGCTCACCCGCGCCGTGTGCCGCTCCTGGCTCAGGACCTTCGGGGCGGCCAACCGCGTCACCCTGGCCCGCGCCACGCTCGTCGGAGGCGTGACCGCGCTGGTCGCCGACTCCTTCGAGAGCCCGCCGCGCGTCCCGGTCCTGGTCGCGCTCACCACGGTGGCGCTGATCCTCGACGGGGTCGACGGCAAGGTCGCCCGGCGCACCGGAACGGCGTCCCCCCTGGGGGCACGCTTCGACATGGAGGTCGACGCCTTCCTCATCCTGGTGCTCAGCGTCTACGTCGCCACCTCGCTGGGCCCGTGGGTACTGGCCATGGGCGCCATGCGCTACGCCTTCGTCGTGGCGGCCCGCGCGCTGCCGTGGCTGAACGAGCCACTGCCCGTGAGCACCGCACGCAAGACGGTCGCCGCGCTCCAGGGAATCGCCCTCCTGGTGGCCGCGTCCGCGCTCCTCCCGTACCCGGCGGCGCTCGCGGTGGTCCTGGTGGCGCTGGCGCTGCTCGTCTGGTCCTTCGCCCGCGACATCATCTGGCTGTGGCACCACAGGACCCGCCACACCGCCCCGCCCCAGCCCGCCACCGCCGTCCGGCACATGACCCACGCGGACGCCTGATGCCCTGGGGCGGTGGCTGGTTGGCGCCGCCCACCGGGAAGGCATGAGGCAGGATGGCAGACCGCGTCAGGGCCCCGCAGCACGCCCGGGCGCGGCCCGACATCCCAGGCAGGAGCAGGTAACACGGTGACAAGACAGCACTCCGAACTCCCCGGCAGACCCCGCCGCGAGGGCGCACCCGGACCACGGCCCGCCGCCCCGTACGGCCCGGCCCGCCACAGGTCGCCTCGCCCCTCGCGGCGCACCGTCCGAGGCGCGGGGAGCGGCCGGTGAACCGCGCGCTCACCCTGCACGACCTCATCGTCGTCTGCGCCGCGCTGGCGGCGAGCGTGGCGATGGGCCTGCTGTCCCGCATGGCGCTGCGCTGGCTGGGCGAGCGGGCGAGCAGAACCCGGTGGCGCGGCGACGACATCATCGTCGACGCGCTGCGCACCATCGCCCCCTGGGCCTGCGGCGCCGCCGGTGTGTCCGGGGCGGCCGCGGCTCTGCCACTGACCGCCGCGGTCGACCACAGCGTCAATCAGGTGCTGACCGCCGTGCTCATCCTGGTCACCACCGTCGCCGTGGCCCGCGTGATCGCCGACCTGGTGCGCGCCCAGGCGCTGTCCCGGTCCGGAGTGGCGGGCAGCGCCACCATCTTCGTCAACATCACCCGCATCGCGGTGCTGGCGATGGGCGTCCTCATCCTGCTGGAGACGCTCGGCATCTCGATCGCCCCGCTGCTCACCGCGCTCGGCGTGGGCGGCCTCGCGGTCGCCCTGGCGCTCCAGGACACACTGGCCAATCTCTTCGCGGGCGTCCACATCCTCGCGTCCAAGACGGTGCAGCCCGGCCACTACATCCGGCTCGGCAGCGGCGAGGAAGGCTATGTCGTCGACATCAACTGGCGTAACACCACCGTGCGCCAGCTGCCGGACAACCTCGTGATCATCCCGAACGCCAAGCTCGCCGGCGCCATCACGATCAACTACCACCAGCCGGAAGAGCAGATGTCGATCATGATCCAGGCGAGGGTCGACTACGACAGCGACCTCGAGCATGTGGAGCGGGTGAGCATCGAGGTGGCCACGGAGGTGATGGCCGAGGTGTCCGGCGGTGTCCCGGACTATGAACCGGTCGTCCGATTCCACACCTTCGGGGAGGCCGGCATCGACTTCTCGGTCATCCTGCGCGTCCAGGAGTTCAGCGACCAGTACCTGATCAAGCACGAATTCCTGAAGCGGCTCCACCAGCGCTACCGGACCGAGGCCATCGACATCCCCCTGCCGATGCGCACGGTCGTGCTGCAACAGCCGGGCCAGGTACCGCTCCCCGGCCCCCGGACCCCGGAGGGCGACCCCGCCCTGGGCCCGAAGTCACCGGTGCGGATGTCGAAAGCCGGCCACTGAGCGGCGCGCCGCACGCGGCGGCAGCGCCCGCGCGCTGCCGCCGCGGCCTACTCCTCGAACCAGACCACCAGGCGGACATGGTGTTCGCCGTGGACCTCGGCGAGCGCGCGCATCACGGTCCACACCGGCCGCCAGATGCCGTCGGCCGGCACGGCATCGCGGCGCCGGGCGCGCTCGGCGCGGAACACCGTGGTGCCCACCTCCCACTCCGTGCCCTCGTCCCACAGCTCGCCGATCCGGTCGGCGCCGACCGCCAAGGTGTCCACTCCACTGGCCCTCGCGAACCCGCGAGTCCACACCGATCGGTACACCCGCTCCAGCGAGCCGTCCGGCTGCCGCCGGTAGCGTGCGATATCGGTCGCCCGGGGGAGCGCCGGCTCGTCCCAGTCGATGGCGAGGACCTCGTCCCAGCCGAGCCATGTGGCCCCGAACGCGGCCTCGCCCCACCCGGCGAACTCGGCCCTGGTGGCCTCCGCCGTATCGGCCGGAAGCCCGCGATCCGCAGCCACCGGCCGCCAGTGGCCGCTGAAATCGCGGACCCCGAAGAGACATGCGAAGGCCTCATAGTCCCTGGTCACCCCGAGCATCGACAGCTCGATGGCCGCGTACCAGGCCGTCTCGCCGATCTCGAGCCCGGGGCCCCAGGTGCGGCACTCCACGAACCCTCTGATGTCTGTTCCCACAGGCAGATTCTGCCCCGGCCGGACCGGTCACGGGTTCTGGCACGCGACACGAGCCGAGGGCCCCGCGCGGGCACCACAGCGCGATGACCGGGTCGCGGATCGCGCGGCCGAGCGACGAGTCGTGGAAGAACGGGATCAGGGGGCTGCCCTTGAGACCACACGCCGGGACCAGCACCCGTACGCTCATCCGCCGCTTCCGGGACCAGACCGGCACCACTCCGCTCCAGTGGCTCCACCGCGCCCGCATCCGCCAGGCCCAGCGTCTGCTGGAGTGCTGGAGACCACCGAGCACTCCGTCGAACGCATCGGCGCCCAGGTCGGCTTCGGCTCACCCACCGCCTTCCGCGACCGCGTCAAACGCACCGCGGGCGTCAGTCCGCACACCTGCCGCCGCACCTTCGGCGGTCGGCAGTGAGGGTGTCCGGTCCCGCTCAAAGCCGCCGGCTCAGCCAGCGCAGCGAGGAGAGGCCCAACGCGGTCATCATGGCCACGAGGTTGCGGTCCGCGGCCGGCCCGGCCGTGGTGGCGGCGCGCAGCAGAAAGCCGGCGTGCAGTGCCAGCACCTCGTCGAGCCGGCCGCGGTCGAGGTCACGCGTCAGCGGGTGGCTCTCGGCGATCGGCTGTGGATCCACGCCGCTGAGCGACGCGCTCGACAGCAGTGTGACGACATCGCAGTGCCGGGGCCCGACCCAGGAGTGCGGCCAGTCGACGACGAAGACACGGTCCGCGGTCAGCATGATGTTGAAGGGGTAGAGGTCTCCGTGCAGGAGCGTGTGGCCGTCGAGCGAGGCGTTCTCCTCCAGGGCGACGAGCCGGTCGATGTGGCGGGCCGCCCACGGCGACAGCTCCGCCACCTTCGCCCGGGCGGCGGTGTCTTCGGCCAGGGCCGGCCAGCCGCCCAGGCGCGGTCCGCCCAGCACCGCTGCCTCGACGGGCGACGGCGTCAGGACGTTCGCCATCTCGGTGACCGCCGCGAGCACCCTGTCGAGTTCGTCCGGCCGCCACGGCTGGGCCGGCAGACGCCCCGGGATCTCCTCGAAGACCAGCGCCACCCAGGTGCCGTCGTCGTAGGCGTCGAGCAGCCGCGGCACCGGCGCCCGGCCGGGAAGCCGCCGCGAGACCGCGATCTCCCGGCGGTGGAAGTCCGCCACCGCGGGCGCCGTCGACGAGCTGGCCGCCTTGACGAACGCCCGGCTGCCGTCCGCCAGCAGCACTCGCGCGGCCAGGCCCTCCGAAAACCCGCCCGGCTGGCTGATGGCCGTGGTCACCGGGCTGCCGAGCAGCCGCTCGATCCGGGCCGTCACCTCACGCGGCAGCGCCGCCCAGGCCACCCTCCGGCTTCCGGTGGCCTCGGGCAGGCCCGGGGCCACCGCGGCGAGCTCTTCGCCGGGATCGCGTGTCATCGTGGTTTTCCCCTGTCGATCGGCGTGGATGTGGCAGCGTGAGAGTCCATCCGCCACTCGGCCGTGCCGGGCCGCGCCGTTCGCAGGGCTACCCGGCGGGCAGGGCCTCCCGCATCGACTGCGCGGTGGAAGCCGCGTCGTAGCCGTCGGGGAGGCCTCCGACCAGGATGATGTCGCTCTCGATGTGCTTCGAGCGCAGAGGGGCGATCTCCTGATACGCGGGGGAGTCCCACCAGGCCCGCGCCTCGGCGGTCCCGGGGAAGCCGATGACCACGGCATGCCCGGGCCAGCTGCCCTCCAGCACCTCGTGGCGCGTGGCGTGCACGAGGAAGCGGCCGCCGTACGGCTCGAAGGTGGCGGTGATGCGCTCAATGTACTCGGCGATCTCCGCGTTCGGGGCGGCTTCCTGGAGATGGGCTATGACGTAGGCGGTCATGGTGTCCCTCCGGTCGGTCGGTCTCCGTATGCCGACGATCGTGGCAGGTGGCCATGACGGGGTCGATGACCTGACAGGTAAGCGGCCGGGCGTGAGGTCGTTCAGACGAGCTTCTCGAAGAAGAACTCGTGCTTGAGGAACGATGTCTCGTGCTCGGCCCCGGGGTAGGGCGGGATGAGCTGGGCGGCCTGGAACAGCCGCCAGCCGTCCTCCAGCGCCGCGACACCCGTCGCGTACGGGGGCTCGTCGCTGTCGCCGGTCGTGGGGCGGGTGCGGCCGGAGCCGTCATAGCGGGCCCAGCCGACGACATCGGAGTCGAGGGCGGAGGTGGACAGGTACAGGACGAGGACCTGCTGCTTCACGGCGCTCTCCGGAATCCTGGCGTTCTCGGTGTTCTCGGTGGTCACGCGGTGCTCCTTCACGCGGGCCGGTTGGCGACGCGAGTGGCCCAGTAGTCGATGTCGAAGCCGGGGTCGGCGGTCATGGCCCGCCACAGCTTGATGCGGTTGTGGATCTCCAGCCGGCCGGTGGCCTTCTCGTACCAGGGGAAGCTCCGCCGCAACTCCTCGCGGACCGCCGGGCTGTCGGGGCCGTCGGAGGCTTCCGTGTCCCACAGGCGGACCTGCGGCACGGTCGGATTGAAGCGGATCTTGTACATGTGGCGGACCCGGCCGCTGTCGTTGCGGCGTCCGCCGTGCCAGATGCCGTGGTGCAGCAGGATGACGGTGCCGGCCGGACAGGTCAGCCGGGTCTGGCCGCGCAGGTTCTGGTAGCGGCCGGTGTCGGATTCGTTGGTACGGCGCAGATGGCTGCCCGGGACGATGAGTGTGCCGCCCATCTCGGCGGTGACTTCCTGCGGGTAGTACATGAGCTGTACGTCGAACGCGTCCGTCCGCAGGTCGATGAGGGCGTCGGCGTGCAGCGGCTGGGCGCTGCCCTGGTGCGGTTCCCGGGTGTGCACGAAGTGGTGGTCGACGGTCGGGTCCGGCCCCACCAGACTCTCCAACGCCCCGGCCACGAAGGGGAGTTCGACGAGCCTTCGGGCGAAGGAGCCCTCGGGAAACGCCTCGGGGACCGGCGTACCGTACGGCACCGAGGGCAGCCCGGCCTCGAACACGCCGAACGCCTCGTCGTTCATCTCCTGGGGGACGGCCCCGTCGAGCCTCAGGAAGCCGTGCGCCACGAACCGCGCCACCTGAGCGGACGTCAAAAGGTGTCGTGTGGTTGACATGCGACAACCATAGGAAGCACCACTCGGTCAGTCGTGGGTCGTAATCAGCATCGACTGGTAATTTTTCACCATGACCGAGCGCGTGGAACTGGCCCTCGACCTGCCGCCGCAGGTCGTCAACGCGGGCGTGGGGGTGCACGGCTCGGCCGGGCCCGAGGTGTTCCGGCTTCCTCACCTGTGGCAGCTCCATCTGTACGGCTACTCCGGGACGTTGGAGCTGGGCGGGTCCGCGCATCCGATCCGGCCCCGGCATGTGAGCCTCGTACCGCCGGACGCGGAGGTGCGCTTCCACTACGGCGCGCGGCGCTGTGAGCACCTGTACGCGCACTTCCGCCTGCCCGGCGGTGGGGAGCGCCGGAAGGTGCCGGTGATGCAGGACGCCGGCGCGGACGCGGCGGCGCTGCGCGAGGCGCTGCGGCAGACGGTCGCGGCGACCGCCCAGTCCCAGGCGCGGGCATCGGCCGAGCTGTGGACGGTGCTGTGGCGCACGACCGGCCTGACCGGTGCCGCCGAGAGCCGCCCGGGCGCCCCGCACCCCGCCCTCCGGACGGCCCTGGCCCATATCGAGGAGCGCTTGGCCGGCCCCGTGAGCGTCCCGGACATCGCCCGTGCCGCCGGTGTCTCGCACACCCATCTGACCCGGCTGTTCCGCGAGGGCACCGGGGCCACGGTCGTCGGCTACATCAGACGGCGTCGCATGGAACGGGCCCGGCACCTGCTGCGGGCCTCGACCCTGGCGATCCCGGCCATCGCGGCGACGGTCGGGATCCCGGACCTCCAGGCGTTCAACAAGGCGTGCCGCAAGGAGCTCGGGGCCTCGCCGCGCGCGGTGCGCGACGCCGCATGGTCGAGCGCGGCAGATCGCTGACCGTGCGCCGCGGGCCGCCGTTATTCGCGCGGCCCGCCTGTCGTTTCGCCCACCAGGGACTCGTGGGCGACTCGGAACTCGCTGGGCGATGTGCCGTAGGTGGTGCGGAAGAGCCTGCTGAAGTGGGCGGCGTCCGTGAAACCCCAGCGTGCGGCGATGGTGTGAATGGCGCGTCGGCTCTGGCGGGGATCCATCAGGGCGCGGCGGCACTGCTCCAGGCGTTTCCGCCGGATCATGGACGCGGGAGTCGTGTCGGCGGTGGCGAGCAGCTGTTGCAGATGGCGCAGGGAGACATGGTGAGCCTCGGCCACGGTCTGCGGGGAGAGATCCGGGTCCCCGAGATTCTGGTGGATGAACGTGTGAACCCGGGCGAGCAGAGCCTGCCGATGGCTCTCCGGTGGCAGTGTGCGCAGTGCGCGGAGTTCATGGGCCAGGAGCGTGGTCAGCAGTTCCAGAGCGATGTCGAACAGACGGATGATCTCGGCGGCTCGGTACGGGGCGGGCTCCCTGAGGATTTCGCGCAGGCAGTCGGACAGGATGCCGCCGATGCCCTTACGGCCCGGGAGCGGTGTGGCCAGGAGCATGGCCACGTCTGTGGCGGGCAGCGGCAGCAGGGCTTTGGGCAGGAAGAACATCTGGTGCGCGCCGCCCTCGTAGCACGCGCGGAACGGCTGCGAGGAGTCGAAGAGCACCAGATCGCCCGCCCCGACGGTTACCTCGCGGCCTCTTTGGCTGAAGCCATGGGTGCCGGTCCGGATGACTCCGAGCAGGTATTGCTCCGGATCCGACTGGCGGATGTGCTTGGCGGTGCGGTCCGCGCGCAACGGCGACCGCACCACTTCGGTGGACACCTGAAAGGTGTTCGTGCCGATCACCCGGGCCGAGGCGCGGAAGTCGGCCGCGTCCTCACTGCGCACCCGGGTCGAGATGAGCGCGTGGCGGGTCATCTCGTACCAGCTCGCGAAGCGCTCTCCGACGGGTAACCTCTCGCTGTCGAAAACCGTCTCGATCATTGATCCCCCCGTGTGGCCGACCAGTCCTCGAGGCACGGCCTCACCATGTGCGGCCGGTCTTGCCGGAACCTTGGCGGCACCTTGAAATGGCTGGCCGGGGCGTGGCGGGGGGCGACCGAGCCGCGGCACGATGCGTACAGGGGACGGTCGGCACTGTCGCTCCGGGCCGCATGGTGGTGTTATGGAAGTGGCACCGAGGGCGAAAAGAGACACGGAGAAGCGGTTCAGGCCGCGCACCGTGCAATCAGGGCCCGCGAGAAGTGGGCAGCCCTCGGCGCCCCGTGTTGTGACGGACGGTGGCGCCTCGTCACCCGCGGCACAGGGGCAGCAGACAGCTCTCGCCCGGGGCCACGGACACCGTGCGGTCGCCCAGCACCACGTGGATCGGTTCGCGGTCGGAGGACGGCACGGCGATCCGCAGCCGCTCGGTGCTCAGCGTCAGCCGCACCCCCCAGTGGCCCCGGTAGCGGATCGACAGCCCGAACCGGGACAGCTCGGGCAGTGGCACGGGGTCCAGCCGCAGCGCCCCGCCGCGGGGCTCCAGTCCGGTCAGGCCGCGCTGTACGAGGTCGAGGGTGCCGGCCATGGCGCCGAGGTGGATGCCCTCCCCGGTGGTGCCGCCCTGGAGGTCGGCGATGTCGCCGGCGAGCGCCTCCTGGCAGAACCGCCATGCCTCCGCCCGCCGCACCCGGGGCAGGACCCAGGCGTGGACGACGCTGCTGAGGGTGGAGCCTTGGCTGGTGCGGCGCAGGTAGTAGTCGACGGTCCGCCGCCAGATGGTGTCGTCCAGCTCGTAGCCGAGCCTGCCGAAGAGGCGGCGCAGCTCGGCGGGCGCGAAGAGGTAGCCGAGCATCAGCACGTCGGCCTGTTTGGACGCCTGGTAGTGGTTGACCGTGTCGCCCTCGGCCTCCAGGATCCGGTCCAGGCGCCGGATGTCGCCGTAGGCCTCGCGATAGCGGTCCCACGCGAGCTCGGCGAGGTCGCCGAAGCCGTCGAACTGGCTGATGATCCCGTGGTGCCAGGGGACCAGCAGCCGCCGGGAGACGTCCTGCCAGAGGTCCAGCTCCGCTTCGGCGAGCCCGGTGCGTTCGAACAGGTCCCGGCGGCGCGGCTCGGGCAGGGAACGCAGCAGGTCGAGGGCGCGGGCCAGCACCCACGCCGCGGTGACATTGGTGTACGTGTTGTCGTCGATGCCGGGGCGGGAGGCGCCGGGGTAGGCGTCGTGATACTCGTCGGGGCCGACCACGCCGAGGATCCGATACCGTCCCCGGGCGCCGTCCCAGGTGGCCGCGTCGGCCCAGAACCGGGCGATCTGAAGCAGCATCTCGGCGCCCTTGGTGTGCATGAACTCCGCGTCGCCGGTGGCCTCGCCGTACTGCCACACGTTGTACGCGATCGCCGAGCCGACGTGGTGCTGGAGCCGGGAGTGGTCGGGCAGCCAGCGCCCCGAGCGCGGGTTGAGGTGCAGCCGCTGGGTCTCCTCGCGGCCGTCGCTGCCGCTCTGCCACGGGTACATCGCGCCGGCCCGCCCGGCGTCACGGGCCGCGAAACAGGCCTGCTCCAGCCTGCGGTGGCGGTAGGCCAGCAGCGCCCGGGAGACCTCGGGGAGGTGCAGGTTCAGATACGGCAGCACGAACAGCTCGTCCCAGAACACATGGCCCCGGTACGCCTCGCCGTGCAGCCCGCGCGCGGGCACCCCGACGTCCAGGTCTGCGGTGTGCGGGGAGAGCGTCTGGAGCAGATGGAACAGATGCAGCCGCAGAATCCGCCCCGCCTCCCCCGGCACGTCCAGCTCGCACGCACGCCACAGCTGCTCCCACGCCGCACGGTGGGCGGCGGCCAGCGCCGTGAAGCCCGGCGCGCGGGACACGCGGTCCACGGCGGCGTGCAGCGGATCGCTGATCGCCGGGTCGCGGGAGGTGTGCAGGGCGACACACTTGTCGACGGTCACCGTCCGGCCCGGCTCCAGAGCGGGCCGCAGCAGGAGGCGGGCGCGTCCCGGCGCCTGGGCGGTGGCCGGGTCCGTGTCGCCGTCGGTGGTGGTGCGGGCGGCCATGCCGACGCGGATGTCGGAAGTGCTGGTGCGGCAGCGCAGCCAGACCACGTCACCGCCGGGCGCGGTGCCCGTGTGCACATGGGTCAGATGCCGGCCGGCCAGCTGCCGGTACCGGGCCACACCGGTGTTGGCCACCGTGCCGTCCAGCGCCGACTCCACCTCCAGCCGACCCGACCAGTCCTCCGCGGTGAACTCGGTCCGCAGCGCCGCCAGATGCGGGTCGCCCATGTGGACGAGGCGCAGCTGCCGCACCGCCAGGTGCCGGCCGGCGCCGTCCACGTACCGCGCGGTGCGCTCCAGGACACCGGCGCGCAGATCGAGGGCCAGCCGGTGGTCGAGCGGCGGGTGGGTGTCCGGTGAGAACCACGGCGCCGTGGACTCGTCGGCGGTGTCCCCGTCCCTGATCCGGAAGCGCAGGGGCAGCCAGTTGGGCAGGTTGACCAGGTCCTCGTTCTGCACGCGCCGGCCCGCCACCTCCGACTCCAGCCGGTTGTAGCAGCCCGCGACATAGGTGCCGGGGCTGTGCACGGTGTCCGCGGCGCACTCCGGGACGGCGCCCCGGGTCGCGAAGTAGCCGTTGCCGAGGGCGCACAGGGACTCCCTCAGCCGCTCCTCGGCCGGGTCGTATCCCTCGTACACCCAGGTCCATGCGGGCGGCGTCGCACCCATGGATCACCCCCGCGGCTCCATGACGACCACCGCCCTTCCCGTGGGCTCCGTCTTTCCACCCTGCCCCTGCCGCCGCGCGGTGTCAGCCCGGGGCGCGGCGGCGCACGCGCCGAGCGCCGGGGAGCGACGCAGCGGATGCGGCCGGGCGGCACCGACACCACGATGAAGGCATGACCGCCCCTGGGCTGTCGCGGGAGGAGGCGGCACGACGGCTGGCGGAGTACGGGGCCAACGTCGTCGCCCGGGAACGGCGCACCCCCGTGTGGCGCCGTGTGCTCCAGCAGCTGCGCGACCCGCTGATCGTGGTGCTCCTCGTGGCCGCCGTGCTGACCCTCGCCACCCGAGACCTCCCCGACGCCGCGGTGATCCTGCTCGTGATCACGGTGAACACCGTGGTCGGCGTCGTCCAGGAGGTACGGGCGGAGCGGGCCGTGGCGGCCCTCTCGGCGCTGAGCGCCCCGGTCGCCCGCGTGGTGCGCGGCGGCGCGGAGTGTTCCGTACCGGCCGCCGATGTGGTGCCGGGGGACCTGGTCCTGCTGGCCGAGGGCGACATCGTGCCCGCGGACGGCGAGGTGTGCGACGCGGCGCTGCTCCTGGTGGACGAGTCGGCGCTGACGGGCGAGTCGGTCCCGGTGGAGAAGGCGGCCGGCGAGGACCGGTCGCTCCGTACGGTGTCGGCGGGCACGGTGGTCGTCCGCGGCCGCGGACGCGTCCTGATCACCGGCACCGGGCCGCACAGCGCGCTCGGCCGGATCGCCGCACTGATGGGAGCCGCGTCCGGCCTGACCCCGCTCCAGCGCAGGCTGGCCCGGTTCGGCCGGGTGCTGGCGGCCGTCATCGTCGCGCTGTGCGCGGTGGTGCTCGCCCTGGGGCTGGCGCGCGGACAGCCGGTGGAGCTGATGGTGGTGGCCGCGATCAGCCTCGCCGTGGCGGCCGTACCCGAGTCGCTGCCCGCCGTGGTCACCCTCGCCCTCGCGCTGGGAGCCCGGCGGATGGCGGACCGGCACGCCATCGTCCGCCGGCTGCCCGCGGTGGAGACCCTGGGATCGGTCACGGTGCTCGCCACCGACAAGACCGGCACCCTGACCGAGGGGCGGATGGCCGCCGAGAAGCTGTGGACGCCACAGGGCGAGGCCACGGTCACGGGCGTCGGCTACGACCCCGAAGGCCGCGTCACGCGCGGCGGGCGGACCGTGACCGCGGACGACGCCCCCGACCTGGCCGCCCTGCTGCGCGCCTCGATGCTGTGCAACGACGCCGCGCTGGAACCACCGCCGGACGGCGACACGCCGTGGCGCGCGATGGGCGACCCCACCGAGGCCGCGCTGCTCACGGCCGGAGCCAGACTGGGGGTGGACCGCGGCGCGCTGGATCGCGGACTCCCACGGGTCGACGAGATCCCCTTCGACAGCGCGCGCAAGCGCATGACGACGGTGCACCGCACACCAGGTGGCGGACTGCGCGTCGTGTGCAAGGGAGCGCCCGAGGCCATGCTCGGCCCCACGGTCCTCGCCGGCCCTCCGGACACTCTCTCCCAGGCCGCGGCGCAAGCCGAGGAGCTGGCCCGCGGCGGATACCGGGTCCTCGCCGTGGCCTCGTCCGACCACGACGAAGCACGCGCCCGGAGCCCCGACACCTGGGAGACGGGCCTGTCGCTGCTCGGGCTCGTCGGCATCCTCGACCCGCCCCGCGACACCTCCCGGACGACCATCGCCGCCTGCGAACACGCCGGGATCACCCCCGTCCTGATCACCGGCGACCACCCGCTCACCGCACGCGCGGTGGCGGCGCGCTCGGGCATCGTGGCCCGGCCGGACGAGGTCACCACGGGCGAACGCCTCCGCCGGGGCACCGCGGGCGAGCCCACCTCGCTGCGCGTCTACGCCCGGACCACGCCCGAGCAGAAGCTGGACATCGTCCAGGCGTGGCGCACGTCGGGCCATGTGGTGGCGATGACCGGCGACGGCGTCAACGACGGGCCCGCCCTGCGCCGGGCGGACATCGGCGTGGCCATGGGAGAGCGCGGCACCGAGGTCGCCCGCCAAGCGGCCGACCTCGTGCTCGCCGACGACAACCTGGCCACCGTCGTCGCCGCTGTCGAGGAGGGCCGTCGCGTCTACGCCAATGTGCGGCGGTTTCTGCTGTACGCCCTCGCCGGAGGCACCGCGGAGATCCTGGTCATGCTCCTCGGCCCCTTCCTCGGGATGCCCCTGCCCCTGCTCCCCGCCCAGATCCTGTGGATCAACCTGCTCACCCACGGCCTCCCCGGGGTGGCGCTCGGAGCGGAACCCGTGGCCCCGGGCGTCATGCGCCACCCGCCCAGGCCGCCCGAGGAGAGTGTGCTGGGCGCCGGGCTCTGGCCCCGCCTCCTCGCCATGGGGGCCTTCGTCGCCGGTGTCACCCTGGTGGCGGGGGTGTGGGCGCGGGAGACCGGCCGACCGTGGCAGTCCCTGATGTTCCTGGTGCTCGGCGCCACCCAACTCGGTGTCGCCGCGGGCTCCCGCGCCCGTCCGGGCAGTCTCTCCAACCCGTTCCTGCTGGTCGCCGTGGGAGCGGCACTGGCCCTCCAGGCGGCGGGCGTCTATCTGCCGCCCCTGCGCGCCCTGTTGGGCACCGAACCACTGCCGCCCCTCGACCTCGCCATCGCCTGCGCGCTCTCCGGCCTGGGACACGTCGTCATGCGGGCACAGCGGAGTCTCTTCCCCGAGCGCCCGCCACGCGCGGGTCCCGCGTCAGTCCCGGCCCGACGGCGCCGCGTCAGCGACGGAAGGGCCCGGTCACCTCGTACGTGATGCCGTCCGCGGAACTGCCGCTCGTGCCGCGCTGGCTGGAGAAGTACAGCCGGGTGCCGTCGGGGGAGAAGGCCGGGCCGGTGATCTCCGAGCCGGACTGGCCGTTGATGCGCAGGAACGGCGCGACGATCTCGTCCGGCGTGATCATGCAGATCTCCATGTTGCCGCCGTCCTCGGCGACGAACAGGTCGCCGGAGGACGAGCCGGTGACATTGTCCACGCCGGTCAGCGGGGCGGAGCCGGGGTTGACCAGGGAGTCGTCGTAAGCCAGCTCGTAGGTGCTGTCGGTCAGGTTGAGCCGCCAGACGCGGTTGTCGCCCTTGGTGGTGAACCAGACGGTGTCATTGGCGTAGTGGCAGCCCTCGCCGCCGTTGAAGATCTTGGCGCCCGAGACCTGGTCACGGGTGTACGTGGGAGAGCCGTCGGGGTCGGGCACGTTCGTCCAGCTGAACGACCCGGCGGCGCCGCTGCCCGCGACCAGCACCTGAAGGGTGCCCGAGGAGAGATTGCCCCAGGTGGTCGGTATGAACCGGTAGAAGCAGCCGTCCGTCTCGTCCTCGGTCATGTAGACCACCTTGCGCACCGGGTCCGCGGCCGCCGCCTCGTGCTTGAACTGGCCCATGGCGGCGCGCCGCGTGGCGGCGTTCACGCCCCACGGGTCCGTCTCGTAGACATAGCCGCGGCTGACCTCCTCACAGGACAGCCAGGTCTGCCAGGGGGTGGCGCCGCCCGCGCAGTTGTTCCGCGTGTTGGACAGGATGCGGTAGGCGCCGGTGATGGCTCCGGAGGAGTCGAACTTCACGGCGCTCGCGCCGCCACCGGTGCTGATCTCCGAGTTCGAGACGTAGATCCAGCCCGTGCCGTCCGCGAAGCAGGCGCCGCCGTCAGGGGCGTTGTGCCAGGCGTAGGAGGTGCCGGAGACGGCCTTTCCGGAACGGGCGATGACTCTGCTGGTGAAGCCGCCCGGCAGCAGGATGCCGTTCGCGTCGGCGGCGCCCAGCGCTCCGTAGGGGCTGGGGCCGTTCTGGGCCGGGGCCGCGTAGGCGGCGCCGCGCATCAGGGTGCCGCCGAAGGCCGCGGCCGAGGTGCCGATGACGGCTCCGCGCAGGAAGGTACGACGTTCCACACTCACTCCCGGGGGTGTGTTCACCCGCCACCGGCCGGCGGCGGGCCGCGCTCACGGACCCTAGGGAGAAGAGATTGACTGTCAATAGACGACCGATGAAGGGGTCGTGAGGTGTGACACAACGGCTGAAAGTGATCGACCCAGCCGACGGCGCCGGTGCAGATCCTTCGCGTCGGCGCCGCTCAGCGACCGCCGGCGCAGAAGCAGGACGTGGCGATCGGAACGTCGGCGAGCGCGGCGGCGACGGTCAGTTGCCGGGCCACGATCCCCGCCTCCGCCACCTTGCCGAGCCGCACCAGGCATGCGTGGTACCCACGCAGCGACCATACGTTCCCGGGGTGTTGAGAGGCTCTCGGGAGCGTGTCGTCGAGCCCGAGATCCGCCTGGTACACGGCCTCCGCCTCCTCGACCCGGCCACGCTCGAGAAGCAGCGCGCCGTATGCGTGACGGGTCGGTTGCATCCAGCCCCAAGGCTCGTCGTACGGGAGGTTGTCGTCGAGGCCGATCGATCGGGCGAGCGACGCGAAGGCCGCGTCGTACTCGCCCTTTCGGTAGTGGAGTTCGCCGTCGAGCATCGCCGACGCGATCGCGAGAATGTCCCGGCAGGTGTTGTTGAACAGCATCCGGCTCTCCGGAACACGCTCGACCGCGGCCACGAAGGACTCACGTTCGGCTTCGGCCTGCCGGACCATCCCCGTGGCCGAGTACGCCACGCCCCGGGCATAGTGCAGCATCGCGGCCGTGACGCAGTAGAGCTGACGATCGGTCGGCGACGGCAGCGCGAGGATGTCCTCCCAACGGCCGAAACGGATGAGCACGTGCACCCGCATGGCGAGGAAGCCCTCGAGCCAGTCGGCCATGGGCGGGCTTTCGACCCGCAGCAGCTCCTCGGGGATCGACGCCTCCAGCCGGGCCGCGGTGTCGAGCGCTGTCCTGTACCGCCCGAGGAACATCGCACCGTAGATCTTGAAGTGATAGTTGTGGCAGCGGTAAAGCGTGTAGAAGTTCATCGCGCCCGCATGCCGCAGATATTTCTCGTCGGCCGCGATGGCATCCGTGTTGACCTCCACGACGTGCCGGTAATCGCCGCAGAGAACATCGAGATGTGACGGCATGTGATGCAGATGGCCCGCGTCGGGAACCAGCCCGCGCAATTGGTCGGCGACCACGAGCGCCTTTTCGGGAGTCGGTGACATCTCCATCAGATGGATATACATATGGAGAACGCCGGGATGACCGGCGCCGGCGTCGCTCAGCAGCGCCCGGTTGAGCACGGTCTCGGCCTCGACCGTCCGCGCCTCCGCGGCGGGCTTCCCGGTGCGCAGGTCCCACAACTTCCACGGAGTGAGGTTCATCAGCGCGTCGGCATAGAGGGTGGCGACATCGAGGTCGTCGGACGCCAGCGCGTACACCGCGCGCATGGCGTCGGCGTACGACGCGTTCCAGACCGAGCAGTCCGCCACCGCGTGCGACTGCGGATAACGGGCGCGCAGGGCTTCGACCAGCGCCCGCTCGGTGGCCGTCGCCCCTGCTGACGTCGCGTGGGCCCGCTCCACCGCGGCGTGTGTCCGGCGGACCGTCCGCTCCAGATCCGCCTCGTCGAAGAAATCCCAGGGCTTGTTGTAATTGGGCCCCAGCGCGTACGCGACACCCCAGTGGGCCATGGCGCAGTCAGGGTCCGCGGCCGCGGCGGCCTCGAAGCAGACCACGGCCTCCTCGTGATTGAACGCATACGTCCACACCATGCCGCGGTCGAACCAGATCTGCGCTTCGGGTGAACGCGTCGAGACGGGCCGGGAGAAGGTCCCCAGGTCGAAATAGTCCATCAGCTGTGCCGTTCGGGAACTCGTCGTCGCCCTCGCGCCTGATGCGGGCGAGCCTTTTGTGGTGCCGGGCGTGAATTCAAAAGATCGCGCGGAGTTGGCACCGTAGCATCCCGAAGACCCTCTCGCGGTGTGCGTCAATGCTCGCGCGTTGGAATGCGCTTGTAGGCGCTCACTCGGGGCGCCTGGCGCTCAGGATCGCATAGCCGAGGTCCATCGCCGCGGTGATCTGTGCCCACTCCGCCACGACCGTGTCGAACCGCTCGGCGTCGACGCCGAACGCCGCCGCGAAGTCGGCGGGTTTGGCGGAGACGGCATGGCCCAGGGCTTCCATGGACGGGCGGACGATGTCGTCTCCCAGGTCGGCCAGCTCTTCCAGGCGCAGGCCCGCGCCGAGGATCAGCCGGGGGTACTCCGCCAGTTCGATATGGGCCGGGACCGCGAACATCGAACGGCCGCGCTGAACGGCGTCGTGGTCCCGCGCCGCGACCGGCTCCCGCAGCACGACGTCCATGACGGCGAGCCGTCCGCCCGGGCGGAGCACCCGCGCGATCTCCCCCAGCACCTGCGCCGGGCTGGGCATGTGGAACATGCACTCCAGCGCCCACACAGCATCGAACGAGGCGTCGGGGAACGGCAGTGTCATGGCGTCGGCGCAGACGAAACGCACCCGGTCGGCGACCCCCTCCCGCTCGGCGAGCGCCGTCGCCCGCTCGACCTGCACGGGGCTGACGGTGACGCCGACGACCTCGACCGGCGCGCTGAGCGCCAGCCGTACGGCCGGCTTGCCGGAGCCGCAGCCGACGTCCAGGACCCGGCGGCCGGCGATGTCGCCGAGCTTGCCGATGAGATGGTCGGTCAGCCGGTCGGCGGCGACCCCGAGGGGGCTCCCGTCGTGCGGGTGCGGCCAGTAGCCGAAGTGGAGGTTTCCACCCGCCGCCTCACCGAACAGGTCGGTGAGGCGGTTGTAGTAGTCCGCCACATGGTCGGGGGAGATTTCCTGCGATGCGGTGGTCATGGTGCGAATCCCTCCAGGTCAGGGGCGCCCGTGCGGACGGCCGCTGCCGCCGTGACGCGACCACCCTAGGGATTCCGGAGCGGCCGGAGACCCCCCTAGTGACTCCAGTTGTTCAGCCCCGCCGCCGGCCGGTACGGGTTCCATGTCATCGAGATGCGGCTCCGTCGCGCGGCACCCCGGTCCGGGTGACGGCCGTGCGGCGGATGACCACCTCGCCCCGGTCCGTGGCGACGGCCACGGCGTACAGACCGGGACGCTCGCCGTTGTACTTCAGCGGAAGGTCGGTGGCGCCGTCGCCCAGCCAGGAGCGCATGTCCTCCTCGGTGCCGCCGACCTCCATCCAGGTGATGCCCTGGGGTGCGGTCCTCTCCTCGGAACGCGGCTGCGCGGCCGGGTGGTCGGCGAGGTCCTCGATGAGGAAGACATTGGGCACCCCCCGCTGCCAGCAGGGGATCGTCTCGGGGACGCGGATCGCGTTGCGCTGGATGCCGTCCGTCCGCTTGCGCAGCGGCTTGTCGATGACGTCGGTGCCGAAGTGCTTGGCCAGCTCCTCCAATTCGTCGCGCGTGTCGACGCGCAGGCACCAGCCGATGAAGACGTCCCCACCTTCGATCTGGTCGTAGAACCAGCGGGCGTTGGGGTTGGTCTGCGGGGAGTACGCGTCGATGACGCTCTCCACCTCGATGTACTGGGCCGGGCCCAGCGGCACGATGCGGTTGGCGATGCCGAGATGCGGAAACCAGCCGCCCTCGTACTGCCCGAACCCGGTCTCCTCGCAGAGTCGTTCGGTGCCCTCGTAGATGTTGCGGGCGCCGAGGGAGATGTGGTCGATGTGAAGCATGGTGTCCGTCCTCGATGGATGATCAGTGAGCGGCGATCTCTTCGGCGCCGTCGTGGTGGGTGGTGGTGGACCGGCCGTGGTCCGAGGGCCTGGGCCGGATGCGGTTGCCGGCCACGGTGACGACCGCGCAGGCGATGAGCGACACCGCGATGAAGTACAGGCCGCTGTCGAAGTTTCCGGTCGCGTCGCGCAGCCAGCCCACGATGTACGGCGCCATGAAGCTGCCGACGTTGCCGAGCATCGTGGTCAGGGCGATGCCGACCGACATGGCGACCGGGCCCGACAGGTGCGCGACCGGAATCTGCCAGATCAGGAAGAGGGCGGCGTAGATGCCGGAGGTGAGCAGGATCGTGCCGAGCAGGGTCGGCCACAGACCGGAGGTGGTGACCGCCACCACGGTGCCGACCGCCGCCAGCAGCGCCCCCGAGGCCACGTGCCACACGCGCTCGTTGCGCCGGTCCGAGCTGGAGACCCACACGAGGGCGACGAGCGTCGCGGGGACGTAGACGAAGCCCGACAGCAGCCCGGTCTGGATCAGGCTCAGCTTCGAGCCGGCGTGCTCGGCGAAGCCCGCGACGATCAGCGGCAGGAACGAGGTGATGGCGACGAAGCCGACCCACAGGAGGCTGACGCCCAGCGCGAGGGTGACCAGGCGCGCGTCGCGGATGTGGTGGAGGATGTCACGCGCGCG
The DNA here is from genome assembly GCF_040302705.1 of Streptomyces sp. NPDC097640. Lineage (NCBI taxonomy): Bacteria > Bacillati > Actinomycetota > Actinomycetes > Kitasatosporales > Streptomycetaceae > Streptomyces > Streptomyces sp. NPDC097640. The sequence continues at coordinate 213,063 of NZ_JBEOSB010000015.1, forward strand.
GATCTTCGGCTTCTCCACGGACTCCTCCGCCGAGGTGACCCGCAGCAGAGCCGTCCGCTCCTCCTCCGACAGCCAGGTGGCGGTCGCCGGGGAGTCGGTGAGGAACTTCAGCAGCACCAGGCCGATGACGACCGTGGGGGCTCCCTCCAGAAGGAACATCCACCGCCATCCGGCCAGGTCGGCCAGGCCGTCGGCGTACTGCATGATGAACGCGGAGAGCGGGGTGCCGAGAATCGCGTAGAACGGCAGACAGACCAGCGCGGTGATCCGCCCGCGCATCCGCGGCGGAAACCAGATCGTCAGGTACAAGAACATTCCGGGGAGCATCCCCGCCTCGACGGCGCCCAGGACGATCCGGACGACGATCAGGCTCGTCTCGCCCTGGACCAGGCTCGTCAGCATGGCGACGATCCCCCAGGACATCGTGAGGAGACCGAGCCAGCGCCGCGGGCCCAGCCGGTTGAGCGCCAGATTGCTGGGGATCTGGAGGGCGATGTAGCCCGCGGAGAAGATCCCGGTGGCGAAGCCGAAGGAGGCGGCGCTGATGCCGAGATCCGAGTTCATCGTGAGTGCGGCCGTGCCGAGGTTGACCCGGTCCAGATAGCCCGCTGTGTACAGGAGGAGGATCAGCGGGGCCAGCCGTCTGGCGGCCTTTCTGACGGCCTGGCGCTCGATCACGGAGGAGTCGTTCACTGTGGATCTCTTTCGGTTGCGCAGAGGTGGCGAGGCGCCATCACAGTCCGAGGAAGGCACGGGCGTTGGAGATGAGTGCCTCGGCGTCCGGTCCGTGGGTGGTGGCGAAGCGGACCGGGTCCCGCTGGGCCATGTCGAAGGGATAGTCGCTGCCGCAGACGACCCCGGCCTTGGAGGCGTGCGCGGTCAACAGCCGCAGGAGCTCGGGATCGTGGGTGACGGTGTCGAAGAAGAGCTCGCCGAACACCTCGTCCGGCGGCCGGGTCGAGTGGCGGCGCACATCGGCCCGGGTGTGCCAGCCGTGCGTCCAGCGGCCGAGCAGCCCCGGCGCGCATCCCCCGCCGTGGACGAAGCAGATCCTCAGCCGTGGCAGCCGCTCCTTGACGCCCCCCAGGATCAGTGAGGCGACGGCGGTGGCGCTCTCGACCGGGTTGCCGATGAGGTTGGCGAGGTAGTGGTCCGTCCACTCGGGCCGTGGGAGCTGCATCGGGTGGACGAGCACGGCGAGGCCGAGGTCCTCGGCGTCGGTCAGGATGCCGCGCAGCGGGTCCTGGTCCAGGGACCGGCCGCCGAGCAGGGGCGGTATCGCCACTCCGGCCATGCCGTCGGTCCGCGCCAGCCGCTCGAGCTGGTCGCGGGCCCGCTCGGGGTCGTCGAGGCTGACCAGCCCGAGCCCCACCAGCCTGCCGCCGGCCTCGGAGACCACGGCGGAGAGCGCGTCGTTGAACGCCGCCACATACGAGGCCGCCCCGGCCGTGCCCTGGACCGGGAAGGCGAACGGCGGCGCGGACAGGACCCGCACGCCCACGCCCGCGGCGCGCATGTCCGCGAGGATCGCGGGAATGTCGCTCATCGCCCGCGTCGGGATGGACAGCGGGATGTCCCCGAGACAGAGTTCGCCGTCGCGGTCCCGCATCGGCCCGTACGGGGCGCCCGGGGGAAGGTCGAACAGTTCGGCGGGCAGCCAGTGGGAGTGGACGTCGATCACCCCATCGGCGAGCGGAGCGCTGATCATGCCTGGCCCTCCTGCCGCTGGTCCGAGCCGTCGCCGTGGATGTCCAGGGGCGGGTTGGCGCTGTCGAGGTGTTCGACGGTGGTGAACACCAGCTCGCCCTCGCCGATGTTCTCGATGTCGTGCAGCAGGTATTCGCCCGGGCCGAAGGTGAAGTGGCGGGTCTCCCCGGCGGAGTAGGAGACCTCACGGACGGTTCCGTCGTGGGTGTGCTGGCGGCTGCTTCCCGCGTTCACCGCGGTCCAGAAGTAGTCGAGGACATGCCGGTGGGCGTGCCAGCGCTCGCCGGGGGCGAGCCGGATCTCCCACACGCGCACCCGTGCTGTCTCGCTCAGCAGCCGTGAGCCGACCCGGCCGTCGTGGGAGTGGGTCTCGAACTCTTCCCGCAGGGCCGGTGACCATCGGTCGAACCCGGTGGCGACGAGCTTGCCCGCCAGGGGCAGGTCGGTGAGAAAACTGTTGTCGGTCATCGTTCCTCCGTCTTTCATCAGGGGGTCTCGGTGTACGTCGGGTGGTGTCAGAGCCCGGGGCCGTAGAGGCCGAACCGCAGGCTGGGGTCGCCGGGTGTCCAGGTGTTGGCGAACTGGGACCGATTCCCCATGTCGACCACCCGGTCGAGCAGTCGGGCGCTGAGTTCCAGCTGGGCCGGCTCCCAGGCGCGCAGCGCGGCGCCGATGTCACCCGCCGCCTTTTCGAGCGCGGCGCTCAGCGCCCAGGCGTCGGCCGCCGCCTTCGCGGTGCCCGCCGCCGCGTGCGGTCGAGCGGCGCAGGCCGCGTCCCCGATCAGGGCCACCCGGCCCTTGGCCATCCGGGACGCGCGTACGTCGGTGACGACCTGGACGTACGGAGTGGCCGTCGACGTCACGACCTCGGCCGCCGCGGGGGACAGCATCCGGCGCGCGGCCTGCCGCATCTCGTCGACGTAACGGTCCTGGACGTGGGCCGGATGCACCGACACCGTGCCGGGGATGCCCCGTTTGTCGATCCGCAGCTCGGACAGGTCCGGGCCCTCGGGCACATTTCTGTACCAGACGTAGTTCATGAGCCGGTCCTGCGGGCCGGTCCCGCCGTCGCCGGGGATCGGGTAGAGCGTGATGTGCGAATGGGGCACCACGGTGTAGCTGATGGAGTTCCGAAGCAGCTCACGGGTGTCCTCGGACAGCTCCCGCTCCGGCACCGTGCCGCGCCATCCGATGTAGCCCGAGTACCGCAGAGCCGCGGCCGGATCGAGGCGCTCGCGGCCCACCGAGGTGATCCCGTCGGCGAAGACCACCAGGTCCGCGGACACCTCGCGGCCGCTCACAAAGCGGACGGTGACCCGGTGTTCGTCCTGGTCGAAGCCGCAGGCGAACTCGCCCAGGTGGTAGTGGTCCGTCCCGAAGTCGCCGAGCAGGGCCCGGTAGAACGTGCCCCAGGACGTATAGCTCCACCGCGTCCGCTCGCGGTGGACGACGGAGTTGTCGGTGTCCAGGTACTGCACCCAGTCGGTGCTGGTGCTCAGGTCCTCGGGGTGCTGCTCGCTGCGCTCGGTGAACCAGCGCAGGGTGTCCGGCTGGAGCACGATGCCACTGCCCCGGCCGTCGAGGGCGTTGGGGGTCCGCTCGAAGACATCGACCGAGAAGCCGAGGTCGCGCAGCAGCAGCGCGGTGGTCAGCCCGCCGATCGACCCGCCGATGACCGCCGCGGTGGCGCCGTCGTAGGCGTTCATGAATGCATCTCCTTGACTGTGGCCGGTCCGGCCGGCGCCTGCGCCTGCTCCGGACCGGGGTGAACGGGATCGCGTGGCAGGTCCGCCCCGCGGGTCTCGGGCGCGTAGACCAGCCCCACGGCCCCTATCAGGCCGACCGCCGCGACGCAGGTGGTGGCCATCCCCAGATCCCCGCCGAACCAGGAGGCCGCGATGACCCCGGCCACCAGCGGGCCCGCCGCGGTGATCAGACGGCCGACGCTGTTGCACAGCGCCATACCGGTCGCCCGCACACTGGGCGGGAAGAGCTCGGGGCCATAGACGAACGTCCCGGACAACGCCCCGAACAGGCCGAATCCGACGACCGGAAGGGCGGCCAGAAACTCGCCGTAGCCGTGGTGGAAGGGGAAGAGGTAGGCGACGCCCAGGGTGGACACCGCGAAGCTGACGGCGAACGCCTTGCGCCGCCCGACCGCGTCGGCGAGGAACCCCCATGAGGCGTAGCCGACGACGCCGCCCGCGTTGAACAGCATCGACGCGACCGCGACATGGCTGTTGGCGGTCCCCGTGGACAGGTCGTCGGCGGCGGCGATCTGACGGATGATCTGGGGGTACCAGGTCGACACGCTCCAGAAGGAGACCAGCGAGCCGGTGGCCAGCGCCGTACCGACGAGTGTCCGGCTCAGGAAGGGCGGGGCGAGCAGCCGGCGCAGCACGAACCGGTCCTCCGGGGCGGTCTGGCCCCGAGCCTTCCGTGTCCTGCGCGCCGCGATGACATCCTTGATCTCCGGGGGATCGGGGACATACCGGCGAATGAACCAGACCAGGAGGGCGGGGACCACGGCGATGCCCAGCATCGGACGCCAGCCGTGGTCGCCGAGCAGCTCGTACGCGAGCGCGGCGATGAAGAACCCGGCGGCGTAGCCGGACATCATCACACCGCAGGCACGCGCCCGGTAGCGGTTGTTCCACGCCTCGGCCACCAGCGCGGCCCCCACGGGCGCCTCGACGCCCGAGCCGAGTCCGGCGATGAACCGCAGCACGCCGAGCTGCCACCAGGTGTCGGTCACCGCCGCCAGCGCGGTGAACACCGCGTAGGTGACCACGCCGACGGACAGCACCCGGACCCGTCCGAAGTAGTCGGCCAGGACGCCGAACAGGATCCCGCCGACCGCCCAGCCGGTGAGGAACAGGGCCACCGTCAGCCCGCCGTACAGCCCGATCCCGCTCGCGTCGGCCTGGATGCCGCTGTTCGGGAGCAACTCGGTCATGGCCGGGCCGAGGACCAGGGCGTAGAGGCTTCCGGAGAAGCCGTCCAGGGCCCAGCCCAGCGTCGTCCCCAGCAGGACGAGCCATTGCATCCGGGTGATCTCCGTACGCCGACCCCGGTCGGGGCTGCCGCCGGTCACTGATTTCGACATGTGCGGGTCCTTCGCTGTACGTGGCGGAAGAGGTGGTGTGTCAGAACCAGTGGGGGGTGAGGCCATGTGTGCGGTGGTCAGTTGAGGCGGCCGGGCTCGGCGCTCCCGTACCAGTCGACGTCGTCGGCGGCGGTGCGCACCACGACGGTCTTGACCCAGGTGAAGTCGTCGAAGGACTCCTGGCCGGCGTCCCGGCCGGTGCCGGACTCTTTGACCCCACCCCACGGAAGGGACGGCTCCAGCCGGTGGTGGTCGTTCACCCACACCATTCCGGCGACGACCCGGTCCGCGACGCGGTGGCCGCGCGCGATGTCCCGGGTCCAGACGCCGGCGCCGAGACCGAACCGGTTGTCGTTCGCCATCGCGACCGCGTCGTCCTCGTCGTCGAAGGGCACGACGACCGCGACGGGGCCGAAGATCTCCTCCTTCGCGACGGTCATCGACATGGTGGCGTCGGCCAGGACGGTGGGCCGCAGGTAGTAGCCGCCGGCGAGCTCGGCGGGCAGCTCGGGAACACCCCCGCCGGCGGTGACGCGGACGCCTTCCTCGACACCGGTGGCGATCAGCCGCAGCACCTTCTCGCGCTGGACCTCGCTGATCAACGGGCCGAGCTGGGTACCCGGCCGCGCGGGATCCCCGATCCGGATCGCCGAGGCCCGGGCGCTGAGCGCCTCGACGAACGCGTCGTAGACGCCCCGCTGGACGAGGAAACGCGAGCCGGCGACACAGGACTGCCCGGCCGCCACGAAGGCCGCGAACGCCGCTCCCTCGGCGGCCACCCGCGGATCGATGTCGTCGAAGACGACGATCGGGGTCTTGCCGCCGAGCTCGGCCGTGACGCGGGCGAACCGGGCCGCGGTGGCCACCGCGGCCGCCCGTCCCGCCTCGGTCCCCCCGGTCAGGGTGATCTTGGCGATGTCCGGATGCCCGGTCAGCCGCTCACCCACCTCCCGCCCGCCGGTCACCACGGTGACGACCCCCTCCGGCAGCCCGGCGTCCCGCAGGATGCCGACCAGCGCGAGCGTGGTCAGCGGAGTCAGCTCGGAGGGCTTGACCACCACCGTGTTCCCGGTGGCCAGCGCAGCGGACAGGCTGCGGGCCAGAATCAGCAGCGGGTGGTTGAACGGGGTGATGATGCCGCACACTCCGAGCGGCGAACGGCGCTGGTAGGTGAGGTACGGGCCGTCTCCCGGCAGCACCGCGTCCCGCTGGGCGGCCAGCAGCCCCGCGTTGTAGCGGAACCACTCCGGAACACGCGAGAGCTGGGCCCTGGTCTCGCTGATGGGACGGCCGTTGTTCCGCGTCTCCGTCTGGAACAACACCTCGCTGTTCGCCTCGATCGCGTCGGCGCACCGCAGCAGGTGCCTGGCTCGTTCGCTGCGCGGCAGGCGTGGCCACGGGCCGGACTCGAAGGCGGCCCTGGCCGCCCTCACCGCCTCGTCCACCTCCGCCGCCGTGTTGTCCGCGACGGTGCGGATCACCTGGCCGGTGGCCGGGTTGACGATGGCTCGGTCGCGCCGGGGAGCGGCGGCGCTCGGCGTCGGGGCAGGGGTGTGGGAGAGCAAGCTGCTCGTCTCCTTCGAGGTGCGGGCTTCGAACGAAGCGGGACTGCTGGTCCGTCCGGTGCGGCGGGCACGGCGGGGCAGCCGCGCGACGCGCGGAGTAGGGGTGCGTAACCGGGGCCGGTGCTGCTGTTCACCGAACTGCGATCGAGTATTGGCCGAGGCAAAACGCATTTCTATGTTCGGTCCGACATAGTCAGCGCATTTCTATGTCGGCTGAAACATTCCCCCGTCATGCGGCCCCCGGAGCCCCGGTGAACCCCGCGATCAGGGCATCTGCTGCTCGGTCCAGATGCATTTCCCGGCGGAGGTGTAGCGGGTGCCCCAGCGCTGGGAGAGGGCCGCCACCAGCTGGAGCCCGCGTCCGCCCTCGTCGGTGTCCGAGGCGTGGCGGATCCGGGGGGTGGTCAGACTGGCGTCGGAGACCTCGCAGATCAGCTTCTCGCTCCGCAGCAGACGCAGCCCGATGGGGCCCTTCGCATGCCGGATGGCGTTTCCGACCAGCTCACTGACCAGCAGCTCGGCGGTTGTGGTGAGCGCGGCGAGATCCCAGCGGGCCAGCTGGTCCCGGACGTGGTCGCGGGCCTCGCGCGCGGCGATCGGCCCCTCGGGCAGCAACCAGGTCGTGATGTCCTCGGAGGTGATCGCATGGGTGCGGGCGATCAGCAGCGCGGCGTCGTCGTCCGTGAGCTGTTTGTCCGGCAGCAGCTCGGCGAGCACGTCGTCGCACAGATGCTCCAGCGATTCGTCCTGTCCGCCGGGCCCGAGGCCGGACCTGGACACCGCTCCGGACAGCGCCCTCGCCAGATGGGTCATCCCGTGGTCGATGTCGCGGGTGCCGGCCTCCACCAGACCGTCGGTGTACAGCACCAGCAGGCTCCCCTCCGGGAGGCTGATCTCGCTGGTCTCGAACGGTGGCCGGGCGGCGCCCAGCGGTGGGTCGGGGGAGTAGTCCGGAAACCGCACGGGCTGTCCCGGGCGCACGATGGCCGGTGGCGGATGTCCGGCGCAGGCGAAGGTGCAGGTGGCGGGCGCGGGGTCGTACACGGCATACAGGCAGGTGGCGTAGAAGCTCTCCCCGAGGTCGCTGACCAGGTCGTTGAGGCGGGTGAGCAGTTCGGCGGGCGGGAACTCCAGATCGGCCAGCGTGTGCACGGCGGTGCGCAGCCGCCCCATGGTGGCCGCCTCCGGCAGGCCGTGCCCCATCACATCCCCGATGACCAGGGCCACCCGGGCCCCGGACAGGGGGATCACGTCGTACCAGTCGCCGCCGACGTCGATGCCCTCACTGGCGGGCAGATAGCGCGCGGCGGTCTCCACGGAGCGCAGTGAGGGGAGCGCCCGCGGCAGCAGTCCCCGCTGGAGCTCCTTGGCGCGGTTGTGCTCGGTGTCGTACAGCCGGGCGCGCTCGATGGCCTGTCCCAGCAGCCCGCTGAGCGTGGTGAGCAGACCCCGCTCCTCTCCGTTGAGGTGGCGCCGTTCGGCGAAGGAGATGACGCAGCAGCCGATGCAGCGGCCGGAGACGATCAGCGGCAGAAAGGCCCAGGAGGCCTTGTCGGCGGCGGCGGGGAGCTGGGACATCAGGGGATAGCGGGCGATGTACTCCTCGACCGAGCCGATGAACGCGGGTTTCCCGCTGTGGTACACCTCCGCGACCGGGGAAATGGCGGCGACGGGGGATCCGTCGATCCGGTCGAGAAATGCCTGGGGGTATCCGACGGCCCCGGCGATGCGTATCGCCTGGCCCTCGATGAGCTGGATGACCAGACCCGAGGCGCCGAACGGCGGCAGCAGCCGCTCCGCGATGGCCGCCACCACATCGCGCATGGTCAGGGCCTGTGCGAGGGCGGTGGTCAGCTCGGTGATCCGGGCGGTGCGCGCGGCCGCGGACCGTTCTGCCGCGGCGCGTTCCGCCTCCCGGGCCTGGCTTTCGGTGACGTCGGCGGCGTAGACCGTCAGCCCGTCCGGCACCGGGACCAGCCGCATCTGGTACCAGCGCTGGTTGGTGGGCCAGCGCATCTTGAAGTTGGCCGGGACGCCGCTGTCGACGGCCTGTCGGCAGCGGGTCTGGAGGCCCGGCTCGGCGAGATCGACGCGCAGACCCGCGAAGGCGTCCCACAGGGTGCGGCCGAGCAGCGAGCGCGAGGCGCCCAGCAGCCGCTCCGCCTCCGCGTTGACGAACGTGATGCGCCACGCCCTGTCCAACGCGAAAAACGCGTCGCCCATGTGCCACAGCGCCCGGCTCACCGAGTCCGGCGCGGCGGGGGTCAGTCCGCCGCCACGCGGCGCGAGCCACGCGGCGAGCGCTTCGACGGCCGCGCGCTGCCGCGGCGTGGGCCCCTCGGCGGTGGCCGCCAGCACGGACAGCGCGCCCACCGTCCCCTCGGGGGCGATCAGGGGAACGGCCAGCAGCCCACCGCCACCGGGCAGCGCCACACCGGTGCGATCCTCGACGGTGCGGCAGGGCTCCCAGATCGGCACCCCGCGGGCCACCGCGCGGGCCGGGGCGGTGGGGCCCGTCTCGTCGATCTCCCTCCACTGCCGGGCGGCCGTGCGGAGCAGCCCGTGCACCGCCGCCAGCAGCAGCCCACGGCCACCGGGGTTGCGCAGATGGACCATGCCGCCAAGGCCACCGGACTCGGTCACCGCGTGGTCGAGGGTGAAGCCCAGCAGGTCGGTGCCGGTCAGACGGTCGCCCGCTGTGGTGATCACGCGCAGTCTGGCAGCGGCCGCGTCCACGCGGGCCCGCTTGGACATTCGCTCACCTCCGCCGGGAGCGAGGGAGGTAGTTGTTCTTGATAGTTCTTATTTTTGCAATATATGGCGGCAAGGGGGCGTGCCGCGGGCAGGGACCGGCGTCATCCGCGGGCGACCAGGCGCATCGCCGGGGGCCGTGCCGATCTCCTGGACGATGAGGTGGAGCGGGAGCGGCCGGGTCGGGCCGGCTCCAGACGCCAGCGTGCCGCGATGGTGGAGAGGGCGAGAACACCCTCGATGGTGCCGAACTTGTCGCCGATGCATTTGCGTGCTCCGCCACCGAAGGAGAGGAACGCGCCCCGGGGAGGCTTCCGGCCGGTGTCCAACCATCGGTCGGGGAGGAAGAGATCCGGCTGCGGATAGACGTCGGGGCGTCGGTGGACGACCTGACCCGAGTAGGCGACGACGCTTCCGGCGGCGAGACGGAGCCCGGCGACTTCGGTGTCCTCCGTGGTCACCCGGGTGACGAGCCAATCCGACGGGAAGTGGCGCATCGCCTCCGTGAAGATCCTCCCGGTCAGGGGCAGGGCGGGCAGATCGTCCCAGGTGGCGCATCGGCCACCGAGCACCTCGTCCACCTCGGAGTGGAGGCGTTTTTCGATGTCGGGGTGTTGCGCCAGGCTGTGGAATGCCCAGCTGAGGGTGTTGGGGACGGTACCGGTGCCGGCGAGAACCATCGTCACGACCTCGGCGAAGATCTCCGCGTCGGTGAGCCCGCTGCCGTCGTCGTCGCGTGCGGACAGCAGCATGGACATCAGATCGCCGTGGTCGGTGTCACTGGCACGGTATCGCCGGGCCATGGTGTACACGGCGGAACGGAGTTCTTCGGTGGTGCGGGTGAAGTGGCGTTTGCCGGGGGTCGGTACCCCCTTGAGCGCCGCGTCCCACAGGAGCCGCCAGCTCAGCTTGGAGGTGATCAGCTCGGCGTAGGGGATGAGCGCCGCGATCGCCGGGCCGCTGAAGTCCGCGGTGAAGATCGTCCTGCTCAGGACTCTGGTGGCGAGCCCCGTCAACTCGTTGCGCAGATCGAGGACCTGACCGTCGGCCCAGGAGCTCGTCGTCTCGTCGATCTGCCGGGTCATCACCGTGGCGTACAGCGGGAGCCGGGTGTGATGGAACGCCGGCTGCACCAGCCTGCGCCGACGGCGGTGGATGGCGTACGGACACGAGGCGAGACCGTCGCCGATCAGGTCGCGCAGCCTGTCGTACAGCGGCCCGCCCTTGTCGAAGCACCGGTCCGAGGCCAGGAGGCGGTGGACGAGTTCGGGGTGGCAGACCACATGGACCGGCCACGGCCCCATCCTGATCTTCACCAGGTCCCCTTGGTCCGGAAGGGAAGCCAAGAAGTCCAGCGGCTTGAACAGCAGTTGCGCGGCATGTCCCAGCAGCGGAACCCCGCCCCGCGCGGACGCCACCGAGAAATCCCCGACCGGTGTTTTCGGCCCCGGCTGGTGTCGGCTGTCGTCGGTCATGACGTCACCGCCGCCGCTCGACCAGCCGTACCGGAAGGTAGCGCGGGGGCGGGGCGACCGCCCCCGCGTGGGGGCGGACGCGCGCGTCGGGGAGGCACTCCAGGCGCCACCGGCTCGCGATCGTGGCCACGACGAGCTTGAGCTGGGCCATGCCGAGGACATCTCCGACGCACTTGCGCGCGCCACCGCCGAACGCCTTGAAGGCGCCGCGCTGGGTGGCCGAATCGCACTCCGGGCGCCAGCGGTCGGGATCGAAGGCCCTGGGGTCTTCGAAGAGGTCGTCGCGGCGGTGCGGGATGAGGGGGACGACGAGAACGGTGGCTCCGGCCGGCAGGTCCCGTCCGGCCAGCCGGACTTCCCTGGTGGTCTTGCGGAAGATAGTCCAGGCGGGCGCGTACAGGCGCAGTGTCTCGGTGATCACTCGGCCGGTGAAGGCCAGGTCGGGAAGGTCCGTCCAGCGAGCAGGGCGCCCGCCCAGCACGGCGTCGACCTCGCGGTGGAGCCGGTGCTCGGCCGCCCGGTGCTCGGCCAGCAGATAGAAGACGGAGGTCAGCACGGTGGCCGGGCTGTGACTGCCGGCCGCCAGCATGATGATGGCCTGGTTGCGGACCTCGGTGTCGTCCAGCCGCTCACCGTCCTCGTCCCGGGCGGCGAGCAGCGCCGACAGCATGTCCTTCCCTGTTTCACCGGCCCGCCGATAGTCCGTGACGATTCGGTCCACGGTGCCGCGGAGCTGATGGGCGGCCCAGCGCCGGCGCCCCTCCGCCGGGCCGGGCCGGCTGATCAGCCGCGCCACCCCATGGCGCGGTGTGACTCCGCCGGTCATCGCGAGGAACAGGCGGTGCACCTCGTCCATCGTCGCGTCGTCCACCCGGTCGGAGAACAACATGCGGATCACGGATCGCAGGGTGAAGGTGTACAGCACGGGAAAGAGGTCGAACGTCTGCCCCTCGCGCCATGAGTCCGGCAGTGCCGCGGCGTCGGCCTCCACCACCGGGGCGTACTCATCGAGCCGGTCGTGGTGGAACGCGGGCTGGATGAGGCGGCGCTGTCTGCGATGGCCGTGGTGCGTGGCCGTGGCCACGCACTCTCCGAAGAGTTCGAAGAACTGATCCTGAAGCGCGCCGCCACGGTCGAAGGTGCGGTCGTCCGTCAGGACCTGTCGCACCAGCTCGGGGTGGCAGGGCACATAGACCCGCTCGCGGCCGAGTCTGATCTCGACCAGGTCGCCGATGTCCGGCAGCGACTCCAGGAAACGAAGGGGGCGCCGCCGCAGCTGTCGCGCGTGGCCCAGCAGAGGAAGCGCTCCGGGCGCGAGGCCGGTGGTGAAGGTCTTCGACATGGTCGTTCTCTGTTCTTTCTGTTCTCGGAGTCGGGCGCGGAGTGGTCATCCGGCCGGAAATCCGCGGCTCAGCCCCCGCCCACCGTCATGAGCCACTCATGGACGCACCGCGCCGTCGAACCGGCGTGGTCGGCCAGCATGTTGAGGTGATTGCCCGGCACATCGACGACGGTGTGCGGAAGTGTCCAGGAGGGTCGGACGTCGAAGCCCTCCAGCGGCTCTCCCGTCCTTCCGGGAAACGGATCCCGCGCGCGCAGCAGGAGGGTCGGCGTGGCGATCTCGGCCGGTGCCCAGTCGGCGAAGACCCGAAGATATCCGCCCATCGCGCTGACCATCGCGTGGTCCACCTGGACGAGGGACCGCACCCGTTCCCACATACCGTTGTTCATCGCCGTCTCGAAGACCAGGGCCGAGTCGTCGGGCGGGTAGGTGTCCATGAGCACCACACCCGCCGGGGCCGTCCCGAGGCTCTCCAGACGGTGGGCCACCTCATGCGCGAACCAGCCCCCCGCGCACTGTCCGACGAGCGCGAACGGAGCCCCGTCGGCGCATTCTCGCGCGGTGTGGGAAAGCATCTCGGCGACCGCGTCCACGGTCGCGGGAAGGCGCTCGCCCGCGGCGAAACCCGGCAGCGGCACATGCCATACGTCGTGTCTGTTCTCCAGGGCCGAGGCGAAGCCGGCGTAATGGCGGTGATCGGGCGGGCCCGCGATCGTGGGAAAGCACACCAGGAGAGGCCGTTTGTCACCCCGCGCGAGCCGAGTGGCCTCCGGCAGCCGGCATTCGCCGCCGGGGAGGTCGAAGGTGGGGCGGAGCCGGGAGGCGGCTTTGATCAGTTCGATGCCCGCGCCGGCCCGCCCGGACGTGCAGGAATCGAGGAACATCGAAGAGACGGTGTCGGGTGCGTCCTCATCAGCTGCCGCCTCGCCCCCTCCGCTGTCCTCGGTGACACCGCTCGCGGCATCAGGATTCCCCGCCGTCAGCCGCGTCAGCAGATCCTGTGCCAGGGCCAGGGGCGTGGGGTGGTCGAAGACGACCGTGGCGGGCAGTCGGCAACCAGTCGCGTGTACCAGCCGGTTACGCAGCTCGATCACCGTCAGGGAGTCGAACCCCATGGCGCGGAATTCGCGCTTCGCCTCGATCGTGCCGGTCCCGGTGTGGCCGAGGACGGTGGCGGCGTGGGTGCGGACCAGTTCCAGAAGAGCCTGGTCCTGCCCTTCCGGAGGAAGCCGGAACAGACGGTCACGGGTCCCCGCCGGGGCATCCGCGTTCCGGCCGGCGCGGCCGTGTGCCGAGCCGCGCGACGGCCGTCGTGGCCCTGCCGCGGCCGGGGCGATGAGCGCCGGGATGTTCAGCCGGGCGGCGATGAGGAAGGGGTGGTGCGAGGCCCGTCCGGTGTCGAACAGGGACAAGCCCTCCTGCACGGTCATGGGGGTCACGCCCTCGCGCGCCATGCGGGCTCGGTCGGTGTCGCTCATGCGTCCGGTCATACCGGTGCTCCGGGCCCACAGGCCCCAGGCCAGCGAGACGGCGGGGAGCCCCTGCCCGCGGCGGTGTTCGGCGAGGGCGTCGAGGAACGCGTTGGCTGCCGCGTAGTTGCTCTGGCCGGGATGGCCCAGCACGCCCGCGGTCGAGGAGAACAGGACGAAGGCCGCCAGATCGGCGTCCTGGGTGAGCGCGTGAAGGTTCAGCGCCGCATCCACCTTGGCTCGCAGAACGGCTTCGCACCGTTCGGGGGTGAGCGAGGTGAGCACGCCGTCGTCCAGGACACCGGCCGCGTGGATGACGGCCGTCAGGGGATGCCGGTCCGGGACGGTGGCGAGGAGGCGGGCGAGTGCGTCACGGTCGGCCGCGTCACATGCCACCACCGACACCTCGGCGCCCGACTCCTGCAGGTCAGCGGCGAGTCGGGCCACGCCCTCGGCCTCGACGCCCCGCCGGCCGGCCAGGATCAGGTGCCGTACCGCGTGAGCGGCCACCAGGTGCCGGGCCACCAGCCCGCCCAGGCCCCCTGTGCCGCCGGTGATGAGCACCGTCCCGTCAGGGGCGAGCGGGCGAGGCACGGTGAGCACATTCTTGCCCACGTGCCGGCCCCGGCCGAGGAACCGGAACGCTTCCGGGGCCTGCCGCACGTCCCAGGCGGTGACCGGCAGCGGACGGAGCACACCGCGTTCGAACAGGGCCAGCAGTTCGGTCAGCATCCGCTCGATCCGCTCGGGCGCGACCGTCAGCAGGTCGAAGGCCCGGTACGCGACGCCACGGTGGCCCGCCGCCACGTCACGGGGATCGCGGACGTCCGTCTTGCCCATCTCGAGGAAGTGACCGCCGCGTGGCAGCAGGCGCAGCGACGCGTCCACGAACTCCCGCGTCAGGCAGTTCAGGACCACGTCCACGCCGCGCTTCCGCGTGGCGGCCATGATCCGCTGTTCGAAGTCCACGGCGCGGGAGGAGGCGATCCGGTCGTCGCCGATTCCCATGGACCGCAGGACGTCCCATTTCCCGGGCGCGGCGGTGGCGAACACCTCCGCGCCGAGGTGGCGGGCGAGTTGAACGGCGGCCATGCCCACCCCGCCGGCCGCGGCGTGCACCAGCAGGGATTCGCCCGGCCGCAGCTCCGCCAGGTCGACGAGCGCGTGGTAGGCGGTGAGGAACACGACCGGGACCGACGCGGCCCGGGCGAACGACCAGCCGGCCGGGATACGGGCGAGCAGCCGCCGATCGGCGATCGCCACGGGGCCGAAGGCCCCGGTGAAGACGCCCATGACCCGGTCGCCCACGGCAAGTCCGCGGACCCGCGGCCCCACCTCGGTGACGAACCCGGCACCTTCGAGGCCCATGCCTTCCTGACCGGTCACCAGACCGTGCGCGACGGCGACGTCGCGGAAGTTCAGGCCGGCGGCCCGTACGGCGATCCGTACCTGTCCCGGCTCCAGCGGGGCCACCGCCGTGGAGCACGGCGCCAGGGCCAGGCTCTCCACCGTGCCCGCGGGCGGCAGTTCCAACCGCCAGGACCGTGCCCGGGCCGGAGGCGGCAGGGCGTCGTCGCGGCCCGCGCGGGCCAGAGCCGGAAGGTGGACGGCGCCGGCCCGTACGGCGATTCGCGGCTCCCCGCTGGTCAGGGCAGACGGGAGCGCGGCGAGCGAAGCGGCCTGCCCGTCGACATCGGCGAGCACGAACCGGCCGGGGTGTTCCGCCTGCGCCGAGCGCACCAACCCCCAGACCGGAGCGTGCGCCAGGTCCCGTCCGCCCTCTCCGGGAGCCACCGCGACGGCGCCGCGCGTGAGCACCACCAGCCGGACGGCGGTGAACCGCTCCTCGGCAAGCCAGGACCGCAGCAGATCCAGGACCCGGTACACCCCGGTGTGCACCGCCCCGGCCGCACCGCGGTCCGTCCAGATCCCCGACCCGGATGCGCCATCGGCGAGGAAGACCTGCGCTCCGTCCGCTAGGACGGGGACGATCACCGTGTCCGGGAGCGCAGCGCCCGTGGCGACGGCCTCACCCAGCCGGGCCGGATCCGCGTACACGTCCACCGGGCCACCGGCGCCGCCCAGAGCCTCGGCGACACCGAGCGGGTCCGGGCCCAGGACCGCCCAGCGGTCACTCCCGGCCGTGACGGAAGGCTCGGGGGCCACGGCCGGGTTCCACTCCAACTGGAAGATCCCGGCGGCCCGGCCGGTGCGGGCGGCCTGGAGCTGCTCGTCGGAGACCGGGCGCAGCACCAGTGACCGTACGGTGGCCACCGGCCGGCCGCGGTCGTCGGCCACGGCCATGGCGACCTCGTCCGGCCGCAGCGGCGACAGCCGCACACGCAGCGCCGAGGCACCGCGGGAGTGCAGGGTCAGCCCGCTCCAGACGAACGGCAGCCGGATCCGCCGCGTGTCCCACCCCTCCGCCAGGCCGAGCGCGAGCGGGTGCAAGGCGGCGTCCCACAGGGCGGGATGCACCGCGAACCGGTCGGACTCGGCGGCCTGCGCGCCCGGAAGGCACACCTCGGCCACCATGTCCCCGCCGTGCCGCCAAGCCGCCCGCAGCCCTTGGAACTCGGGTCCGTACCCGTAGCCGAGAGCGGCCAGCCGTTCGTAGACGTCATCGAGGCCGATCGGGACCGCTCCGGTCGGCGGCCACACTCCGTCGGCGTCGCACACCGCCCGCGCCGTGGCCGGGCCGGCCTCGGTGTCCGCCTCGGTCAGCACACCGGTGGCGTGCGGGGTCCACTCTCCGCGCGCGGGTGCGGCGGCCGAGCCGTCGTCGACCCGGGCGTACACGGCCAGCGCCCGCCGCCCGGCCGCCTCGGGAGCCTTGACCTGGAGCCGCACCACTACCGAGCCACCTTCCGGGATGGCGACGGGGGTCTCCAGGGCCAACTCCTCCACCCGGTCACAGCCGACCTGCTCCCCGGCCCGGAGCGCCAGCTCGACGAGCGCCGTGCCCGGCAGCAGCACCACACCGGCCACCGCGTGGTCGGCCAGCCAGGGATGCGTCCGCAGTGAGATCCGGCTGGTGAACACCGTCTCGCGGCCGTCGGCCAGTTCGACGACGGCGCCCAGCAGAGGGTGATCGGCCGCGTCCACGCCCAAGGCCGCCGTGTCCCCGGGCGGGGCGGGCGGCTCCAGCCAGTAGCGCTCCCGCTGGAAGGCGTAGGTCGGCAGCTCCACCCTCCTCGGCGCCGGCCGGCCGGCGAGCGCCGTGGCGAAGACCTTCGGCCAGTCCACTCCGACACCGGCCGTGTGGACCTGCGCCAGCGACGTCAGGAAGCGCGGCATCCCGCCCTGGCCACGGCGCAGCGACCCCACCACGACGGCGTCGTCGACACCGCTGCGGTCCAGGGTTTCCTGTAGTCCCGCCGCCAGCGCCGGGTGGGGGCTGACCTCGACGAACACCCGGTGACCCGCCGTCGCCAGGGCCTCGGCGGCCTGCTGGAATCGTACGGTGTGCCGCAGATTGCGGTACCAGTACTCCGCGGTGAGCTCGGCGGTGTCGATCGGGCCGGCCGCTACGGTGGAGTAGAAGGGAATCCGGGCGGGGCGCGGGGCGATGCCGCAGAGCGCGTCGATCAGACGGTGCTCGACGGCCTCGACCTGGGGGCAGTGCGAGGCGTAATCCACGGCGATCCGCCGGGCTTCCACCCCCTCGGCCTGGTACGCGGCCATCAGTTCCGCCACGGCCTCGGCGTCCCCGGAGACCACGGTGGTACCGGGGCCGTTGACCGCCGCCACCGCCAACCGGTCCTTCAAGTCCTCCCACTGCGGGGACGCGGTGACCTCCTCGGCCGCCCGAGGCAGCGACACCATGCCCCCGCGACCGGCCAGGGCGCCGACCGCCCGGCTGCGCAGAGCCACCACCCGCGCCGCGTCCTCCAGGGACAGGGCCCCCGCGACATGCGCCGCGGCGATCTCCCCCTGGGAGTGCCCGACGACCGCGTCGGGTTCCACGCCGCAGGACCGCCACAGCGCGGCGAGGGAGACGTTGACCGAGAACAGCACGGGCTGGATCACCTCGACGCGGTCCAGTGGCGGCGCGCCCGCCGCCCCGCACAGCACCTCGGGCAGCGACCAGTCGACGTACGGGGCCAGGGCCTCGGCACACGCCGCCATCCGCTCGGCGAACACCGCCGACGAAGCCAGCAGTTCGGTGGCCATCCCCGCCCACTGCACACCCTGGCCGGGGAAGACGAAGACCACGGCGGGGGCGGCTCCGGCAGGGGCCGGCCCCCGGCCTTCGACGACCTCCGGCGCCGGTTTCCCGTGCGCCAGCGCTTCCAGACCGCGCACGAAGCCGTCGTGGTCCGCGGCGAGGACCACCGCACGGTGCTCGAGCATCGATCGGGTGGTGGCCAGGGCATACCCGACGTCGAGTGGCCCGGCGCCCCGTTCGTCCGCCACAAAACTCCGCAGCCTGCGTGCCTGGTCCCGCAGCGCCTGAGGGCTTCTGGCCGACAACGCCCACGGCACGACGGGCAGCGCCGTGGAGGGGTGCTCCGCGCCACTGCCCCCGGCGGCGGGATCTCGTTGCTGTTCGGGGGCTTCTTCCAGGATCAGATGGGCGTTGGTGCCGCTGATGCCGAACGAGGAGACCCCGGCCCGCCCCGGCCGTCCGCCGCGGGGCCAGGGCGTCGCCTCGGCCACCAGCCGGACGGCGCCGTCCGCCCAGTCCACATGCGGCGAGGGCTCCGCCACGTGCAGAGTGGCCGGGAGCGTCCGGTGCCGCAGCGCCAGCACCGTCTTGATCACGCCGGCGACTCCGGCCGTGGCCTGGGTGTGCCCGATATTGGACTTCAGCGACCCCAGCCACAGCGGGCGTTCCGCCGAGCGTCCCCGACCGTAGGCGGCCAGCAGCGCATGCGCCTCGATCGGATCACCGAGCCCGGTGCCCGTGCCGTGCCCCTCGACGGCGTCGACGTCCGCGGCGCACAGGCGGGCGTCCGCGAGGGCCGCGTGGATCACCTGCTCCTGGGACAGCCCGTTCGGCGCCGTCAGCCCATTGCTCGCCCCGTCCTGGTTGATCGCACTGCCCCGGATCACCGCGAGCACCGGATGTCCGGCATGCCGCGCGTCCGACAGCCGCTCGAGGAGCAGCACGCCCACCCCCTCGGCGATGCCGAAGCCGTCCCCGTCGGCGGAGTACGCCTTGCACCGCCCGTCCGCCGACAGGGCTCTCTGCCGGGAGAACTCCACGAGGAGCCCGGGATCCGCGACGACCGAGACCCCGCCGGCCAGCGCCAGTCCGCACTCGCCCGAGCGCAGCGCCCGGCCGGCCAGGTGCACGGCCACCAGCGACGACGAGCACGCCGTGTCCACGGTGACCGCCGGGCCCCGCAGACCGAAGGCGTACGCGATCCGTCCTGAGACGACACCGCCCATGCCACCGGTCAGCAGATACCCCTCAAGCTCCTCCGGCGCCCGGTACGGTCTCGGCACATAGCCCTGGTCGTACGCCCCGGCGAACACGGCGGTCCGGCTGCCGCGCAGGGTGGCCGGATCGATCCCGGCCCGTTCGAACACCTCCCAGGAGGCCTCCAGCATCAGCCGCTGATGCGGATCCATCGCCAGGGCCTCGCGCGGACTGATTCCGAAGAAGCCCGCGTCGAAGTCCGCGGCGTCGGCCAGAAACCTGCCACCGCGCGCGTATGTGGTGCCCGCCCGGTCCGGATCCGGGTCGTAGAGGGCGTCCAGATCCCATCCCCGGTCGTCGGGGAAGCCCGGAGTGATCTCGCTGCCGGAGGCGACCAGTTGCCAGAGGTCTTCCGGAGAGCGCACGCCCCCCGCGAACCGGCAGGCCATCCCGACGATCGCGATCGGCTCACCGGCGGAATCGGCCGGACTTCTCACCGGCGGCGGGCCGGCCGAGGGCTGCGTGTCGCCCAGCAGCGCGCCCAGATGGCCGGCCAGCGCCCCCGCGGTGGGGTGGTTGAAGGCCACGATGGCCGGCAGCCGCAATCCGGTGGCGGAACCGAGGCCGTCGCGCAGCTCGAGCGCGGCCGCCGAGTCGAGGCCGATCTCCTCGAAGCTGCGCTCCGGATCCACCGCGCCGGCTCCGGGCAGCCGCAACACCTCGGCCACCTGGCTCCGTACGAGCGCCAGCAGGCGGCGGCGCCGCTCCGCTTCGGGCAGACCGGAGAACCGGCCCGCCGGGCGAGGTGAGCCGGTCACGGCGGACACGTCGCCGGGCGTGCGCGGTCGGCAGGGCTGCCGCTGGAACGCGTACGTGGGCAGGTCCACCCGCCGGACGCCGGGCGCGGAGAACACCGGCGCCCAGTCCACCTGGACACCGTGGACGTGAGCGCGCGCCAGGGAGTGGAGAAACTGCTCCATGCCGCCCCGGTCGCGGCGCAGCGTGCCCACGACCACGGCATCCGGCGCGGCATCCTCGAAGGTGTCCCGCAACCCCATGGCCAGTACCGGATGCGGGCTCAGCTCGACGAACAGCCGATGCCCGTGGCCGAGCGCCAGCCGGGCCGCCTGCTCGAACCGGACGGTCCGGCGCAGATTCCGGCACCAGTAGTCGGCATCCAGCTCCTTGGTGTCCAATCGGCCGGCGACGACCGTGGAATAGAAGGGGATGGGGGACGACCGGGGCCTGATGGACGCCAACGCACTCCGGATTTCGTCCATCAGCTCGTCCGTCTGCGGGGAGTGCGTGGCGAGATCGATCGCGACCGGGCGGGCGCGAACCCCCAGGGCGGAGACCTCCGTGACGAACTGGCGGACGGCGTCGCCGTCACCGGAAACCACCGTGGAATTGGGCCCGTTGACCGCGGCGACGGCCAAGCGCTCTCCCCAGGGCCGCAGCCGTGAGCGCACCTGTTCCTCGGGCAGCAGCACCGAGGCCATCGCCCCGCGCCCGGAGAGCCTCGCCTGGGCCCTGCTCCACAGCGCCACGACACGAGCCCCGTCCGCCGGCGACAGCCCGCTGGCGGCACAGGCGGCCACGACCTCGCCGACACAGTGCCCGATCACGGCGGCCGGTTCGACGCCGTGGGAACGCCAGAGGCCGACCAGCGACATCATCGTGGTGAACAAGGCGGGTTGCACCACGTCAGCCCGCTGCCAGGCAGCCGCGTCGGGCTCCTCGCGGCTCAGCAAGCTGAGCAACGACCAGTCGAGGTACGGCTCGAACGCCGCGGCGCAGGCCTCCACGCCCTCCCGGAACACCGCGGAAGTCCGCAGCAGCTCCCGCGCCATCCCCGGCCACTGCGGGCCCTGACCGGGGAAGACGAACACCGGCCCGGTGTCGGGGACCGTCCGGCCCAGGACGAGGCGCGGGTCGTCCCGCCCCGCGGCCACCGCCTCCAGGCCGTCCATGAGGTCCTCAGCACCGGCGCCGAGGACCACCGCCCGGTGTTCGAAGGACGCCCGGGTGGTCGCCAGCGAGTACCCGACGTCCTCCGGCGCCGACTCGGGGCGCCCCGCCACATGGTCGAGCAGCCGCCGCGCCTGCGCCCGCAGCGCGGCGGGGGTCCGGCCGGACAGCACCCAGGGGACGAGCGTGGCCGGTCGAGCGCCGCCGCGCCCTGTCGCCCGCCGGGACCGGGCCGGGCCCGGGGCGGAGGGCGTGCCGCGGGTGGCCGGCGGGGCTTCGCCGAGTACGAGGTGGCAGTGCGTGCCATCCGCCCCGGACGCCAGCACACCGGCCAACAGCGGCACGCCCTCCGCCCCGGGCCACGGGCGCGGCAAGCGGCGGATGTCACCGGGGTCAGGCGGCAGGCAGCGGTGTTCGATCGACAGCACACTCTTGAGAAGTCCCGCCACCCCCGCGACGCTGCCCAGCCGACCGATGCCGGTATCGGCCGAATCCGTCGCCGCCCCGGCGTCGTGCGCCCTGCCGGAGCGGAGCAGCGCCCGCGTGGCCGCCCCGATGCCGTCCTCGGCCGAGGCTCCGCCGCCGTCGACCGTGAAATAGGAGAGGTGGCCGGGAGCGACACCGGCCCGAGCACACGCGTCACGCAACACCTGGGCCTGTGTGACACCTTGTGGGACGGCCGGCTCCTCGCCGCGGCCGTCGCGGACCGCGCCGCCCAGGATCACGCACCGGACCCGGTCGCCGTCGGCGAGGGCCAGGGAGAGCCGTTTCATGACGAACAGGCAGCCACCCTCGCCGGGTACCGGCGCCTCCTCCGCCAGGCGGTCGGGCCCGTCTTCATCCCACCCGATGCGCAGCCGCACGCCACCGGCGAGGGCGAGCGAACACTCCCCCCGGCGCAGACTCTCCCCGGCCGCGTGTACGGCGGCGAGCGCGGACACCTGGGCGGCGTCGACCGCGAGGCTCGGGCCGGTGGTGCCGAGGAAGGCGGCGACCGTGTCGGCGATGGTGTCCCGATCCGTCTTGGGAGGCGCTTCCACGCCCTGCGGGCGCAGTACAGCGACGTCGTCCTCGCGCGCCGCGCCGAGGAAGACTCCGGTCTCGCCGTTCTTGACGCGGTCGATCACCACCCCGGCGTCTTCCAGGGCCTCCCAGCCCAGCTCCAGCGCGAGGCGCCGCTGAGGATCCATGGCCGCGGCGTCCTGCGGTGCCATCCCGAAGAAGGACGAGTCGAAGTGGTCGATGCCGTCGAGGAAGGCCCCCCGGCGGGGAGTCCTCGACGGCCGTTCTCCGGGTTCCGCGAAGAGGGTCCGACGATCGCACGGCAGCCATGTGACGGCGTCCTCGCCGTCGCGGAGCAGTCGCCAGAAGCCCTCGGGATCGGGCGACTTCGGCAGTCGGCACGCGTACCCCACGATCGCGATCGGCTCGCCATCCGGGCTGCCGGGATGTCCGCCGGTCATAGAACTCCCTGGGAGGCGAGGACGAGCTGAGCGGGCACTGGGACCCTAAGGAGGCCCACGGCGCCGTAGAACCCCCTAACCGCCCCTGGCCGGGAAGGCCGGGCGCTGCCCGCAGGCCGTCGGAGCGAGGCGGGCGGGGCTCCGCCGCCGCGCGAGGGCGACTCCGCCGAGACTCGAGCGCGCCGGAACACACTGCGGTCCGGAAGTAGTCATGAGATGTGACATGAGTCCTGGAGGGCCATGCTCATTGAACGGAGCGCGCACACAGCCCTGGCAGAGGCGACGCTTCATGAGTGTGCGGCAGGCGCATTCCGGCTGTTGATCGCCGAGGGCGGGCCAGGGTGCGGCAAGAGCGAATTCCTGAAGCGATTCCTCGGGATCGCGGCCGAATCCGGTGCGGTGGTCCTCGACGTGCCCGGTCTGCCCGGCGACCGCGCCACTCCTCTCGGGCTCGTACGGCGGCTGGCCGAGCACCCGGCGCTGCCGGACCGGACCCGCGAGCGGCTGCGGCTCGCCCCGGCACAGGACGCGGCCGACGTCACGGAGCCGCTGCGTGCGCTCTCCATATCCGCGCCGCTGGTGATCGCGGTCGACGATCTGCACCACGCGGACCAGCCATCGCTGCGGCAGCTGTTGCATCTCGCACACCACGCCCGCTCGGCCAGGATCCTGCTGATCGGCACGGAGGGCCCGTACGGCCGGGGCGGCGACCCGCTGCTCGGCACCGAACTGCTGCGCCACCCCGGCTTCCGGCGCATCAGGCTGGACCCGCTCAGCCCCGAAGGCGTGACCAGGCTGGTCGGAACCCTCGGCACCCTCGGCACCCTCGGCGACCAGCAGGCGGACGGCCGCCGCGGCGCCGAGTGCTTCGCCATGACCGGCGGCAATCCGCTGTTGCTGCGGGCCCTGCTCCAGGACCGGTGGGCGGCGCCGGACACCGGCGGCCGGGGCCCGCGGCCCACCGCCGGGGGACCGTTCCACCAGGCGGTGGCGGCCTGTCTGGCCCGCACCGGCACACCCACCCGGGACGTCGCCGGGGCGCTGGCCGTGCTCGGCCCCTCCGCCACCCCCGCCCTGCTGAGCCGGCTCCCGGGACTGGACACGGCCGCGGTGGCCCGCGCCCTCCAGGTCCTGGAACTGAGCGGGCTGACGGACGGACACCGCTACCGGCACCCGGTCGTCACCGCCGCCGCACTCGACCACCTGGACGCCGACGACCGGCGGCTGCTGCACGAGCGCAGCGCCCTGCTGCTGCACGACCAGGGCGCCCGGGCCACCGAGGTCGGCGAGCATCTGCTCGCCGCCCAGCCCACGGCCCCCGCCTGGGCGGTCGCCGTACTGCGCGACGCCGCCGCCGAGGCCCTGGTGGACGACGACGCGCCCGCGGCGATCCGCTATCTGGATCTCGCCTGCCGCGCCTGCCAGGAGCCGCCCCAGCGGGCCGCGACCCGGATCGCGCTCGCCGCCGCCCTCTGGCGGGTCAACCCCTCCGCCGCCGAGCACCACGTCGGCGAGACGCTCGCCGACCTGCACACCGGCGCACTGGCGGACGGCGACACGGCCCCGCTCGAACGGCTGCTGATCGGCTTCGGCCGACTGGAGGAGGCGAGCCGGGCGCGGGCCCGGCTGGAGGCGGCCGGCCACCCGCACAGCGGTCCAGGGCCGGATCCCGACCCGGCGAGGCCGTCGGTGGTGCACCCCTGCCCCTGGCCCGTCGAGCCCGAGGAGAACCGGCCGCCGCCCCCGCCCGACGCCGCCGCCCCCCGCGAGCCCTGGGACGAGACCCCCGGCGTCGGCACGGCCACCGCCATCTGGGGCATCCCCGGCCACGGCACCAGCGAGGCCGCCGCCGACGAGGCCGAACGGCGGCTGCGCGCCTGCCCGCTGCTGGACGGCACGCTGGCGGTGGTGGCCAACGCCGTACGGACCCTGCTGCGGGCCGGCCGGACGGCCGAGGCCGACGAGTGGTGCCACCGGCTGCTGAAGGAGGCCACGACCCGGCGCTCGCCGGGCTGGGAGGCGGAGTTCCTCGCCATCCTCGCCGAGATCGCCCTGCGCAAGGGGGCCCTGCCGGACGCCGAGGAGCGCGCCCGGCAGGCCCTGGCCTGCCTGCCCGGCCGCGGCGGCAGCGTCCTCGTCGGAGGCCCGCTCGCCTCCCGGCTCCACGCGTACACCGCCATGGGCCGGTACCACGACGCGGCCCGCGTGCTGCACCACCCGGTGCCGGCCGCGCTGTTCCAGAGCGTGTACGGCCTGGCGTACCTCCGCGCCCGCGGCCACTACCACCTGGCCACCGACCACACCCGCGCCGCGCTCCGCGACTTCCTGGCCACCGGCCGTATGGCACAGCGCTGGGGCCTGGACCACCCCGCCCTGCTGCCCTGGCGCGCCGACGCCGCCCAGGCGTTCCTGCGGCTCGGCGAGCGCCCCGGGGCGGCGCGGATGATCACGGAACAGCTGTCCTGTGCCCGCCTGTGGAGCGACCCGCACACCCGGGGCGTCTCGCTGCGGCTCCGGGCCCGGGTCGCCGCCGCGCCGGAGCGCCCGCACCTGCTCACCCAGGCCGTCGAGGTGCTCCAGCAGTGCGGGGACCGGCTCGAACTCGCCCGGGCGCTCGCCGACCTGGGGGCCGCCTACCAGAGTGTCGGCGAGTCGGTCCGGGCCAACAACGTGAGGCGCAGGGCGTGGCGGATGGCCGAGGAGTGCGGTGCCAAGGCGCTGTGCGACAGCATTCTGCCCCGGCAGGCGATGTGCGGCGGGGACCGGCCGGACCCGCCCGGCCGCGACCAGGGAGCGGGGCTCAGCGAGTCGGAGCTGCGCGTGGCCATCCTCGCCGCGAACGGCAACTCGAACCGCGAGATCGCGGTACGGCTGTGCGTGACGATGAGCACGGTCGAGCAGCATCTGACGCGTGTTTACCGCAAGCTGCGCATCAGCCGTCGCCAGCAACTGCCGAAGAGCCTGATCGGCCCGGTGGGGACACCGGCGACAAACCACAAAGAGCTGTCCTCGTTCTGACGAGCCGTTCGAACACACCGTCCGTGAATCCACGGAAGTCCGCAGGTTGGAGATGCCGATGGCCGCTGCCCCCGACAAGGTGATCGAGGCGCTCCGGGCCTCTCTCAAAGCCAATGAGCGGCTGAAGGAACAGATCCACAGACTCACCACGGCCGCGCGGGAGCCCATCGCCATCATCGGCATGGCCTGCCGCTATCCCGGCGGGGTGGCCTCGGCGGAGGACCTGTGGGGGCTGGTGGCCGACGGCCGGGACGCCATCGGCACCTTCCCCGACGACCGCGGCTGGGACGTGGAGCGGCTCTACGACCCCGACCCCGACCGGTCCGGCACCTCCTACACCCGACACGGCGGTTTCCTTTACCACGCGGGCGAGTTCGACCCGGGCTTCTTCGGCATCAGCCCGCGCGAGGCGCTGGCGATGGACCCCCAGCAGCGGCTGCTGCTGGAGATCTCCTGGGAGGCGTTCGAGCGGGCCGGGATCGACCCGGCTTCGGCGCGCGGCAGCCGGACCGGGGTCTTCGCGGGCGTGATGTACCACGACTACGGCTCCCGGCTGCACACCGTCCCCGAAGGGTTCGAGGGCTACGTCGGCAACGGCAGCGGCGGCGGCGTGGCGTCGGGCCGGGTCGCCTACACCCTCGGCCTCGAAGGCCCGGCCGTCACCGTGGACACCGCCTGCTCCTCCTCGCTGGTCGCCCTGCACCTGGCCTGCCAGGCGCTGCGGGCGGGCGAGTGCACCCTCGCCCTGGCGGGCGGTGTGACGGTGATGTCCACCCCCAGCCTGTTCGTCGAGTACTCCCGGCAGCGCGCCCTGGCGGCCGACGGCCGCTGCAAGGCGTACGGGGCCGGGGCGGACGGCACCGGCTGGGCCGAAGGCGCCGGGATGCTCCTGGTGGAGCGGCTCTCCGACGCCAGGCGGCTCGGCCACCGGGTGCTGGCGGTGGTACGGGGCAGCGCCGTCAACCAGGACGGCGCGAGCAACGGCCTCACCGCCCCCAACGGCCCCGCACAGCAGCGCGTCATCCGGCAGGCGCTGGCGAGCGCCGGGCTGTCCGCGTCCGAGATCGACGCGGTCGAGGGACACGGCACGGGCACCAGGCTCGGCGATCCGATCGAGGCGCAGGCCCTGCTGGCGACCTATGGCCAGGGGCGGCCCGGGGACCGGCCGCTGTGGCTCGGCTCGATGAAGTCCAACCTTGGCCACGCACAGGCGGCCGCCGGCGTGGGCGGGGTCATCAAGATGGTGATGGCCATGCGGCGCGGGACGCTGCCGCGCACGCTGCACGCGGACGAGCCGTCGCCGCACATCGACTGGGACTCGGGCGCGGTGCGGCTGCTGAAGGAGCCGATCGCCTGGCCGGACCACGACCGGCCCCGCCGCACCGGCGTGTCCTCTTTCGGGGTCAGCGGCACCAACGCCCACATCATCCTCGAAGCGGCGCCCCACCCGGAGACCGGCGACGGACCCGAGCCGCCCGACGCCCCCGGCCATGCCGTGGCGGGGCCGCTGCCCTGGCCCGTGTCGGGCGCCACCGCCGAGGCGCTGCGCGCCCAAGCAGCCGAACTGCGCCGCTTCGTGGCGGCAGACGAGCGGCTGAACCTCGCCGACGTCGGACACACCCTGGTGTCCGGCCGGTCCGACCTCGCACATCGCGCCGTCGTCCTCGGCGCCGACCGGGAAACCCTGCTGCGCGGGCTGGACGCCCTGGCCGGCGGCGAGCCGGACGACGCCTCGACCGTGCGGGGCGTGGCCGCGGCCGCGACCGGCGCGGGCGTGGTGTTCGTCTTCCCGGGACAGGGCGGCCAGTGGGCCGGCATGGGGCTGCGACTGCTGGAAACCTCGACCGTCTTCGCCGACCGCATGGCGGCCTGCGAGGCGGCGCTGGCACCCTACGCCGAATGCTCGCCGCTGGACGTCCTGCGCCGGGACCCCGAGGACCCGGTGTGGGAGCGGGCCGATGTCGTCCAGCCGGTGCTGTTCTCCGTGATGGTGTCGCTGGCCGGGCTGTGGCGCTCGTACGGCATCGAACCGGACGCCGTACTCGGCCACTCCCAGGGCGAGATCGCCGCCGCCCATGTCTGCGGCGCGCTGACCCTGGACGACGCGGCCAAGGTCGTCGCCCTGCGCAGCCGGGCCCTACAGACCCTGCGCGGCAAAGGCGGCATGGCCTCCGTACCACTGCCACCGGACCAGGTCGGCGAGGTGCTGCGGACGGCGTGGCCGGACCGGCTGTGGGTGGCCGCCGTGAACGCCCCCACCGCCACCGTGATCTCCGGCGACGCGGAAACCCTCGCGGAGGCGCTGGAACACTACCGGGACCACGGAGTCGACGCGAAGCGGATCCCGGTCGACTACGCCTCCCACTGCCCGCACGTCGAAGCCGTGGAGAAGGAACTGCTGAGCGCCCTTGGGGGGATCTCCCCCCGGGCCGCCGACATCCCCTTCTACTCCACCGTCGACAACCAGTGGGCCGACACCAGCGGCCTCGACGCGCGGTACTGGTACCGCAATCTGCGCCGGCCCGTACGGTTCGCCGAAGCGGTCCAGGCCCTCGGCGCCGCCGAGTACCGCACCTACATCGAGACCGGCCCGCACCCCACCCTCACCCCCGCCATCCAGGACACCACCGAGGCCGACGGCGCCCCCGCCACCGTCGTAGGATCCCTGCGCCGCGGCGAGGACGACGCCCGCCGCATCCTGACCTCGCTGGCCCTCGCCCACACCCACGGCCTGCCCGTCGCCTGGGACCGCCACTACCGGGCACAGGCCCCCGCGCCACACCAGGTCGAGCTGCCCACCTACGCCTTCCAGCGCCGCCGCTACTGGCTGGACGCCCCCGCGACGGCCGGGGACGTCACGGCCGCGGGGCTGTCCCCGGCCGGACACCCACTGCTCGGCGCGGCGGTCGGGCTCGCCGAGGGCGACGGACATCTGCTCACCGGACGGCTCTCCCCACACACCCACCCCTGGCTCGCCGACCACGCCGTCGCCGGCGCCGTCCTCCTCCCGGGCACCGCGTTCGTGGAGCTGGCCACGCACGTCGGCGAACGCCTCGGCTGCTCCAGGCTGGAGGAGCTCACCCTGCACACCCCGCTCGTCCTCCCCGAGAGCGGCGGCGTGGCATTCCAAGTGGCCGTCGGCGCGGCGGACGGCACCGGCCGCCGCGAACTGAGCGTCTACGCACAGCGTGACGACGATCCCGCACAGCAGACGGCCGGCGAGGTCGCGTGGACACGGCACGCCACCGGCACACTCGCCGTGGACGGGGAGGACAACGGCGCCGAACCCATTCCGGCGGCCTGGCCCCCGCCGGACGCCCAACCCCTGGACCTCGAGGGCCTGTACGACCGGATGGCCGCCGCCGACTTCGCCTACGGCCCGGCCTTCCAGGGGCTGCGCGCCGCCTGGCGGCACGGCGAGGAGACCTACGCCGAGGTACGGCTCCCCGACCATGTCGCCGCCGACGCGCCCCGTTTCGGCCTCCACCCCGCCCTGTTCGACGCCGCGCTGCACGCCCTGGCCCTCGACGGCGGCCGACCGGCCCTCGACGGCGGCCGGGAACGGGAGGACGACGCATCCGACCAGGGCCGGCTGCCGTTCGCCTGGCGCGGGGTCCGCGTACACACCGCGGGCACCTCAGCGCTGCGCGTACGGCTGCGGCCGCTGGGACCGGACGAGGTGGCAGTCGACGTGGCCGACGAGACGGGCGCCCCGGTGGCCTTCGCCGAGTCGCTGGTTCTCCGGCCGGTGGCGCCGGAGAACCTACGGGCCCTCGGCGGCCGGCTGCGCGACGCTCTCCACATCCTGGAATGGCCCGTCGTACCCGAGCCGTCCACGGTGGCCCTCGGGCGATGCGCCGTGCTGGGCGACACCACCCCCGGATGGGCGGTCGCGCTGGAGGCGGCGGCCGAGGGGCCCGTGCGGCGATACCCGGACCTCGCCGCACTGACGGCGGCCCTGGACGCGGGTGACCCGCCGCCGGACCTGGTGTTCGTGAGCTGCCCCCCGGCGGCCGCCGGGCCCGACGACACGACGATCGCCGACGTTCACACCCGCACCCGACAAGCGCTCGAACTGCTCCAGGGCCGACTCGGCGAAGCGCGGCTGGCCGACACCCGACTGGCCCTCGTCACCTGTGGTGCGGTGGCCACCGCACCGCAGACAGACCGCGTCGAGGACCCCGCCGCCGCTGCGGTCTGCGGACTGGTGCGATCCGCCCAGGCCGAGGAACCCGACCGCATCCTCCTGGTGGACCTGGACCCGGCCGAGGAATCGTGGGCCGCGCTGCCGCACGCGGCAGCGCTGGGCGAACCACAGGTGGCCATCCGGGCCGGCCGCCTGCACGTGGCCCGGCTGGTGCGAGCCGACACCCAGACGGACGCTCTCCTCGCGCCGCCACAGAGCGGCGGCTGGCGCCTGGACTGTGCCGAGACGGGCACCCTCCAGGGGCTGGTGCCGGTGGCGTCCTCCGCCGACACCGTCCCGCTGGGCCCGCGTCAGGTACGGATCGCGGTGCGCGCCGCCGGGCTGAACTTCCGCGACGTCCTGGTGGCGCTGGGTATGGTCCCCGGACAGCGGGGGCTGGGCAGCGAAGGCGCGGGGGTGGTGCTCGAGGTCGGTCCTGAGGTGGCCGACCTCGCGCCCGGAGACCGGGTGATGGGTGTGTTCGCCGACGCGTTCGGCCCGATCGCGGTCGCCGAACGGGCCACCGTGACCCGCTTCCCCGACCACTGGTCCTTCGCGCAGGCCGCCGCCGTCCCCGTCGTCTTCGCCACCGCCTACTACGGGCTGGTGGACCTGGCGCAACTGCGCCCGGGGGAGTCGGTGCTGGTACACGCCGCGGCGGGTGGGGTGGGAATGGCCGCCGTCCAACTGGCCCGCCATCTGGGCGCCGAGGTGTACGCCACGGCGAGCCCCGGCAAATGGGACACCCTTCACACCCAGGGCATTCCCCGAGAACGCATCGCCTCGTCCCGCACCCTGGACTTCGCGGACCAGTTCGCCGACCGGTTCGGCGAGCGGAGTATCGACGTCGTCCTCAACTCCCTTGCCCAGGAGTACGTCGACGCCTCGCTGCGCCTGCTGACGGACGACGGCGGCCGGTTCCTGGAGATGGGCAAGACCGACATCCGCGACCCGGAGGAAGTGGCGCGGTCGCACCCCGGCATCACCTACCGGGCGTACGACCTGATGGAGGCCGGGACCGAGCGCGTCGGGGAGATCCTGCGGACCGTGCTGCGGCTGTTCGACGAGGGCGTGCTGACCCCACTGCCGCTCACCTGCTGGGACATCCGGCAGGCCAGGGACGCCTTCCGCCATCTCCAGCAGGGGCGCGCCATCGGAAAGAACGTGCTCACCCTGCCCCACACCCCCGACCCCGACCCCGACGGCACCGTCCTCATCACCGGAGGCACCGGCACCCTCGGCGCCGCACTCGCCCGCCATCTCGCCGCCACCGGCCGGGCCCGGAATCTGCTGCTGATCAGCCGCCGCGGCCTCGACGCGCCGGGCGCGTCAGAACTCATCGCAGAGCTTCATGAGTTGGGTGCGCAGGCGACCGTCGCCGTCTGCGACGCGGCCGACCGAGCCGCGCTCGCCGAACTGCTCGGGCGGCTGCCCGCCGAGCACCCGTTGACCGCCGTCGTCCATGCCGCGGGCACACTCGACGATGCCACCATTGGCTCCCTCACCCCTCGCCACCTCGACAGCGTTCTGGCCGCCAAGGTCGATGCCGCCCTGCATCTGCACGAGCTGACGTGTCATCTGGACCTGGCAGCGTTCGTGCTCTTCTCATCCGCCGCGGGAGTTCTGGGTTCGCCGGGGCAGGGCAACTACGCCGCGGCCAACGCCTTTCTCGATGCGCTGGCCCATCAGCGGCGGGCGGCGGGGCTCCCGGCGGTGTCCCTGGCCTGGGGGCTGTGGGAGGAGGCCAGCGGAATGACCGGCCACCTCGACGGGACCGACCACACCCGCATGGCCCGCTCCGGCCTCAGGCCACTGGCCACGGACGAGGCCCTGGCGCTGTTCGACACCGCTCTCGCCGGTGGCCCACCGCTGCTCCTCCCGGCCCGGATCGACACCAGGGCGCTACGCGGCACCACTCCGCCGCCCCTGTTCCGGAGCCTGGTACGGCCCACCGGACACCGGCCGGGCCCCGCCACTCCCGACGGCAGCTCCTCCCTGCGCGCCCGGCTCTCCGGGCTCGACCCTGCCGGACAGAACGAGGTGCTGATCACCCTCGTCCGCGGCCACGCCGCCACGGTCCTCGGCCACCCGAGCCCCGACGCCATCGCCCCCGACGCGACCTTCCGCGACGTCGGCTTCGACTCCCTCACCGCCGTGGAACTCCGCAACCGCCTCAAGGACGCGACCGGACTGCGGCTCCCCGCCACCCTTGTCTTCGATCACCCCACGGCGGCTGCTCTCGCCCAGCACCTGGGGGAGGGCCTCCTGGGCGCCGCCGATACGGTCACCCTGTCGCCCACCCCCGCCGCGTCCGGGGCCGGCGGCGGGGCGGGAGCGGGGGTGGGGGTGGCGACTGGGGCGGATGAGCCCATCGCCATCATCGGTATGGCATGTCGCTACCCGGGCGGCGTCCGCACCCCCGAGCAACTCTGGGACCTCGTCGCCTCCGGCACCGACGCCATGAGCGGATTCCCCACCGACCGCGGCTGGGACCTGGACCGCCTCTACGCCCCCTACGACCAGAGCCGACCGGGCACCACATACACCCGACACGGGGGTTTCCTCCACGACGCCGGGAAGTTCGACGCCGGATTCTTCGGGATCGGCCCGCGTGAGGCGCTGGCGATGGACCCGCAGCAGCGGCTGCTGCTGGAGGCCTCCTGGGAGGCTTTCGAGCACGCCGGAATCGACCCCACGTCGGTGCGGCGGAGCCGGACCGGAGTGTTCGCCGGTGTGATGCCGACGGACTACGGTCCCCGGCTGCACGACACCGTGGCCGAGGTCGAGGGCTATGTCCTCACCGGAAACTCCGGCAGCGTCGCGTCAGGGCGCGTCGCGTACACCTTCGGCCTGGAGGGACCCGCGGTGTCGGTGGACACGGCGTGTTCCTCGTCCCTGGTGGCCCTGCACCTGGCCTGCCAGGCGCTGCGGGCGGGGGAGTGCTCCATGGCGCTGGCGGGTGGGGTGACCGTGATGGCGACACCCGGCGCCTTCGTGGAGTTCGCGCGGCAGCGTGGGTTGTCGGTGGATGGGCGGTGCAAGGCGTATGGGGCTGGGGCGGATGGTACGGGGTGGGCTGAGGGTGTGGGGATGTTGTTGGTGGAGCGGTTGTCGGATGCGCGGCGGTTGGGGCATCGGGTGTTGGCGGTGGTGCGGGGCAGTGCCGTCAATCAGGACGGGGCGAGTAATGGGTTGACGGCGCCGAATGGTCCGTCGCAGCAGCGGGTGATCCGGCAGGCGCTGGCCGCGGCGGGGCTGACGGCGCCGGAGATCGACGCGGTGGAGGGTCACGGGACGGGGACGACGCTCGGTGATCCGATCGAGGCGCAGGCGTTGCTGGAGACCTATGGGCAGGAGCGGTCTGCTGATGCGCCGTTGTGGTTGGGGTCGGTGAAGTCGAATATCGGGCATGCGCAGGCTGCGGCGGGTGTCGCGGGGGTCATCAAGATGGTGATGGCCATGCGGGAAGGGTTGCTGCCGCGGACGTTGCATGTCGAGGAGCCGTCGCAGCATGTGGACTGGACGGCGGGGGCGGTACGGCTGCTGAGCGAGGCCATGCCCTGGCCGGAGACCGACCGGGCCAGGCGTGCGGGCGTGTCGTCGTTCGGGGTGAGCGGCACCAACGCCCACGTGATCCTCGAACAGGCAACCCCTGTTGAGGAGCGGGAACCCAGCACCGGCGCCCCGTCCCTTCCCTGGATGGTGTCGGCGAAGTCCGAGGACGCGCTGCGAGCGCAGGCGCGGCAACTGCGCCAGTACCTCGCTTCCGACCCGGAACTCGACTTGGCCGACGTCGGATATGCACTGGCCAACGACCGTGCCGCCTTCGAGCACCGTGCGGTACTCCTGGGTCCCGACCGCGAGGACTTCCTCCACGGCCTGGCGGCACTGGCGGCCGGTGAGGAGCACGAGGGGCTTGTGCGCGGCGTGGCGTCCGGAGCGGGGAAGCTGGCGTTCGTGTGCTCGGGGCAGGGCACACAACGCCCCCGCATGGGATACGAGCTCTACCAGGCCTTCCCCCTGTTCGCCGAGGCCCTCGACGAGGTCTGCGCCCACCTCGACCCGCACCTGGAACAGCCCCTGCGGGATGTGATGTTCGCCGAGCCCGGCACCGACGCGTCCCGGCTGCTGGACCAGACGCTCTACGCCCAGCCCGCCCTGTTCGCTCTCCAGGTCGCGCTCCACCGCCTGGTCACCGAAGGCCACGGAGTCACGCCCCACTTCTACGCCGGACACTCCCTCGGCGAGATCACCGCAGCCCACCTCGCCAGCATCCTCAGCCTGCCCGACGCGGCCCGCCTGGTCACCACCCGCGCCCGCCTCATGCACACCCTCCCCGCCACCGGCGCAATGACCACTCTCCAAGCCGAACCCCACGAAGTCGAAGAACACCTCACAGGGCGCGAGGCGCAGGTGTCCATCGCGGCCGTCAACGCCCCCGGATCCGTCGTCATCAGCGGCGACCGCGACGCCGTGGACGCCATCGCCGCGCAGTTCCGGGCCATGGGGCGCAAGACGACCCCGCTCAACGTCAGCGCGGCCTTCCACTCACCCCACATCAACCCCATCCTCGACGAGCTCCGCGACACCGCCGAAGCCCTCACCTACCACCAACCGCACACTCCCCTGGTCACGACCGACCCCACCGGACAAGACCCCACCGGACCCGGCTACTGGACCCACCAGACCCGCAACACCGTCCACTACACCCACACCACCCACCAACTCCACACCCACGGCGTCACCACCTACCTAGAACTCGGACCCGACGCCACCCTCACCACCCTGACCCACCACAACCTCCCCGACCACACACCCCAAACCGCAGCGCTCCTCCACCCCCACCAACCGGAAGCCCACACCACCCACACCGCCCTCGCCCACCTCCATACCCACGGCCACCCCACCACCTGGCACCAACAACACCATCCCCACAACCACACCAACCTCCCCACCTACCCCTTCCAACACCACCACTACTGGCTCAACACAACCACTACCGCAGGCGATATGTCGGCGGCAGGCCTGGAGCCGGCGCGGCATCCCCTGTTGGGCGCGGCGGTGGGGCTTGCCGATGGCCAGGGGCTGCTGTTCACCGGCCGGATCTCCCTCCGAACCCATCCCTGGCTGGCCGACCACGCCGTCGGCGGCTCGGTGCTGCTCCCCGGAACGGCCTTGCTCGAACTCGCCCTCCAGGCCGGTGCCCACGTCGACTGCCATCGGGTCGACGAGCTGACGCTGCACACACCGCTTGTTGTGCCGGAGAGCTCTGGAGTGGCGCTTCAGGTAACCGTGGCCGCCGCGAACGAGGCTGGAAGCCGGGCGGTGCATATCTACTCGCGAATGGACGACGGCGGTCTCATCGCCGATTCGGCAGGGGAGACATGGACGCGCCATGCCGCCGGATACCTTGCCGAGAAGCCTGAGGGAGACTCGGACGAGTCCGTGGACGATGAGCTGCTCGCGGACGCGTGGCCGCCGCCGGGTGTGGTCGCCGTGGACCTGGAGGGACTGTACGAGCGGCTGACCGAGGCGGGTTTCCACTACGGAGCGGCCTTCCGGTGCCTGAGCGCCGCCTGGCAACGGGGCGAGGAGATCTTCGCGACCGCACGTGTGGCCGAAGACGCGCCGGGCGATACGGCAGCGGCTCGGTTCGGTCTGCACCCCGCCCTTCTGGACTCCGCGCTGCACACGATCCCCCTGTTGCCCTCGCTTCAGGGACAACAGGACAGCGGGCTGCCGTTCACCTGGAGCGGAGTCACTCTGCACACACCGGCGGCGACGGCCCTCCGCGTCCGGCTGAGGCCGGCCGGTGCCGACCCGGGGGCAGTGGCGGTCGATGTGTCCGACGAGACGGGCGAGCCCGTGGCGTCGATCCGCGCGCTGGCACTTCGGCCGGTGTCCGGGGCCGAGCTTCGGACCGCTGCCTCGGCCACCCACCACGGCTCGCTCTTCGAGGTGCGATGGGAACCCGTCCCCGAGCCCGTGGTGGCTGAGGAGACCGCCCCGTGGGTGGTGATCGGGACCGAGCCGACGCCGCCTCAGGCCGAGGACTTCCCCCAGCCGCCGGGGGAGGCGACGTACGCCGATCTGGCCGCGCTGTGCGCGGCGATCGCCGACGACGCGCCCACGCCCCGGACCGTAGTGACCCGGTCTCCAGCGGGGAGCGCAGAGGAATCGAGTGAGACGGTACGGCACGCTACGCATCACATGCTGGCCCTTGTGCAGCAGTGGTTGGGGGACGGCCGGTTCGCCGACACCCGCCTGGTGGTGCTCACGCGCGGCGCGGTGGCCACGGCGCCGGACGAGGATGTGAAGGACCTGGCGGGAGCGGCTGTACGGGGCCTGATCCGCTCCGCCCAGTCGGAGCACCCCGACCGATTCGTCCTGCTCGACCTGGATGACTGCGTGGCCGACCCGGAAGACCACCGTCGGACGTTGTCGATGGCTCTGGCCTCCGGGGAACCGGAAGTGGCCGTACGCGATCGAGTCCTGCGCGCGCCCCGGCTCGGCCGGCTGGCCGAACCGACCGCCACCGCGGCGGCCGACACCAACCCCACGGCTGAGCGACCCTGGGGCTCCGACGGCACCGTACTCATCACCGGCGGCACCGGCAGTCTCGGCGCGATGCTCGCCCGCCACCTGGTGGTCACCCATGGCGTACGGCAGTTGCTGCTCATCAGCCGACGTGGCCTGGACGCCCCGGGGGCCGGGCGGCTGGAGGCCGAACTCGTCGAGCTCGGGGCGAGCGTGACCATCGTCGCGTGCGACGCCGCCGACCGGAAACAGCTCGCGAACACACTGGCGAAGATCTCCGTCGACCACCCGCTGGCCGCCGTGGTGCACGCGGCGGGAGTACTGGACGACGGGGTGATCACATCCCTCACCTCGGATGCCATGGCCCGGGTGGTGCGGGCCAAGGTCGATTCCGCGCTCAACCTCCACCAGCTCACGCGTGACCTTCCGCTGTCCGTGTTCGTGCTCTTCTCCTCACTGGCCGGGGTGATGGGCTCGGCGGGTCAGGCCAACTACGCCGCCGCCAACGCAGCCCTGGACGCGCTGGCGTGTCAGCGGCGCGCCGCTGGGCTGCTGGCGGTGTCCTTGGCCTGGGGGGTCTGGGAGCAGGCCGGGGGCATGACCGGACAACTGGATGCCACGGACCAGTCTCGGCTCCTCCGCGCGGGCCTGCGACCGCTGGCCACCGGCGACGGCCTGGAACTCCTCGACAAGGCCCTGAGCTGCGACCGTCCCCTCGTGGTGCCCGCCGCGCTCAGCATGGCGGAGCTTCAGGCATCCGGGTCCGCCCCGCCGCTCCTGCGAGGCTTGGCGACCACCGCGGCCCGCCCGGGCACCCGCGGCACCTCGCCCGGTGCCCCAGGGTCCCTGCGGCGGCGGCTGACCGGACTCGGGACGGAGGAGCGGCTAAGGCTGGTGTTGCGGCTGGTGCGCTCCCAGGCGGCGGCGGTGCTGGGGCACCGCACGGCCGAAGCGGTCCCGTCCGACTCGGCGTTCCGCGATCTGGGGTTCGACTCCCTCGCCGCGGTGGAACTGCGCAATCGGCTACAGCAGGCTACCGGGCTGCGCCTCCCGGCCGGTTTGATCTTCGACCGGCCGCGCCCCGACGTGCTCGCCCGCTTCCTGAGTGACGAGTTGGTCGGCGGTACGCCTGCGGCCACGACCGCCCCACCCGCCCCGTCCGTCGGCGGCGCAGCAAGTGAGCCGGTGGCCATCATCGGCATGGCCTGCCGGTTTCCGGGGGATGTGCGGTCGACCGAGGCCCTGTGGGGCCTCGTCGCCTCCGGTGTGGACGCGGTGGACGACTTCCCCGCGGACCGGGGCTGGGATGTGGAGCGGCTCTACGACCCCGACCCGGAGCGGCACGGCACCTCGTACACCAGGCGGGGTGGGTTCCTCTACGACGCAGGTGAGTTCGACCCGGCGTTCTTCGGGATCGGCCCGCGTGAGGCGGTGGCGATGGATCCGCAGCAGCGGTTGCTGCTGGAGATCTCCTGGGAGGCGCTGGAACGGGCGGGGATCGATCCGACGTCGGTGCGGGGGAGCTCGACCGGGGTGTTCGCGGGGGTGATGTACCACGACTACGGCACCCGCCTGCGTGAAATCCCGGAGGGCTACGAGGGCTACATCGGCAATGGAAACGCGGGCAGCGTCGCCTCGGGACGCGTCGCCTACACCTTCGGCCTGGAGGGGCCCGCGGTCACCGTGGACACGGCGTGTTCGTCGTCCCTCGTCGCGCTGCACCTGGCCTGCCAGGCGCTGCGGTCCGGGGAGTGCTCCATGGCGCTGGCCGGTGGGGTCACCGTCATGTCCACCCCCACCACCTTCGTCGAGTTCTCGCGACAGCGTGGGCTGTCCCCCGACGGGCGCTGCAAGTCGTTCGGAGCCGGAGCGGATGGCACAGGCTGGGCGGAAGGCGCGGGAATGCTCCTGGTGGAGCGGCTCTCGGACGCGCGGCGCAATGGTCATCCGATCCTGGCGGTGGTACGCGGGAGTGCGGTCAACCAGGACGGGGCGAGCAACGGACTGACCGCGCCGAACGGCCCCTCGCAAGAGCGGGTGATCCGCCAGGCGTGGGCGAACGCGGGGGTGGCCGCGGCGGACGTCGACGCGGTCGAGGGACACGGCACGGGAACGACACTCGGCGACCCCATCGAGGCCCAGGCGCTGCTGGCGACATACGGGCAGGGGCGGCCGGCCGACCGGCCGTTGTGGCTGGGATCGATCAAGTCCAACGTCGGACACACCCAGGCCGCCGCGGGGGTGGGCGGCATCATCAAGATGGTGATGGCCATGCGGCACGGGCTGCTCCCACAGACCCTGCACGCCGAGGAGCCCTCACCGCATGTGGACTGGACGGGCGGCGCGGTGCGGCTGCTGACGGAGCCGGTGCCCTGGCCGGAGCACGGTCGGGCGCGTCGGGCGGGCGTCTCCTCGTTCGGGGTCAGCGGTACCAACTCCCACGTCATCCTGGAACAGGCACCACCCGCCGTGGAAACCCGAGAACCGGCAGGGTCCGGCGCCATTTCAGGCCCACTGCCTTGGGCCATCTCCGCGAAGAGCCCGCAGGCGCTTCGTGCCCAGGCCCGGCAATTGCGCACGTTCCTGGCCGACACCCCGGAGGTGAACCTGGCCGACGTCGGCCACACCCTCGCGGTAGGCCGGACCTCTTTCGAACATCGCGCGGTCGTGCTGGGCCAGGACCGCAGCGGCTTCCTGCGCGGCCTCGACGCCCTGGCGACCGACCAACCCCACACCACGGTCGTTACCGGTACTGCCAAGCGGCCCGGTGACCATGGCGGGGTGGTGTTTGTGTTTCCGGGTCAGGGTGGTCAGTGGGCCGGGATGGGACTGCGCCTGCTGGAAACCTCACCCGTCTTCGCCCAGTCCATCAACGACTGCGAACAAGCCCTCGCCCCCCACACCGACTGGCCCCTCACCGACATCCTCCACCGCCCCGACACCGACCCCGCCTGGCAACGCGCCGACATCATCCAACCCCTCCTCTTCTCAGTCATGGTGTCCCTGGCCGCCCTCTGGCGCGCCCATGGGCTCCACCCCGACGCCGTCATCGGCCACTCCCAGGGCGAAATCGCCGCCGCCCATGTCAGCGGCGCACTCACCCTCCCCGACGCCGCCAAAATCATCGCCCTCCGCAGCAAAGCCCTCCACACCCTCCACGGACAAGGCGGCATGGCCGCGGTTCCCCTCCCTGAACAGGATGTCACCGAACTCATCCACCAGCGCTGGCCGGGCCAGCTGTGGGTGGCAGGCGTCAACAGCCCCCAGTCCACCGTCATCTCCGGCGACGCCGACGCCCTCACCCAAGCCGTCGAACACCTCAACGCCCTTGAGGTGCGTGCCAAGCGCATCCCCGTCGACTACGCATCCCACTGCCCCCAC
>NZ_JBEOSB010000016.1:0-182683 GCF_040302705.1 Streptomyces sp. NPDC097640
GGGCGGCGGTGGCCCACCTGGCCTTCGAGGGGCTGGGGGTGGGGCGAAGCCCCAGTTTCGGGAAGGGGCGGGTAGGGGAAAGCACCCCAGGCCCGGCCTAGCCGGCCGCCCGGGCGCGTAGCTCCTGCGTGCAGCACTTGACGCTGCCCCCACCCTTGAGCAACTCGCTCAGATCCATCGCGATCGGCTCGTACCCCCGCTCGCGCAGCGGGTCGAAGAGCCCGGCCGCCGCCTGCGGGAGCAGGACATGGCGGCCGTCGCTGACCGCGTTGAGCCCGAGGGCCGCGGCGTCCCGCTCCGTGGCGATGATCGCGTCAGGGAAGAGCCGCCCGAGCACGGCCCGGCTGCCCGGGGAGAAGGCGCCGGGGTAGTACATGATCTCCGTGTCCGTCGTGTCGTCGAGCACGCACAGCGCCGTGTCCAGGTGGTAGTAGCGCGGATCGACGAGATCCAGGCCCAGCACCGGGCGGCCGAAGAACTCCTGCGCCTCGGGGTGCGAGAGCGGGCTGCTGCGGAAGCCGCGGCCCGCCAGCAGCCAGGACGCGGTCACGGCGAAGTCGCCCTCGCCCTCGTTGACGTGCTCGGGTTCGCGCACCTCCGCCCAGCCGTGGGCGCGGAACCACTCCAGGTGGGCCGCCGCCTCGCCGGTGCGTTCGGGATGGGCGAAGCGGGCGCCGAGGACGCGGCCGTCGACGACGGTCGCGCCGTTGGCCGCGTACACCATGTCGGGCAGGTCGGGGCGGGGCCGGAGCACCTCGACGGTGTGGCCGAGGGAGCGGTAGCGGTCGCGCAGGTCCTCCCATTGGGCGAGCGCGAGCGGGAGGTCCACGGGCTTGGCCGGGTCCATCCAGGGGTTGATGGAGTAGGTGACCCTGAAGTGGGTCGGCGGGCACATCAGATAGCGGCGCGCGGTGGCGCGGCGCTCGGGGCTACGCAAGGACAAGGATGGCTCCTCACGGGGATGCTGGCCCGTACGGATCGTCGTACGTGGTCCTGGACACATGGTGCGCCCCGGTGCCCGCCCCGGGCAGGGGCCGTTCGGATGGTTTCCGCGGTCGATAGGTTGTCGGCCATGGCCGACAAAGCAGCGCCCGACTCCGCCCGCCGCAGCGAACGCTCCCGCCGGGCGATCCTCGACGCCGCCCTGGAGCTCATCGGCGAGCTCGGCTACCCCCGGCTCACCATCGAGGCCATCGCGGCCCGGGCCGGGGTCGGCAAGCAGACGATCTACCGCTGGTGGCCCTCCAAGGCCGCGGTGCTGCTCGACGCCTTCACCGCTGGGGGGCAGGCGCCCGAGGGCGCCGGGGCCGCGCTGCCGGACACCGGGGACCTGGAGGCGGACCTCAAGCTGGTGCTGCGGGCGGCCGTCGACGAGATGAACGCGCCCGCGTACGACCTGCCCGCCCGCGCGCTGACCGCCGAGGGCCTGGTGAACCCAGAGCTGGGCGCGCACTTCGTGGACCGGGTCCTGGAGCCGTCGCTGCGGCTGCTCGCCGAGCGGCTGCGGGCCGCCCAGGACGCCGGGCAGGTGGCGCGGGACGTCGACCCGAGGGTCGCCATCGAGCTGGTGTGCGGCCCGCTGACCCACCGCTGGCTGCTGCGCACCCTCCCGCTCACCCACGAGTACGCGGACGCGGTGGTCGAGACGGCGCTGCGGGGGATCCTCAAAAGGTGAGGTCACGGCTCAGCAGCGTCGGCGCGTCCGTGATGATGCCGCCGCAGCCCAGCCGCAGCATCCGGTCCCGCGCCTCCCGCGTGTTCACCGTATGGGCCCACACCCGGCGGATGCCGGAGCGTACGGCCCGCCGCAGGTCCTCCGGCCGCGCCCGGTAGTCCACGTCCAGCAGGTCCACGAACCCCCGCCACCCGTCCGGACGGTCCTCGCGCAGCTGCCGGGCCGAGCGCCACAGCTGCGTCAGCAGCCCCAGCCGGTGCACCTGCCGCGCCACGTCGACGCGGTTGCTGTTGACGAAGACGGAGCGGGCCAGCCCGCGCTCGTGGATCATCGCGGCCAGGCGGGGCAGGCTGTCGGGGTCCTTCGCCTCCACCGTCAGCACCCGGCGCCCGCCGAAGCGGTCCAGCGCCTCGCCGACGGTCGGCGGCGCCTCGGGCCGCCAGGCCCCGGGCAGCAGCGGGTCCGGGCGCAGCCGTACGGAGCGCCACTGGGCGGCGGTGAGCGACCTCACGGGGCCGGACGAGTACGTCGTACGGTCCAGCGTCGCGTCGTGGAACACCACGAGCGTGCCGTCCCGCAGCATCCTGGTGTCGAAGTCCAGGACCTGGGCGGCACCGCGCTCGAACGCGGCGGTCAGCCCGGACATGCTGTTCTCGGGCGCTTCCAGGGCCCCGCCGCGGTGTGCCACGAAGGTGATCGTCGGGAGCGTGTCGGCGGTCGGGGACCCGCCGCGCCGCCCGGTCGGGAGGGCGGGGACGGCGGCCGGCACCGAGAGGGCGAGGACCGCTATACCGGTCAGTAGTGACCTCGTGACCATAAAGGGAACGCTAGGGGCGCCTGTTCGGTTATGCCTGATATCCGCACCCAGAGGTGGGGTCCGGGCACCCCGGATGTGGACACCGGCCACCTCGGGAGCAGGATGGTGGCAGCATTGGCAGCAATGGCTGGGCATCCGGCGGCACCGGCGGGGAAGCGAGGCGGTAGATGGAACGCAAGGGCAGGTTTTCCCAGTGGCTGCGCCGACCGCGGAGCGGGGCGGGCGGCGACACGGGCACGGGGGCGGGCGCGCCCGGCGCCCGCGAGGATCTGCTCATGGCCGCTGCCGCCGCCGGGTTCCCGCTGGCGACGGCCGCCCACCCCTCCGGCTACGGCTGTTCCTGCGACCGCATCGGCTGTCCGACCCCGGCCCGGCACCCCGTCTCGTTCGCCTGGCAGACGCAGGCGACCACCGACCCGGAGAAGGTCGCGCGCTGGCTCGCGGGCGACCCCGAGGCGAATTTCATCACCGCCACCGGGATCGCCCATGACGTGCTGGACGTGCCGTTGGCCGCCGGCCGGCTGGCCCTGGAGCGGCTCGGCGAGGCCGGTATCGAGGTCGGGCCCGTCGCCACCACCAGCGCCGATCTGCACCAGGACCGGATGCTCTTCTTCACGGCCACCCGGGGCACCCCGGACGACGAGGACGAGTGGTGGCCCTGCGAGCTGGACTGCCACCCCGAGACCATGGACGAGCACCCCGGGCTGCGCTGGCACTGCCGGGGCAGCTATGTGCTCCTGCCGCCCGCGCGGCTGCCGGGGGACGGGCGGGTGGCGTGGCTGCTGGGCCCGGAGCGGCCGCTGCCGGACCCGCTGTCGCTGCTGGAGTCGCTGACCGACGCCTGCGCCCGGTTCGCGGACGAGGGGCATGAGCACGAGTCGCACGCCTGGCCGATAGGACGCTGACGCCCGCCGGTGCGGCGACCGGGGGCGAGTCCTACTCGCCGGCACGGCGACCGGGGCGAGTCCTACTCGCCCTTCGCGGCGGTCACGCCCTCCAGCCGGTTGAGGAACACCACCTTCGGGTCCGCCGCGTCCTTCGCCGGGACCCGTACCGCCGACTCCGACACCCGGGTCAAGGTCACCGACCGCTTCGCCTCACCGGTCATCAGCGCCTTGATCTGCGGGGTGGGGTTGGGCCGGTAGCCCTTGGCCATGGTCTGCTTCTGCCGGTGGTGGGAGGTGAAGAAGACCAGCGCCCCGCCGTCCCTCAGCCGCAGCCCCACCGGGGTGTAGCGGGTGCCCTCCGCCGCCGTGTCGATGTACTCGGTCCAGAACTTCGGGGTGCGTACGAACTTCTTCCGCGAGGTCCGCAGCCCCGACGTCGCCTGGCCGTCCGCGAAGATCTCGCCCTCACCGGTCATCAGATAGTCGGTGTACTCGGCGCTGAGCTTGTCCGGCCGCGTCGCCAGCTTCGGCGTGGCCCCCTCGGCCGGCACGGACCTCGCCCAGCCGTCCTTGTCGACCTGGAAGTCCGGCACCTCGTCCTGGCTGAGGATCGACAGATACGCGGCCTTCCACGGCTGGTCCGCGCCGCCCCGGGTGAAGACCAGCAGCCAGCGGTTGTCGTCGCGGTTGCTCTCGGTGTCCGCCACGAAGAACTTCGGCCAGCCGACCTGCTTGGGGATGGCATAGCGCGCGTCGGTGAGCCGCAGCGGCGGGTATGCGGGATTCCCGTCGGGCTTCGCGGCGTGCTGCGCCTTCAGGTCGGCCGCGCTGATGTCCAGCAGCGGACCGGTCTGCACCTGGTTCGCCAGCGCCGGATCCAGCTCGCGGTAGGACTTGTTGTAGGTGTCCGTGAACCGCTTCAGCGCCTTCGGCGCCTCATCCTTCGCGATGGACGGGATGTTCTCCCGCTCGCCGTGCACCGTCATGCACCCTGTCAGCGTCATCGCCAGCGTCACCACCGCCGCTGCCGCGGCTGTCGGAACTGGGCTCTGCCGACGCTGTGACCTGCGTGACGTGGGTGTCATGAGGCGTGGGCTCCTTCGGGACTGCCTTGGACGGCGCAACCCTACCGGGGACCAGGAAGAAAGCGAGCGTGGGGACCAGATACAGCAGCCACACCGATACCTGAAGAACGGTCGGATCCGGCTGGAAGTTGAAGACGCCCTTGAGCACGGTGCCGTACCAGGAGTCCGGCGGGATGGTCGTGCTGATGTCGAAGGCCAGGTTGTGCAGGCCGGGGACGAACTCCGCCTCCTGGAGGTCGTGGAAGCCGTACGCGAGCACGCCCGCCGCCACGACGACCAGCATGGCGCCGGTCCAGGTGAAGAACTTCGCCAGGTTGATCTTCAGCGCCCCGCGGTAGAACAGCCAGCCCAGCAACACCGCGGTGAGCAGCCCCAGCACCACCCCGACCAGCGGCCGCGGCGTGCCGTCGTTGCTCGCCTGCACCGCCGTCCACACGAACAGCGCGGTCTCCAGGCCCTCCCGGCCCACCGCCATGAAGGCCGTGACCACCAGCGCGCCGGTGCCCATCGCCAGCGCCGCGTCCAGCTTGCCCTGTAGCTCGGACTTCAAGTGCCGGGCGGTGCGCCGCATCCAGAAGACCATCCAGGTCACCAGGCCGACCGAGAGAATCGACAGCGAGCCGCCGAGCGCCTCCTGGGCCTTGAAGGTCAGCTCCTGCGAGCCGAACTGAAGCGCCGCGCCGAAGGACAGGCTCAGCGCGACCGCGATGGCGATGCCAAGCCACACCGGCCGCAGCGCCTTGCGGCGGTCGGTCTTGACCAGATAGGCGACGAGGATGCAGACGACCAGGCTGGCTTCCAGCCCTTCGCGCAGTCCGATCAGGTAGTTGCCGAACACGAGGTTGGCCTTTCTCTTCAGGAGAACAGCGCCCGGCCCCACCAGTCGCCCGCGTCGCGGACGCCCGGCGGGACGGCGAAGA
Organism: Streptomyces sp. NPDC097640; assembly: GCF_040302705.1. Classification (NCBI taxonomy): domain Bacteria; kingdom Bacillati; phylum Actinomycetota; class Actinomycetes; order Kitasatosporales; family Streptomycetaceae; genus Streptomyces; species Streptomyces sp. NPDC097640. The sequence goes on from NZ_JBEOSB010000016.1 coordinate 5,385, forward strand.
GCGCCGAACCCACGTGCTGGATGTACTCGTTGAGCGCGTCGTTGCGCGCCAGTTGCTGCTGCACCGGTACGAACCCCTGCCGTACGTCCCGCTGGTACGCGAGGAAGAACAGCCCTGCGTCCAGTCGTCCCAGGCCGTCCGTGCCGTCGGTGAAGGAGTAGCCGCGGCGCAGGATCCGTACGCCGCCGTTGGCCTCCGGGTGGGCCAGGCGGACATGCGCGGTGGGCAGCATCGCCTTCAGGTTCGGCTCGTCGTGCTCGCGCTGCCTGCCGAGGGGCGCGCCCTCGCCCTTGGTGCGCCCGAAGACCTCCTCCTGCTCCTTGAGGGAGGTGCGGTCCCAGGTCTCGATGTGCATCCGGATGCGGCGGGCCACCAGGTACGAGCCGCCGACCAGCCACTCGGGGCCGGCCTTGGCGCCCACCCACACATGCTTGTCCAGGGCCGCGGAGTCGGTGCCCGCGATGTTCCGGGTGCCGTCCTTGAACCCCATCATGTTGCGCGGGGTCTGCGCGTCCGGCGTCGTCGAGGACGTCTTGCCGAAGCCCAGCTGCGACCAGCGGATCGCGACCTTGCCCATGCCGATACGGGCCAGGTTGCGGATCGCGTGCACCGCCACCTGCGGGTCGTCCGCGCAGGCCTGGACGCACAGGTCGCCGCCGCTGCGCGCCGCGTCCAGGTTGTCCCCGGGGAACGCGGGCAGGTCGATCAGGGCCTCCGGGCGGCGCCCGGCGAGGCCGAAGCGGTCCTTGCCCTTCTTGTCCTTGAAGAGGGTCGGCCCGACGCCGAAGGTGAGGGTCAGCCGGGACGGCTTGAGCCCCAGCGCCTCGCCCGTGTCGTCCGGCGGGGCCTCGGCGAGCCCGCCGACCGCGCCGCCGCCGACCGCGTGACCCTGCGTCATCCGGGCCGCCGCCTTCGTCCACTCCTTCAGGAGGGCGATCAGCTCGTCGCGGTCGTCGGTGGTGACGTCGAAGGCCGCGAAGTGGAGCCGGTCCTGTACGGCGGTGGCGATCCCGGCCTGGTGCGCGCCGTGGAAGGGCACCGCGGCCCCGCTGTCGGCCACCGGCTGGGCGTCGTCTCCGGAGCCGCCGAGCGCGGCGGCGGTGCCGCCGCCCATGGCGGCGCCGAGCGCCAGCCCCGCGCCGCCCCAGCCGAGCAGCGCGCGGCGGGAGGGGGCGGGGGTCTCCGGGGACGAGGACGTGGTCTGTTCGGTCATGCTCGGCGCGCCCTTACTTCGCCACGGCCGCGGCGAGCTGGGACAGCGGCTCGGCCAGGGCGTTGACCGCGTCCGACAGTTCCTTGCGCTTGGCCTCGCCGACGGTGTCGTACGACACGAACCCGTCGCCCTCGCGGTACTTGTCGAGCAGCTTCTTCACCGCCGCGAACTGCTTGTCCAGATCCTTGGTCAGGGCCGGGGCGTTCGTGGCGGCCACCGGCTTGAGCAGCTGGTACGACTTCTCGGCGCCGTCGACGTTGCCCTCGAAGTCGAACAGGTCGGTGTGGCTGTAGCGCTCCTCCTCGCCGGTGACCTTGCCGGTCTGCACCTCGTCGAGGAGTTCCTTGGCGCCGTTGGCCATGCCGGTGGGGGTGATGTCCGCGGTGCCGACCCGCTTCTGCCAGTCCTTGAGGTCCTTGATCAGCTGGTCCGCGAGGGCCTTGTCCTCGGCGGTGATCTTCTTGTCCTTCCACAGGGACTTCTCGAGCCGGTGCCAGCCGGTCCACTTCTGCCCCTTCTCCAGGCCGTCCTCGCGGATGTCCACCTTGGGGTCGATGTCCCCGAAGGACTCGGCGACCGGCTCGGTGCGCTCCCAGCCGACGCGCGAGGGCGCGTACGCCTTCTTCGCGGCCTCCAGGTCGCCCTTCTTGACCGCGTCCGCGAACGCCTGGGCCTTCGGCAGTGTCTCGTCGGCCTGCGCCTGGACGTAGGTGCGGTAGTCGGCCACCGCGCTGTCCAGCTTCGGGTTTCGCTTGGCGACCTTGCCGCCGGTCACGGTCACCTTCTGCCGGATGCCGCGGCCCTTCATGCCGGGCTTGCAGGCGATCTCGTAGGTGCCCGCCTTGACCTCGGCGGTGATGTTGGCCTTGAGCCCGGAGCCGATGTTCTCCCGCTCGGTGACGATCCGGTCGCCGGGCGCGTAGAGGTACACCTCGGTGACCTTGGAGCCCGTGTTCTCCACCGCGAGCTTGACGTGCCCGGCCGGGAACTCGGTCTTCGACACCTCGCACTTGTCGTCGGACGCCGTGATCCGGATCGCGTCGGAGCCCTTGGCGTCGGACTTCTCGGCGCAGCCGGACACGGCGGCCAGCGAGGCCACCGCCGCGACGGCGGTGACGGCGGAGGAGCGGGCGGCTCTCATAAACGGACTCCAGTCGAGATCGGGCAGCATGCCGACATGGCGACATGTCGAGACAGGGGCCGGATAGGCCGCCCTAACTTAACTGAGGCTTACCTATCCAGCTCCAGCTCAGCCCCAAGGATCCGTAAGCTAAGAGTAAAATTTAGGCAATACGCGCCTATGGGAGGGTCAGAATCTCCGCGCCTGTGTCGGTCACCACAAGCGTGTGTTCGAACTGCGCCGTCCGCTTCCGGTCCTTCGTCACGACCGTCCAGCCGTCGTCCCACATGTCGTACTCGTAGCTGCCCAGCGTCAGCATCGGCTCGATGGTGAAGGTCATCCCCGGCTTGATCTCGGTGGTGTGATGAGGGCTGTCGTAGTGCGGGACGATCAGGCCGGAGTGGAACGACGAGTTGATGCCGTGGCCGGTGAAGTCGCGGACCACGCCGTAGCCGAAGCGCTTGGCGTACGACTCGATGACCCGGCCGATGATGTTGATCCGGCGGCCCGGCTTGACCGCCTTGATCGCGCGGTTGAGCGACTCCCGGGTGCGCTCCACCAGCAGCCGCGACTCGTCCTCCACCTCGCCGCACAGATAGGTGGCGTTGGTGTCGCCGTGCACCCCGCCGATGAAGGCGGTCACGTCGAGGTTCACGATGTCGCCGTCGCGCAGCACGGTCGAGTCCGGGATGCCGTGGCAGATGACCTCGTTGACCGAGGAGCACAGCGACTTGGGGAAGCCGCGGTAGCCCAGCGTCGAGGGGTAGGCCCCGTGGTCGCACAGATACTCGTGCGCCACGCGGTCGAGCTCGTCCGTGGTGACCCCCGGCGCGATCCGGCTCGCGGCCTCCGCCATCGCGCGCGCGGCGATCCCGCCCGCGATCCGCATCCGCTCGATCGTCTCGGCGTCCTGGACCTCGGGCCCCGTGTACGGGGTCGGGCCCTCCTTGCCGACGTACTCGGGGCGCGGGATCGAGGCGGGGACCGGGCGGGTGGGGGAGATCTTTCCCGGGACAAGAAGCGACTGGCCAGACATGTCAGCGAGTGTATCGGCGGCGCATCGGGCAGCATGGCGGAAGACCGGGAGAGAAGGGCGGGAGACGGCGATGGCGCTGTTCAAGAAGCGGGCCGCGGGGAAGCCGGGCGAGTGGTACTACTGCATCAGGCACCAGAGGGTCGAGGAGGGCCCGGAGTGCCGCGCGGCCGACCGGCTGGGCCCGTACCCCACCCGCACCGAGGCCCAGCACGCGATGGAGCTGGCCGCGGAGCGGAACGTCGAGTGGGAGACCGACCCGCGCTGGCGCGATGAGCCCACACGCGACGACCCCACGGGCGACGGGGGTACGCCGGGCGGGGGCACGCGGGACGGCGGCTGACCGCGGCGGGCGCTCACACGGGTGCGTCCGCCGCCTTGCGCCACTCGCGGACGCGCCGCGCGTGCTCGTCCGTGCGCGCGTCGTACGTCATCAGCTTCGGCAGTGTGAGCGCCAGGAGTCCGATGGACGCCACGCACGCCAGCCCGCCGGCCCAGACCGAGGCCCGCACCCCCACGAGCCCGGCCATCCCGCCGGCCCGGACCTGGCCCAGCTGCGGCCCCGTCGCGTACGACAGCAGCTCGATGCCCGCCAGCCGCCCCCGCAGCTCGTCGGGGATCGTCTGGTTCCACATCGTCGAGCGGAACAGCCCGCTGACCATGTCCGCCCCGCCCGCCACCGCCAGGCACAGCAGCACCAGCCAGACGTTCGGCAGCCATCCGGCCAGCGCCATCGCCGCGCCCCACAGCGCCGCGCTCAGCACCACCATCCGGCCGTGCCGATGCACCCGTGAGGCCCAGCCGCTGGTCACGCTCACCACCATCGAACCCACCGACCCGGCCGCGTACATCAGGCCGAGCGCCCAGGGCGCGTCCAACTCGTCGGCGAGGAAGGGGAAGATCGCGTTCGGGAAGGCGAAGAACATGGCCGCCATGTCCACCGCGTAGGTGCCCAGCAGCTCCTTGCGCCGCCAGGCGTAGCGCGCACCCTCGCCGATCGCGCGCAGCGAGGGCTTCTCCGCGTCATGGGCGGGCGGCGCGGGGGTGAGGCCGAGCGCCAGCAGGATCGAGGCGGCGAAGGTCAGCAGGTCCAGGCCGTACGCGAAGGGCAGCCCCGCGTACGCGACGACGACGCCTGCGAGCGAGGGGCCCGCGATGGCGGACAGCTGCCAGCGGATCGCGTTCAGCGCGGCGGCCGCGGTGAGCTGGTCGTGCGGGACGATACGGGCCGTGACCGCGTCGATGGCCGGGCGCTGGAGCCCGGTGAGCGCACTGGTCAGGGCGGCCACCACATACAGCGGCCACAGCATGGGCTCCGGCAGCAGGCTGTTGGCCAGCAGCAGCGCGGCCAGCAGGCCAAGACCCGCCTCGGTGAGCAGGATCAGCTTCCGGCGGTCCACGGCGTCCGCGAGCGCCCCGCCGTACAGGCCGAAGACGATCAGCGGGACCAGCTCGACCGCGCCGATCGCCCCGACGGCGAGGGCCGAGCCCGTCAACTCCTTGATCTGGAGCGGCAGCGCCACCATGGTCAGAAAGCTGCCGAAGGCGGTCACCAGCCCCGCGGTCCACATCAGGCGGAAGTCGCGGGAGGAGCGCCAGGGCGCGAGATCGGGCAGCAGGGAGCGCCGACGCGCCCCCGGGGCCGGGGGATGTGGATCGTCCGTCACAAGGTGACATGCTCAAGCGCCGTCCGCGCGGCCCACAAACGAATTATTCACGCCATGCGCTCACCAGGGGGCCGGTGGCGGGGCCGTCAGCCGGTCGGCCAGCCGCGCGAGGCGGTCGCGGAAGCGGTTGCGGCCGGGCGGCGCGGGCAGGCCGTTCTCCCCGGCGGCGGCGCTGACCAGGTGCTGGAGGGTGTCCAGATCGAGGCCCGCGTCGGCCGGGGCGGCCAGTGCGTCATGTGCGAGGGCGTGCAGTTCGGCGTGGCCGCCGTCGAGGGCGAGCACGGTGGCCCCGCTCCGGCGCGCGTCGTCCACCCGCTCCAGCAGCCCGGCCCCCGGGTCGTCCGGCGCGACCACGAGCAGCGTCTCGCCGCGCCTGGCGCGCTCCAACCGGCCGAGGCCGACGGCCAGATGAGCGGGGACCGCGCCGTCGGGGACCCGGTGGCGTACGAGGGTGGGGGACAGCTCGGGCAGACCGGACCAGGCGGCCTCGTCGTCGAGGTGCGCGGCCAGGTGCCAGGGCTCGTACTCCTCGCTGCCGACCAGCAGCAGCCCGCCTCCGTGCGGCCCGACCGAGGCCCGCAGGGACCCCGCGAACCGGCGGGTGGCCCGCAGCCATTCGGTCCCGGCGAGCACATCGCGCAGCAGCGCGACCCGTACGGCGTCCATGGCACCGGGATCCTGCCGGGCCGCGCGGGGCGGCGGGGGCGAATCGGGCCGGTCTCACCCCTTCGAGCGTTGTCCGGCCGCGCCCAGGTACGAGCCGTAGAGCAGCTGTGCGCCACCCCAGCACATCATCACCACCCCGATCTTGGGGAGCTCCACCACGGGGAGCTCGATGTCCCCGGCGAACAACCACAGCGCCAGCCCGACGACGAGGGTGACGCTCCCTTCCAAGAGCTGCTTGAGAGCGTTGGTCATAACGCGACGCTATGACCCGCCGCCTGACGGAACCTCGGCCCGGCGGACGAGATCGGTGGCGGCGCCCTGCATCCTTCGACGGACCCACCGCCAAGTGTTCATGTGCCGTCCCTTGACGCTCTGTGAGACGAACCCTATGGTCGCCGGACACAAGGGACGTCCTACGTCCGGTCATTTTGGCGGCGGCACTCGATTGCGACGGGGCATCGGCGGAACGAGCGTGTCTCGGGGCGCTGTGCGGGCTGGACTGAGGAGCCGCGCAGCGACGGAGGAGCGAGCAGCGACGAGGGAAGCCCGCGCGTAGGAGCGCGCCGGGACTGAGCGGGAAAAGGGGCGCGTGTCTCGGGGCGCTGTGCGGGCTGGACTGAGGAGCCGCGCAGCGACGGAGGAGCGCGCAGCGACGAGGGAAGCCCGCGCGTAGGAGCGCCCCGAGACTGAGCGGGAAGGGGGGTCGGATGGCAGGCGGTGTGGCAGCGCGCGCGTACGAGGTCTCCGTGCCGTTCCGGGCGGGGGCCGAGGGCTATGCGAGTTACCGCATTCCGGCGGTGGTGGCGACGCCCGCCGGGACGCTGCTGGCCTTCGCCGAGGGGCGAGTGGGGTCCTCCGCCGACCACGGGGACATCGACCTCGTGCTCAAGCGCTCGGCGGACGGCGGGCGGACCTGGGGGCCCTTACAGGTCGTCGCGCGGAACGGCACCGGCACGGCCGGGAATCCGGCGCCCGTGGTCACGGCGGGCGGCCGGGTCGTCCTCGTCCATGTGACCAACGGCGCCACCGCCACCGAGGACCTGATCCGGCGCGGCCAGGTGTCCGCCGAGGACGGGCGGCGGGTGTGGGTGACGCACAGTGACGACGACGGGGTGGGCTGGAGCGCGCCCCGGGAGATCACCGGCGAGGCGAAGCGGCCGGAGTGGCGCTGGTACGCCACCACGCCCGGCCACGCCCTGCGGTTACGGCACGGCGCCCGGGCCGGCCGGATCGTCGTACCGGGCAACCACTCGACGCCGCCGACCGCCGCCGGGGACACCGGCGCCGAGGGGAAGTACGACGGCGGGCACGACCTGCTCAGCGACGACGACGGCGCCACCTGGCGGATCGGCTACGTCGAGGACAACCCCGACGGATACATCAACGTCAACGAGACCACCGCGGCCGAACTCCCCGACGGCCGCGTGTACTTCAACACCCGCAGCGACGCCAACGCGCCCGGCAACCGGGCCGACGCCCACTCGTCCGACGGCGGCGCGACCCTCGACAAGCCCTTCAGGCCGCAGGCCGGGCTGGTCGCGCCGGTCGTCGAGGGCAGCGTGCTGCACCTGGGCGACCCGGATGTGCTGCTGTTCTCCGGGCCCGCCGACCCCGGCTACCGGGCCCTGATGACGGTGCGGGCCAGCGGCGACGGCGGGGCCACCTGGCGGCCCGCCCACACCGTCGACGGGCTGCCGGCCGCCTACTCCGACCTGGTCAGGATCGATGAAGAGACCGTCGGACTGCTCTACGAGACCGGCGACTTCAGCGCCTACTCGACGATCACCTTCCGGCGCATTCCGGTGAAGGAGCTGGTATGAGCAAGATGCACCACCACAGTTCTCACGGTCCCCTCCAGGCCCCCGGGCGGCGCGCCGTCCTGGGCGGCGCCGCCGCCGCGGCGGCCGGCTTCGCCCTCGCGGGCTGCGGCTCGGACGACGGGGACGACGAGCCCAAGGGCCGTAAGAAGGGCGAGAAGATCGAGCTGACCTTCTGGTCCTGGGTGCCGGGCATCGACAAGCCCGTCGAGCTGTGGAACAGCAAGAACCCCGAGGTGCAGGTCAAGGTCGAGAAGGTGTCGGCCGTGGACGGCGCCCAGTACGCGAAGATGCACGCCGCGATCAAGTCGGGCAACCCGCCGGACCTCGGCCAGATCGAATACCCGGTCGTGCCCAGCTTCCTGATCGACAACGGTCTGCTGGACCTCACGAAGTACGGGGTCGAGTCGTACAAGGACAAGTTCGTCGGCTGGCAGTGGCAGCAGTCGGTCTTCGGCAAGGCCGTCTACGCCGTCCCGCAGGCGTCCGGTCCGATGGGCCTGTTCATCCGCCAGGACCTGTTCGACGAGTGGGGCGTCGAACCGCCCGTCACCTGGGACGACTACGAGGCGGCGGCCAAGGCGATCCGCAAGAAGGGCGCCTGGATCGAGACCTTCTCGGCGACCAACGGCAACCGCTTCGCGGGCCTGGCCTGGCAGGCCGGGGCGAGCTGGTTCGGCACCGAGGGCGACACCTGGACCGTGAGCATCGACGACGAGCCCACCCGCAAGGTCGCCGACTACTGGGAGGCGCTGGTCAAGCAGAAGCTGATCAAGACCATCCCGGACCGGCAGAACGCCTGGTACAAGGACGTCCAGACCGGCGCGATCGCCTCCTGGCTCGGCGCCAGCTGGGGCGACGCGCTGCTGGTCGGCAACGCCCCCAAGACCAGCGGCAAGTGGCGGGTCGTGCCCATGCCGCAGTGGAAGAAGGGCGACGGGGCCTTCGCCAACTGGGGCGGCTCCACCACCGCGGTCTTCGCCAAGAGCAAGTACCCGAAGGACGCGCTGGCGTTCGCGATCTGGCTCAACACCGACCCCGAGTCGATCAAGCTCCTTATCGACAACGGCTATGGCACCCCCGCCGCCAAGCAGGGCTACACCACCTCCCAGCTGGATGTGCACAAGGACTTCATGGGCGGCCAGGAGTACAGCAAGGTGTTCGACGCCGCGAGCAAGGGCGTGGACACCAGCTGGCGGTGGGGCCCCTCCACCGACACCCTCTACCAGCGGCTCGGCGACGCCTTCACCGCGGCCCTCGGCGACGGCGGCTCGTTCAGGTCCGTGCTGAAGAAGGTGCAGGGCGAGACGATCAGCGACCTCAAGGAAAAGGGACTGAAGGTGACGGCCGGGTGAGACGCCTCACCCGCGCCGAGGTCCGCGGCGCCCGGTCGGCGGCCGGGTTTCTGCTGCCGTTCCTCGCACTGTTCCTGCTGTGCTTCATCGCGCCCATCGGATACGCCCTGTACGAGAGCCTGCTGAGGGTCGAGCGCACCGGCGCGCTCGGCCTCGGCGGCGAGACCAAAGAGGTGTGGGCGGGCCTCTCCAACTACACGACCGCGCTTCAGGACGACCGCTTCACCGCCGGCTTCGGGCGGGTGCTGCTGTTCGGCGCCGTGCAGATCCCGGTGATGATCGTGCTGGCCACCGGGCTCGCGCTGCTGCTGGAGGCGGCGTCCGCCCGCTGGGTCGGCTTCTTCAGGACCGCTTTCTTCCTGCCGTACGGGGTGCCTGGCGTCATCGCCTCGATCCTGTGGGGCTTTCTGTACGTACCGGGCATCAGCCCCCTGGTGGAGATGGCCCACTCCGCGGGCTGGGACGTGGACTTCCTGTCCCGCGGAACCGTGCTGTGGTCCATCGCCAACATCGTCACCTGGCAGTTCACCGGCTACAACATGCTGGTGCTGATCGCGCAGCTCAAGGCCGTGCCCGGCGAGCTGTACGAGGCGGCGCGCATCGACGGGGCCAGGGCCTGGCAGATCGCCTGGCACATCAAGCTGCCGCTGATCCGGCCCGCGCTCGTGCTCACCACCGTCTTCAGCATCATCGGCACCCTCCAGCTGTTCGCCGAACCCAAGGTGCTCAAGCCGCTCAGCAACTCCATCGACTCCGGCTACACCCCCAACCTGGCCGCCTACAACGAGGCGTTCACCAGCAACAACCAGCACATCGCGGCGGCCGAGGCGGTGCTGCTCGCGCTGGTCGCCTGCGTGCTGTCCTTCGGCTTCCTGAGGCTCGTGGGACAGCGAGGGCCCAAGCAACCCAAGGGGAAGGACGGGAGGAGCCGGTGAGCGCCCAGGCCACCCAGCAGATCCCGGCGGACGGCACCCCGGCGCCGGGCACCGCGGCGGGCGCGCCGCGCCGCCGCGGCCGCCGCCGGGACGGCCGGCAGCCCGCGCTGCGCTACCGCATCATCACCGTCTCGCTGCTCGCCGTCGCGGCCGTCTACTTCCTGGTGCCCGTCTACTGGCTGGTGGTGTCGTCGACCAAGTCCAGCAGCGACCTCTTCGGCACCTTCGGCTTCTGGTTCCACGACCCGCACCCCATCGACTATCTGCACCGGGTGCTCACCTACGACGACGGCATCTACGTCCGCTGGTTCGCCAACAGCCTGATGTACGCGGGCGTCGGGGCAGTGGCCGCCACGCTGCTGTCGGCAGCCGCCGGCTACGCCCTGGCCAAGTTCCCCTTCCCCGGGCGGGAGGGCGTCTTCAACGTCATCCTCGCCGGGGTGCTCATCCCGGGCACCGCGCTCGCCCTCCCGCTGTACCTCCTCTTCAGCGAGATGGGGCTCGCCAACACCTACGCGGCGGTGCTGCTGCCCAGTGTGGTCAGCCCCTTCGGGGTCTATCTGTGCCGGATCTACGCGGCCGCCGCGGTGCCCGACTCACTGCTGGAGGCGGCGCGGATCGACGGCGCGGGCGAGGCGCGGATCTTCTCCACGCTGGGGCTGCGGCTGATGACCCCGGCGCTGGTGACCGTCTTCCTGTTCCAGTTCGTGCATATCTGGAACAACTTCTTCCTGCCGCTGGTGATGCTCTCGGACTCCGATCTGTATCCGATCCAGCTGGGCCTCACCTCCTGGCAGGGGTACGCGGACCGGCAGCCGGAGCTCTACCAGTACACGGTCGGCGGCGCCTTCCTGTCCGTGGTCCCGCTGATGGTCCTGATGGGGGTGTTGCAGCGGTACTGGCGCACCGGGCTCACCGAGGGCAGCGTCAAGGCGTGACCCGGGCGGCCGGGGGCGTGTCGGCGCCACCGGGCGTGTCAGTATCGCAGTTATGACTTCTACTGCTGCTGATGCTGGTGAGGGTGGGGCGGCCCCCGCGAAGAAGGCCCCCGCCAAGGACCCCTGGGACCTGCCCGACGTCTCCGACCTGGTCATCGGGGTCCTCGGCGGCACCGGCGACCAGGGGCGCGGCCTGGCCTACCGGCTGGCCCGGGCCGGCCAGAAGGTGATCATCGGCTCGCGGGCCGTGGAGCGGGCGCGGACCGCGGCCGAGGAACTGGGCGGCGCGGCGCTCGGCATCGAGGGCGAGGACAACGCGGAGTGCGCGCGGCGCAGCGATGTCGTGATCGTCGCGGTGCCGTGGGAGGGGCACGGCAAGACCCTGGAGTCGCTGCGCGAGGAGCTGAGCGGCAAGCTCGTCATCGACTGCGTGAACCCGCTCGGCTTCGACAAGAAGGGCGCGTACGCGCTCAAGCCCGAGGAGGGCAGCGCCGCCGAGCAGGCCGCCGCCCTGCTGCCCGACTCGCGGGTGACCGCCGCCTTCCACCATCTGTCGGCGGTGCTGCTCCAGGACCCCGAGGTCGAGCAGATCGACACGGATGTGATGGTGCTGGGCGAGAGCCGCGCCGACACGGATCTGGTGCAGGCGCTGGCGGCCCGCATCCCCGGGATGCGGGGCGTGTTCGCGGGGCGGCTGCGCAACGCCCACCAGGTCGAGTCGCTGGTCGCCAACCTGATCTCGACGAACCGCCGCTACAAGGCCCACGCGGGCCTGCGGGTCACGGACGTCTGACCGGGGTCGCCCGCCGGGGCGAGGCGGGGCGGCGCGGGGCGGGGCGGCGCGGGGCGGGGCATGGGAGGCGGCGGGGCATGGGGGACAATGTCCGGGACTGACACACCCCCGGACAGGAGCCCACCCCATGCCCCGACTGGCCCTCTATGCCCTCGCCGTCTGCGCCCTCGCCGTCGCCGCGGCGGTCGTGTCCTTCGCACAGGGCAGCTGGATCGGCGTGGTGTGGATCCTGCTCGCGGGCGTCTCCTCCAACATGGCCTGGTACTACCTGCGCAAGGCCAAGCTGGACCGGGCCGCGGCCAGGGAGGCCGAGCTCATGGGTTGAGCGAGGCCGGGTGGGGCTCGCCCTGCCAGAAGCGGAAGAACTCCTGACCCCAGTACGTCTCCCACTTCGACACGCCCAGGCCCCGCATCACCGCGTCGATGGAGTCGAAGAAGACGTGGTTGACCTCCGGAATCCACAGCACGCCGAACACCGCGATCAGCCCGAACGGCGCGTACGGCTCGACCTGCCGCCGCACCCGGTACGACAGCCACGGCTCGATCACGCCGTAGCCGTCCAGCCCCGGGACCGGGAGGGAGTTCAGGATGGCCGCGGTGACCTGGAGCATCGCCAGGAACGCCAGCGCGTAGCGGAACACATCCGGCACCCCGTCCAGCGCGCCGAGCCAGAACGGCGCGGTCAGCGCCACCGCGAACGCGATGTTCGTCAGCGGCCCGGCGGCCGAGATCAGGCTGTGCTTCCAGCGGCCGCGGATGCGGTGCCGCTCGATGAACACCGCCCCGCCGGGGAGCCCGATCCCGCCCATGATCACGAAGATGACGGGCAGCACGATGCTGAGCGCCAGATGGGTGTACTTCAGCGGGTTCAGGGTCAGATAGCCCTTGGCCCCGATCGATATGTCGCCGCCGTGCAGCGCGGTACGCGCGTGGGCGTACTCATGGAGACACAGCGACACGATCCAGCCCGAGACCACGAAGAGGAACACGGCGAAGCCGGGGCTCGCGGAGAAGCCCGTCCACACCGCCCACGCGGATACGACCATGATCGCGACCAGGGCGAGGAACACGGGGCTGATCCGCCGGTCGCGGCGGCTGACTGCGGTGGCCATGCGTGATGTCTCTCCAGGTGGGCACGGAGTGCGGTGATCGGAAACCGTCGGGGATCGGAAAACGTCGGGCGGGGCGCCGGGAGTTCCGGGGGGAACGGCCGGCACGGGCGAACAGCTGAACGGATCAGCCTCCGCCGTGCCCGACAATGGGGCGGTGCGCTACGCGATACTCGGCACCACCCAGGCCCGACGCGACGACGGTACCCCCATCGCGCTCGGTGGTACGCGTCTGCGGGTACTGCTGACCGCGCTGGCGCTCCATCCCGGACGGGTGCACACCACCGGCGCGCTGATCGAAGCGGTGTGGGACGCCGACCCGCCCGCCGACGGCCACGGCGCACTCCAGGCCCTCGTCGGCCGCCTCCGCAGGGCCCTCGGCAAGGACGCGGTGCGCTCGGTCCCCGGCGGCTACCGGCTGAGCGCCGACCCCGACGACATCGATCTGCACCGCTTCGAGCGCCTGGTGGCGGAGGGGACCAAGGCCCTGGAGGACGGCGACCCGGCCAAGGCCGCCGCCGTCCTCGACGACGCCCTCGCCCTGTGGCGCGGCCCGGCCCTCGCCGACCTCCCCGGCGGCGGCTCGGCGGCGGCCCGCGCCGAGGCCCGCCGCCTGGACGCCGGCCGCGGCCGGATCGCCGCCGACCTCGCCCTCGGCCGCCCCGAGCAGGCCCTGCCCCGGCTCGCCGGGCTCTGCGCCGCCCATCCGCTCGACGAGCCGCTGCACGCCCTGCGGATCCGCGCCCTGCGCGACGCGGGCCGCACGGCCGAGGCGCTGACCGCGTACGAGGCGATCCGCGTCGAGATCGCCGACCGCCTCGGCGCGGACCCCGGGCCCGTGCTGCGTGCGCTCCACGCCGAGCTGCTGGACCCGCCCGCAGCCCCCGCAGCCCCCGCCGCCCCCGCAGCCCCCGCCGCCCCCGCGGGGCCCGCGGCCGCGCCGGGCCCCGCCCCCGACGGGGCGCCGCCCCGGCCGGCCGGGGCGCGGCAGGGCGTCCGGGGTGGCAATCTGCGGGCCCGGCTGACCAGCTTCGTCGGCCGCGAGGCGGACCTCGGGGTGCTGCGGGCCGACCTGGCCGGAGCCCACCGGCTCATCACCCTCCTCGGGCCCGGCGGGGCCGGGAAGACCCGGCTGTCGCAGGAGGCCGCCGAGTCGGTGGCGGACATCTGGGCGGACGGCGTCTGGCTGGCCGAGCTGGCACCCGTGGACGACCCGGGGACCGTGCCGGAGACGGTGCTCACCGCGCTCGGGGCGCGCCAGACCGTCATCCGCGGCAGCGCCGCGGAAGGGCTGAGGGCCGCGACCGACCCGACCACGTTCGACCCGCTCGCGCGGCTCGTGGAGCACTGCGCGCCGCGCCGGATGCTGATCGTGCTCGACAACTGCGAACACCTCGTCGACGCCGCGGCCCGGCTCGCCGAGACCCTGCTCACCCGCTGCCCCGGCGTCACCGTCCTGGCCACCAGCCGCGAACCGCTCGCCGTCCAGGGCGAGTTGGTGCGCCCCGTGGATCCGCTGCCGGACCCCGTCGCGCTGCGGCTGCTCCAGGACCGGGGCGCGGCGGCCCGGCCCGGCTTCCGCGTGGACGACGACCCGGCCGCCTGCGCCGAGATCTGCCGCAGGCTGGACGGACTGCCGCTGGCCATCGAGCTGGCCGCGGCGCGGCTGCGCTCGCTCACCCCGCGGCAGCTCGCCGACCGGCTCGACGACCGCTTCCGGCTGCTGACCAGCGGCAGCCGGACGGTGCTGCCCCGCCAGCAGACGCTCCGCGCGGTCGTCGACTGGTCCTGGGAGCTGCTCGACGCGCGGGAGCGCACCGTGCTGCGCCGGCTGTCGGTCTTCGCGGGCGGCTGCGACCTGGCCGCCGCGGAGGCCGTGTGCGAAGACCCGTACGACGAGGAGGCCGCCGGGGCTGACGGAGCCGCCGGGGCCGACGGGGCCGCCGGGGCTGACGCGCCTGACGGGTCTGCCGCGGTCGATCCCCTCGACGTCGCCGCCCTGCTCGGCTCGCTCGTCGACAAGTCCCTGGTCGTCGCCGCCCCCGACACGGCCTCCGGCATGCGCTACCGGCTGCTGGAGACCGTCGCCGAGTACGCCGCCGAGCGCCTCGCACAGGCGGGGGAGCGCGCGGTGGTCGAGGGGCGCCACCTGGTCGCCTACCGGGAGCTGGCCCGCACCGCCGACCCCCTGCTGCGCGGCCCGGAACAGCGGGTGTGGCTCGCCCGGCTGGAGACCGAGCACGACAATCTGCGGACCGCGCTGCGCCGCGCCGTCGCCGCGCGCGACGAACACGAGGCGCTGTGCCTGGTGCTGTCGCTCGGCTGGTTCTGGCAGCTGCGCGACCACCGCGGCGACGCGCGCCAGTGGTCGGCGGCCGCCGCGGCGCTCGGCCCCAACCCCTTCGCGCCGCCCATCGCCCCGGTGCCCCCGCTGCTCGCCCGCTCCACGGACCGGCCGCCGCCCATGCCGCCCGACCTGCTCGAGGAGGCGCGGCGCGGGGTGCGGCTGATCGGGCTGTCCAACATCGAGGGCGACATGCGGGCGTTGGACAGCGAGGAGGCCCGGAGCGAGCTGCGGGGCATCGTCGCCGCCTATCGCCCGGGCCTGCCGCAGAACTGCCGTATCCCGGGCTTCATGTGGTTCTACGCCGTGCTGCTCACCGGCGAGTTCGAGCTGCTGCGGCAGATCGTCGACGAGGGGGTGCGCACCTGCCGGGAGCTCGGCTACGAGTGGGAGACCGCCATGCTCCTTCAGCTGCGCGCCAAGGTCCTGAGCGGCCGGCCCGACTGGAGCGGCGGGGACGGCGGAGACGGCGAAGACTGCGGGGACGGCGGGGACGAGCTTGAGGGCTCGGCCGACGAGTCGCGGCGGGACGCCGACGAGAGCCTGGAGATCTTCACCCGGCTCGGGGACGCGTGGGGCATGGCGGAGGCCCTGTCCGGCCGGGGCGAGCTGCTGGAGCAGCGCGGCGAGGGCGAGGCGGCCGCCGCCGACTACCGCGCGGCGATCCGCTGCGCCGAGCAGCTGGACGCGCACACACAGGTGTTGCTGCTGCGGGCCCGGCTGGCCGGGGTGCTGATCGAGAGCGGATCGGCGGCCGAGGCGGCCGAGGGCGAGCGGGTGCTGCGCGAGGTGGTGGAGCGGGGGCAGCACGCGGGCAGCGAGTCCCTGGCGTACGCCCGGCTGCACCTCGCCATGCGCTGCGGTTCCACCGGCGCCACCGCCGAGGCACGGGTCCAGCTGGAGCTGTTGCTGGGGGAGTTCGACCAGCGCGCGCTGGATCTCTTCCAGGGGGTGGTGGTGGGGCTGCTCGGCTGGCTTGACCTGCTCGAGGGACGGCCCGAGGACGCCCTGGTGAGGCTGCGGCAAGCCCTGACGAAAGCCGACGACCCGCTGTCCCGGATCGTCGCCCCGCAAATGCAGATCATGCAAATCGCGACCGGCGCCCGGGCGCTGGCCCAGCTGGGCGGCGCGGCGAACGCCGAGACCGCGGCGCGGCTGCTCGGCGCGTACGACGCCCTGCGGTCGTCCTCCTACCACGTGGCGGCCATGGAGTCCGGCAACCGGGAGCGGGCGGAGGCCATGGCGCGGGCGCGGCTGGGCGACGCCGCGTACGCGCGGGCGCACGCCGAGGGCGGCGGCCTGTCCCTGGAGGAGGCCACCGCCCTCGTATGACGCGGCGGGTTTCGCGGGTCAGGTCTTGTTGCGGAACTTCGCCACCGCCAGCGGGGCGGTCACCACCGTGATGGCCAGCGCCCAGATCACGACCATGGTCACCGGATGGGCGACCGCGCCATGACCGCTGGTCAGCGCCCGGGCGCCGTCCGCGAGCTGGGACAGCGGGTTGTACTTGGTGAAGGACTGCAACCACCCCGGCATGGTCGCGGTCGGGGCGAAGATGGAGGAGCCGAACTGTAGTGGCATCATCACGAGGAACCCCAGTCCCTGCACCGCCTGAGGGGTCTTCACCGACAGGCCGAGCAGCATGAATATCCAGGTCAGCGAGGAGCCGAACAACAGGGCCAGGGCGATCGCGGCGAGCAGCTCGAGCGGGCCGGTCTTGAGGTCGAACCCCATGATGAAGCCCATGACCAGCAGGACGATGGTCGACACCAGCATCCGGCCGGTCTCGACGATCAGCTTGGCGACCAGCACCGAGGAGCGGGCGATGGGCATGGTGCGGAAGCGGTCCATGACGCCCTTGTTGAAGTCGTCATTGACGCCGGTGCCGACCGACATCGCGATGTTCAGACCGCCCATCGCCATCATGCCGGGGACCAGATAGCTGACGTAGGCGTCCCGGTCGCCCTGCGCGATCGCGCCGCCGAAGACATACACGAACAGCAGCGAGAAGACGATCGGCATCAGCAGGGCGTCGAACATCGACTCAGGGTCCTGCTTGATCTGGAGGGCGTTGCGCCGCACCAGCGCGCCGATATGGCGCGCATTGGCACGCAGCCCGATCCGGCCCTCGCCGGGCAGCGCCTTCCCGGGCGCGGAACTCACCGTCGCGGCGCTCACGCGGCGACCTCCTCAAGCGTCTTGTTGTCCTTCTCCGCCGGGGTTTCCGGCGTGGACGTCTTCTGACCGGTGATGGCCAGGAACACCTCGTCCAGGCTGGGCAGATGGGTGTCGATCCCGGAGATCGCGAAACCGCGCTCGCCGAGCAGCCCGATTACGGCGGTCAGCTGCTCATCGCTGATGATCGGCACATTGACCAGGCCTTCGGCCACATCCGCGGTCGCGCCGGCGATGCCGTCGAGCCCCGCCTGGGTGATGGCGCCGACCATGCGGTGCAGCTCGCCGGGGTCCGACGGGCGGATCTGGAGGGTGCGGCCGCCGACCTTCGCCTTGAGCTCGTTGACCCGGCCCTCGGCGATGACCTTGCCGCGGTCGATGACCGCCAGGTCGTCAGCCAGCTGCTCGGCCTCCTCCATGTACTGCGTGGTCAGCAGGACCGTGGAGCCCTCGGAGACCATCCGCTTGACCTCGTCCCACACCTCGTTGCGGGTGCGCGGGTCCAGGCCGGTGGTCGGCTCGTCCAGATAGAGCACGGAGGGCCGGCCGATCATGGAGGCGGCCAGGTCGAGCCGGCGGCGCATACCGCCGGAGTAGGTGCGCGCGGCGCGCTTGGCGGCATCGGTGAGCGAGAACCGCTCCAGCATGGCGTCCGCCCGCGCGCGGGCGTCCTTGCGGGAGAGGTCGAGCAGCCGCCCGATCATGTAGAGGTTCTCCCAGCCGGAGAGCTTCTCGTCGACCGAGGCGTACTGCCCGGTGAGCCCGATGGTGCGGCGCAGCTGCCGCGGCTGGCGCACCACGTCGTAACCGGCCACCACCGCGGTGCCCGCGTCCGGCACCAGCAGGGTGGAGAGGCAGCGGACGAGGGTGGTCTTGCCCGCGCCGTTGGGCCCGAGGACACCGAGGACGGTGCCCTCCGGCACGTCCAGGTCCACTCCGTCGACGGCTTTGGTGTCGCCGAAGTGTTTGACCAGCCCCCGTACTTCGACGGCGTTGCCGCCGCTGGTCCTGTGTTCGTATCGCGTCATATCGCCACGATGACAGGCGCCACCGACAACCCACCGACAACCCACCGACAAGCGGCAGACAAGCGGCAGACAGCCCGCCGACGGGGGAAGATCGGCGGGCTGTCGGTGTACCGCAGTGGCTCTCAGCGGAAGGAGTGCTCCGCGGCCGGGTAGGCGCCGCCGACCACGTCCTCCGCGTAGGCGCGCGCCGCGTCCCCGAGGGTCTGGCGCAGCTGTGCGTACTGCTTGACGAAGCGCGGCACCCGGCCGGCGGTCAGGCCCGCCATGTCGGTCCACACCAGGACCTGCGCGTCGCAGTCCGGCCCGGCGCCGATGCCCACGGTCGGGATGTGCAGGGAGCGGGTGACCTCGCCGGCCACCTCGGCCGGGACGGTCTCCAGCACGACCGCGAAGGCGCCCGCGTCCTGGACGGCCTTGGCGTCCCGCAGCAGCTGCTGCGCGGCCTCCTCGCCGCGCCCCTGCACCGGGTATCCGCCGTAGGCGTGGACGGACTGCGGGGTGAGGCCGACATGAGCCATGACCGGGATGCCGGACTCGACCAGCAGCTGGATCTGGTCGGCGGAGCGCTCGCCGCCCTCCAGCTTCACCGCGCCCACCCCGGCCTCCTTGACCAGCCGGGTGGCGCTGCGCAGCGCCTGCACGGGGCCTTCCTGGTACGAGCCGAACGGCAGGTCGCCGACGATCAGGGCGCGCTTGGTGCCCCGGACGACGGCGGCGGACAGGATGGTGATCTCGTCCATGGTGACCGGCACCGTGGACTCGTAGCCGAGGTGGCAGTTGCCCATCGAGTCGCCGACCAGCATGACCGGGATGCCGGCCTCGTCGAAGACGGAGGCGGTCATCGCGTCGTAGGCGGTGAGCATGGGCCACTTCTCGCCGCGCTCCTTGGCGGAGGCGATGTCGCGGACCGTGATGCGCCGGGACCCCGTCCCTCCGTACAGCGCCTTTCCGGCCGCGGACGGGCCGGTCCCGCTGCTGTCGGGCTGTTTCCCGGCAGGGCTGACGTGCGTCATTGCAACGCTCCTGTTCGTCATCTCGAGGCGCCCTGACGGCGTCCCCGGACCACCCCCATGCTGGCACGGGGTGCCGACAGGCGAAAGTGGGCCTTCACAGTCGGCCGTAAAGCCCGGCGACGGTAAAGCCCGGTAAAGGCTCGCAAAGACTTTCCAATACGAGACGGGGCCGTATCGGAACCTGCCTAGCCTGGGAAACATGGCTGATTCCCAGACTCAGGACGCCCCCGCCGGGAGCGGCGTCCCCGAGGCGGTCCACCGCAGACGGTGGGCGATCCTGGTCGTGCTGATGCTCAGCGTCCTGGTCGTCGTCCTCGACAACTCCATACTCAACGTGGCGATGAAGACCATCGCCTCGCCCAAGCCGACCGGGCTCGGCGCCGGCCAGAGCGAGCTGGAATGGGCGATCAACTCCTACACGCTCGTCTTCGCCGGGCTGCTGTTCACCGCCGGACTTCTCGGCGACCGGCTGGGCCGTAAGAAGGTGCTGCTCAGCGGCATGGCGGTGTTCGGCATCGGCTCGGTGCTCGCCGCGTTCTCCGGCTCGCCCGGCGAGCTGATCGGCTTCCGCGCGCTGATGGGTCTGGGCGCGGCCCTGGTGATGCCCGCCACCCTCGCGATCCTGGTGAACGTCTTCGAGCGCGACGAGCAGCCCAAGGCCATCGGGATCTGGACCGCCGCGGTCGGCCTCGGCATCGCGATCGGCCCGATCACCGGCGGTGTGCTGCTTGAGCACTTCTGGTGGGGCTCGGTCTTCTTCGTCAATGTGCCCGTCGTCGCCGTCGCGCTGGTCGCGATGGCACTGCTGGTCCCCGACTCCAAGGACCCGGCGCCCGGCCGGCTCGACCCCGGCGGCGTCGTGCTGTCGGTCGTGGGCCTGGTGCTGCTGGTGTACGGCATCATCAAGGGCGGCCAGATCGCCGACTTCACCGACCCGAAGGTGCTGGGCACGATCGGCGGCGGGCTGATCGTCCTCGCGCTGTTCGTGGTGTACGAGAAGCGCAGCGAGCACCCGGCCATCGACATCTCGTACTTCCGCAAGCCCGCCTTCTCGGCCGCCATCACCGCCATCGCCCTGGTCTTCTTCGCCCTGATGGGCGTGACCTTCTTCATGGTCTTCTACACCCAGAGCGTGCGCGGCTACAGTGCGCTGGAGTCCGGCCTGCTGATCCTGCCGCTCGCCGTCGCCCAGCTGATCTTCGCCCCGCGCACCCGGCTGGTCGTCGAGCGGTTCGGGGCCCGCGCGGTGTGCGCGGCCGGCATGCTGATGGTGGCCGCGACCATGGCGGGGTTCCTGCTGCTCGAGGCGGACACCCCGCTGGTGGTGATGGAGGTGCTGTTCTTCGTCCAGGGCGCGGGGATGGCGCACATCATGCCGCCCGTCACGCTGACCGTCATGCAGTCGCTGCCGCGCCAGAAGGCCGGCTCCGGCTCGGCGCTCAACAACACCTTCCGCCAGGTCGGCGGCGCGCTCGGGGTCGCGGTGCTGGGGTCGGTGCTCTCCACCGTCTACCGCGACGGCATCAAGGACACGCTGGCGGGCGTCCCTGGGCTGCCCGACTCCGTACGGCACACGGCGGGGGAGTCCGTCGAGGCCACCCTCGGCCTCGCCGAGCGGCTCGGGCCCAAGGGCCAGGTGCTGATCGGCCCGGCGCACGACGCCTTTATCCACGCCATGCACGTCGCCGCCCTCGGCTCGGCGGCCGTCGCCCTCCTCGGCGCGCTCGTCGTGGTGGCCTTCCTGCCCGGCAAGGACGCCGCCGAAGGCGAGCCCGGCGCCGGGCGGCCGCGGGAGAAGGCGGGAGCCGGGGCGCCGCGATGAGCCCGCCCGCGCCACCGCCCGGGCCCGCGCCCACGCCAGCGTCCGCGCCCGCGTCCGGCTGCTCCGGGGCGCGGCTGCCGGGGCGGCCGCGCAGCGCCGCCGCCGACGCCGCGATCATCGAGGCCGCGCTGCGGCTGATCGAGGAGGGCGCCACGATCGGCGAGCTGTCCATCGAGGGGATCGCGCGCGAGGCGGGCGTCGGCAAGGCCACCCTCTACCGCCGCTGGTCCGGCAAGGACGCGCTGATGATCGATGTGCTGCGCTCCCTGGAGGAGCCGAGCCCGCGGCCGGACGGCGTCTCGGTACGCGACGACCTGGTCACCATCCTGGAGCTCATGCGGCGGCGCGGCCTGGCCAAGCGCAACTCCGCCCTGCTGCGCACCGTCCTGACCCAGATGCACGCCAACCAGAAGCTGTGGCGCACCTATGACGAGCATGTGATAGCGGCCCGGCGCGAGGTGCTGCGGGAGGTGCTGCGGCGCGGGATGGCGAGCGGGGAGATCCGCGACGACCTCGACATCGACCTGCTCGCCGATCTGTTCACCGGCCCGATGCTTGCCCGCGCGATTCTTCAGGAGTGGAAGGCGCTGCCGGAGGGGCTGGCCGAGAGCATCGTCGATACGGTGCTCGAGGGGGTGCGGCCCCGGGCCTGACGCCGGAGGACGGTGGACGGCCGGCCGACGGCCGGTTTGTGCCCGTTGTGTCACAACGGTCCCGACTTCCACGGGGAACCGGAACCCGTACGCTCCCGGCGAACGTCCCCCACTCGGGGGCGCTTGCCCGGGGCGTCGGGTAAGGGCCTGGTCATCGCCTAGGGTCGTAGCCCAGGGCGCGGCAGTTGAGGCAGCGAGGGACGGACAGCGAATGGCGCAGGCGTACACGCAGGAGACGGAACAGCACGGGGGAGACGCTCCTGAGCCGACCGGCTCCCGGGCCCGGCGCCTCCTCGGCCGGCTCCGGCGTGACCGCGGCATCTGGCGGCGGGGGCTGGTGCTGGCGGCGATCGCGGTGCTGCTCACACTGGTCATGATCTTCCACGCCGAGATCCCGAACCGGGTGGGCAACCTCGGCAGCCTGCTCGAGACCTTCCTGCCCTGGCTGGGCCTGCTGATCCCGATCCTGCTGGTGCTCGGTCTGGTACGCCGCTCGGCGAGCGCCGTGCTCTCGCTGGTGCTGCCGGTCGCCGTATGGCTGAACCTCTTCGGCGGGCTCATGTTCTCCGACAAGTCCGGCGGCGGCGGCGATCTGACCGTCGTCACCCACAACGTGAACGCGGACAACCCCGATCCGGGTGAGACCGCGAAGGACGTCGCCGCCTCGGACGCGGACGTGGTGGCCCTGGAGGAGCTCAAGAGCGGCGCGGTGCAGACGTATGTGCGGGCGCTGGAGGGCACTTACCGCTATCACACCATTCAGGGCACGGTCGGGCTGTGGAGCAAGTACCCGCTCTCCGGCACCAAGCCGGTGGACATCAAACTGGGCTGGACGCGGGCGATGCGCACCGTCGTCGACGCCCCGGGCGGCCGGGTCGCGGTGTACGTCGCGCATCTGCCATCCGTACGGGTGAAGTTCAACGCGGGCTTCACCGCCGGGCAGCGCGACGACAGCGCGGACGCGCTGGGCGCGGCCATCGCCAACGAGCCGCAGGACAAGGTGATCCTGCTGGGCGACCTCAACGGCACCATGAACGACCGCTCGCTGGCCCCCGTCACCTCGCAGCTGCGGTCCGCGCAGGGCGCGGCGGGCGACGGGTTCGGCTTCAGCTGGCCCGCGTCCTTCCCGATGGCGCGCATCGACCAGATCATGGTGCGCGGGGTGACACCGGTCTCGGCGTGGACCATGCCGCGGACCGGGAGCGACCATCTGCCGGTGGCGGCCTCGGTCAAGCTCTGAGCGGGGCGCGGGGGCGCGGGGCGCAGGGCAGCGCAGGCGCGGGGCAGCGCCCGAGAGATCTAACGACAAGTTCACCTGGGCGATTCTCGCCGGGAACAAAACGCGTGAGAGACTTTGTTTCGGAAACGAACATACAGTCCCCCTGCCGTTTTCTCCTTCGTTTGAAAGGTCTCTCATGCCCCTGGCCCTGCTCGCACTCGCTGTGAGCGCCTTCGGCATTGGTACTACCGAGTTCGTGATGATGGGCCTGCTGCCCAACGTCGCCGATGACCTGGGCACCTCCGTGCCCACCGCCGGGTACCTCGTCTCCGCCTACGCCATCGGTGTCGTGGTGGGCGCTCCGCTCCTGACCGCCCTCGGCTCCCGCATCCCGCGCAAGCGGATGCTCATCCTTCTCATGGCCCTCTTCACCGTGGGCAACCTCGCCTCCGCCCTGGCCCCCTCCTACGGGCTGCTGGTGGCCGGACGGGTGCTCGCCGGGCTGCCGCACGGCGCGTTCTTCGGCGTCGGCGCGGTGGTCGCGGCCCGGCTGGTGACGGAGGAGCGGCGGGCCCGCGCGGTCGCCACCATGTTCCTCGGCCTCACCGTCGCCAACATCGTCGGCGTGCCCGTGGCCACCCTGCTCGGCCAGCGCCTCGGCTGGCGCGCCACCTTCGTCGTGGTCGCCGCGATCGGCGTCGTCGCGATGGCCGCGCTCGCCCGGCTCGTCCCCCAGATCTCCCTCGACCAGCAGGCCGGCCTCCGCCACGAGCTGGGCGCGCTGCGCGACCGCCAGGTCGTGCTCGGGCTGCTCACCGCGGTCTTCGGCTTCGCCGGCGTCTTCGCCGTCTACAGCTACCTCGCCTCGATGATGACCGAGGTCACCGGCCTGGCCGAGACCTCCGTCACTGTGGTGCTGGCCCTCTTCGGCATCGGCATGACCCTCGGCGCGCTGATCGCAGGCCCGCTCACCGACCGGGCGCTGCGCCCCACGCTCTACGGATCGCTGGCGGCGCTCGCGGCGGTGCTGGTGCTGTTCGACTTCACCGTGCATGTGAAGTGGGCGGCCATGGTCACGGTCGTGGTGCTGGGCGCGGTCGGCTTCATGACCACGACCCCGCTCCAGATGCTGGTCATGAACAAGGCCCGGCACGCCCCGACCCTCGCCTCCGCCTCCAACCACTCCGCCTTCAACCTCGCCAACGCGGGCGGCGCCTGGCTCGGCGGCGTCGCGATCGCGGCCGGCTGGGGCTGGACCTCGCCGACCCTGGTCGGCGCGGCGCTGGCCGTCATCGGCCTGGCCGTCGCGGTCACGGCGGGCGCGCTCGACCGCGAGCCGCGCGGGGTGTCCCGCGTGGTGGCGAGCAGCGAGTCGATGCCCCGCCTCTCCGAGGTGGGCTGACCTCCCCGCCCGCCCCAACCGTCCGCATGAACGCGCTCCCGCTCCTGGCCTCGGCCGGGGGCGGGAGCGCGTCGTCGTGGTGCGCGTGTCCCCGCGCTGCGGCAGCGGCGCCGGACCTCGCCGGCCCTGGTCGGCGCGGCGCCGGCCGTCGTCGGCCTGGCCGTCGCGGTCACGGCGGGCGCCTGGACCGCGAGCCGCGCGGGGTGTCCCGGGTGGTGGCGACCAGCGAGTCGATGCCCCGCCTCTCCGAGGTGGGCTGTTCTCCCCGTCGTACGAAGGGTTCGTGCGGATCGCCCGCAGGAGCGCGTCCCTGCTCCCAGTCGCCGACTTGACTTTCACACTGATGTGAGACCTTAGCTTCGCGGGCATGAGCTCGACGTCTCCCCGCGGGAACCGGCTCGCGCTCGCCGCGCTTGCCGCATGCCTGTTCGTGGTGGTCACGGCCGAGTACGTGGTCGTGGGCCTGCTGCCGCAGCTGTCCGGCGATCTGCGGGTGTCCGTGCCCACCGCCGGGCTGCTGGTGACCGGCTACGCGCTGGCGGTCACCGTCGGCGGCCCTGTGGTGACCGCGCTGACGCTGCGAGCGCCGCGCAAGAGCGCGTTGCTGGGGCTGCTCCTGGTGTTCACGGCGGGCAATCTCGTGGCCGCGAGCGCCGGCGGGTTCGGGCTGCTGATGGCCGCGCGGGTGCTCACCGCGCTGACCCACAGCACCTTCTTCGCGATCACCGTGGTCACCGCCGCGGCGATGGTCCCCGAGGAGCGGCGGGGCCGGGCGGTCGCCTTCGTGTCCACCGGGTTGAACCTGGCCACCGTCCTCGGCGCTCCGCTCGGCACATGGATCGGCAACGCCCATGGCTGGCGGGTGACGTTCTGGGCCCTCGGCGCGGTCAGCGCGCTGGCGTTCGTGGCCGTCGTGCTGCTCGTCCCGGCCATCCGCCCGGACTCGGCGCCCCGGCTCCGCGACGGGCTCGCGGCGCTGCGCGCCCGCCGGGCCGTCGCGCTCCTCGCGGTCACCCTGGTCGCCGAGACCGGACTCTTCGTCGTCTACACCTACATCGCGCCGATACTCGGCGGCGTCGCCGGGTTCGGCGAGGGGGCCGTCACGGTCCTGCTGGCCGTCTTCGGCGGCGGGGCGCTCGTCGGCAACATCGTCGGCGGACGATGGGCCGACCGCCGCCCCCAGGGCGCGCTGCGCCCCCTGATCGGCGCGCTGGCGGCCGGGCTGGCCGCCTTCGCGGTCACCAGCCACTGGGCCGCGACGGCCGCGGTGACGGTGTTCGGCCTCGGCGTGGTCGGCTTCGCGCTGGTGCCGGTGTTGCAGACCCAGGTGGTGGCCGCCGCGTCGGACGCTCCCACGCTGGCCGTCTCCGCGTACACCTCCGTCTTCAACCTCGCCATCGCGGCCGGGTCCTGGCTCGGCGGCCGGGTCCTGGGGAGCAGCGGCCTCGGCCTGACCGCGCTCGCCCCGGTCGGCGCGCTCGTCGTGCTGGCCGGGCTGGGGCTGGCGGCCGACACGGTCTTCACGGGGCGCGGCGGCGGCACCGGGCCTACGCGCCGGACCCGGACCCCGTGAGCGCCCGGACCGGCCTTGCGGCCGGCCGGGAAGAGCAATCGATCAATCCATGGAGGGAACACTCATGACCACCACATCACCCCTGGGACGCATCGTGCGCGGCTCGGGCCCCGGCCTGCTGCTCGCCCACGGCGGCACCGGCGGCATCGACGCGAACTACGGCCCGATCCTGGACGGGCTGGCCGAGCGCTACCGGGTGGTCGGCCCCGACTACCCGGGCTCCGGCCGCACCCCGAGCGCCGAGGGCCCGCTGGACCTCGACCGGCTCGCCGACCAGCTTGTCGCCACCGCGGTCGAGGAGGGGCTCGAGACCTTCGCGATCGCCGGGTACTCGCTCGGCGGCCCGGTCGCCCTGCGGGCCGCCACCCGGCACCCGGAGCGGGTGACCGCGCTGGTGCTGACGGCCACCTTCGCCCACCCGAGCGCGCGGATGCGGCTGCTGGTCGGGGACTGGCTGCGCCACCTCAGGTCGGGCGACGAGGAGGCGACGGCCCGGTGGGGGGTGCTCACCGGCGCCGGGGCGCCCTACGTGGACCGGATGACCGCCGAGCAGCTCGCGGAGGCGGTCGCCGGGTCGCGTGGGCCCGTGCCGCCCGGGGCGGTCGAGCAGGTCGAGCTCGTCGAGAGCGTGGACGTACGCGAGGACCTGGGCCGGGTGCGGGTGCCGACGCTGGTGATCTCCACCGTCCATGACGTGATGGCGACGCCGTACCACCACCGGCAGGTCGCGGACGGGATACCCGGCGCGGAGTTCGCCGAGATCCCGTCCGGCCACCTGCCGTTCCTGGAGGCGCCGGCGGAGTGGCTGCGGCTGATCAGGAAGTTCCTGGACGCGCACGTGGGGGAGTAGCGGAGTAGGGGCATCCGGCGCACGTGATGTTCCCCTCCCCGCGCCTTCCCGCAACTGGGGCTCCGCCCCAGCCCCCAGGGCGGGGGCTGGCAGCGGGCCCGACGTGTGCGGGGCCGGGGGGCCGGGGCGAAGCCCCTGCCGTGCGGCGGGGGCGCGGAACGCCCCACGGCACCCTGGCCGAACCGCCGCGGCTTGGCCGCGCGCGGTGGGGGAGCAGCCCGGCCGAGGCGAACGCCGCTCGGACCCTGCCCCTCCCCGCCCGTTCCCACCACCGGGGCTCCGCCCCAGCCCCTGGGGCGGGGGCCGCGGAACTGCCTACGGCACCCGGCCGACCCGCCTCGGCTTGGCCGCGCGGGGCGCGCCCCTACGCGTGCGGCGGGGGTTGGGGCGGAGCGCCAGGTGGGGGGGGGAGGGGTGGGGAACCCCGCCCGCCGTCAGCCGTGTTCGCGCCAGCGGTTGGTGATGGGCAGGCGGCGGTCCTTGCCGAAGCCCTTGGCGGAGATCTTGGTGCCCGGCGGGTACTGGCGTCGCTTGTACTCGGCGGTGTCCACCAGCCGCAGAATCCGCGTGACCAGCTCGTCGTCGTAGCCCGCCGAGACGATCTCCGCCCGGCCCTGGTCCCGGTCGACGTACAGCTCCAGGATGCGGTCCAGCACGTCGTAGTCGGGGAGGGAGTCGGTGTCGACCTGGCCCGGGCGCAGCTCCGCGCTCGGCGGCTTGGTGATCGAGTTCTCCGGGATGGGCGGCGTCTGGCCGCGCTCTTCCGCGGCCCGGTTGCGCCACTTCGCCAGCTGGAAGATGGAGGTCTTGTAGACGTCCTTGATGGGGCCGTACGCGCCGACCGAGTCCCCGTACAGCGTGGAGTAGCCGCAGGCCAGCTCGGACTTGTTGCCCGGGGCCAGCACGATGTGGCCCTCCTGGTTGGAGATGGCCATCAGCATCGTGCCGCGCAGCCGGGACTGGAGGTTCTCCTCGGCCAGGTCGGTGAGGTGCAGGGACTCCATGTAGGCGTCGAACATCGGCGCGATGGGGACCGTACGGAAGGCCAGCCCCGTGCGCCGGGCGAGCTCGGCGGCGTCGGCGATCGAGTGCTCGGAGGAGTAGCGGGACGGCATGGCGACGCCGTACACGTTCCGCGCGCCGACCGCGTCGCACGCGATGGCCGCGACGAGCGCGGAGTCGATGCCGCCGGAGAGCCCGATCAGCACGCTGCGGAAGCCGTTCTTCGCCACGTACGCGCGCAGGCCGACGACGAGCGCGGTGTAGATCTCCTCGTCGTCGCCGAGCCGCTCGGCCTGGCCGCCGGCCACCGCCGGCTCGTAGGCCGGGAGCGGGTCCGCGGAGAGGGTGACGTGGTCGATGCGCAGCCCGTCGTCCACGACGCCCTGCGGTACGGAGCCGGGGTCGGCGGCGGGCAGGTCGAGGTCGAGCAGCACACAGCCCTCGGCGAACTGCGGGGCGCGGGCGATCACTTCGCCGTCGCGGTCGACGACGATCGAGTCGCCGTCGAAGACCAGCTCGTCCTGGCCGCCGATCATGGCGAGGTACGCGGTGGTGCAGCCCGCCTCCTGGGCGCGCTTGCGGACCAGGTCGAGGCGGGTGTCGTCCTTGTTGCGCTCGTACGGCGAGGCGTTGATCGACACCAGCAGCCCGGCCCCGGCGGAGCGGGCGGCGGGCACCCGGCCGCCGTCCTGCCAGAGGTCCTCGCAGATGGCGAGGGCGACATCGACGCCGTGTACGCGGATGACGGGCAGCGTCTCGCCGGGGACGAAGTAGCGGAACTCGTCGAAGACGCCGTAGTTCGGCAGATGGTGCTTGGCGAAGGTGAGGACCACGTCGCCGCGGTGCAGCACGGCGGCGGCGTTCTGCGGGGCCCCGGCGGGCTGGCCGTACCGTGGCTGGGCCCGATCGCTGCGGTCGAGGTAGCCGACGATCACGGGCAGCTCGCCGAAGCCCTCGGCCGCCAGCCGGGCGGCGAGCGTGCGCAGCGCGGCGCGGGAGGCCTCGACGAAGGAGGAGCGCAGCGCCAGGTCTTCGACGGGGTAGCCGGTCAGCGCCATCTCGGGGAACGCCACCAGGTGGGCGCCCTGCTCGGCGGAGTGCCGGGTCCAGTGGACTATCGACTCGGCGTTGCCGTCGAGGTCGCCGACGGTCGAGTCGATCTGGTTCAGAGCGAGGCGAAGTTGAGGCACGGCGCCCAGTGTAATCGTCTCTTTGACGCGATGGCCCTGAGTGTCTCGTTCATCACGTCGGCCCGGTCTCCGCCGCCCTCTGCGGCCGAGACCGGGCCGAGCCCCCGTCGCGTACGGTTACTTCCGGTAACCCAGGATCGTCATCAGCCCGGACTCCGAGTGGTACACGTTGTGGCAGTGGATCATCCACAGCCCCGGGTTCTCCGCGTCGAAGTCGACGTTCACCTTGTGGTGCGGCAGCAGGATCGTGGTGTCCTTGCGCGGGCCGCCGTCCGGCAGCTGGAAGGTGTGGCCGTGCAGATGCATGGGGTGCCACATGTCGGTGCCGTTGATGAACGACAGCCGGACCCGCTCGCCCTGGCGCACCGGATAGCGCTGCGCCGGGTCGTACGGCTTGCCGTTGATCGCCCAGTCGTATCGCTTCATGGACCCGGTGATCCGCAGCCGGATCGTCCGGTCGGGGTCGCGGGGCCTCAGCCGCACGTCCTCCGCGGCCTTCAGCCGGTCCGCGGTGATCAGCCGGCCGTCCAGCTCCTTGGGGCGTACGGTCGGCCCCGGCGCGGTGGCGGAGTCGCTCGTGCGCAGCAGGGCCTGCGCGGTGTGCCCCTTGCCCTCGGCGAGCGCGGTGAGCGGGAAGACCCCGTCCTCGGCGGTGACCAGCACGTCGTAGCGCTCGGCCATGCCCAGCAGCAGCGTGTCGGCGTCGGTGTGCTCGACGGGGAAGCCGTCGGTGTGGGTGACCGTCATGGTGTGGCCGCCGAGCGCGACGCGGAAGGCGGTGTCGCCGCCCGCGTTGATGATGCGGATGCGGATGCGGTCGCCCGGCTTGGCGCGGAAGGTCCGGGGGTCGTCCGGGGTACGGCCGTTGACCAGGTAGTACGGGTAGTCCACATCGCCCGGGTCGCCCTCCAGCAGCCGGCTCCGGGCGCCCACCAGCCTCCGGGACGGGCCGGAGCGGTCGGGCTCCTGGTGCTCTTCCGGGTCGTCGCCGTGGCCGGCCATGCCGCCGCCGAGCTCCGCCAGCACCGCGTCCGGGGTGCTGCCGTCCACCCCGTCGACCCAGTCGTCGAGGACGACGAGCCACTCCAGGTCGTACTTCAGCGGCTCCCTCGGGTCGTCGACGATCAGTGGCGCGTACAGCCCACGGTCCAGCTGGACGCCGGAGTGCGGATGGAACCAGTACGTGCCCGGGTCCGGCGCCGTGAAGCGGTAGTCGAAGGACGCCCCGGCCTTGATCGGCGGCTGGGTCACCCCCGGGACGCCGTCCATGTCGTTGCGCAGCGCGATGCCGTGCCAGTGCATGGTGGTGGAGTGCGGCAGGTGGTTGGCGAGCCGGACCGCGAGGGTGTCGCCCGCGGTGACCCGGATCGGCCTGCCGGGCAGCTCGTCCCCGTACGCCCAGGTTTTGACCGTACGGCCGCCGAGGTCGAAGGAGGTGGTGGTGGCGGTCAGCCGGATCTCCCGTACGGGCCCCTCCCCGCGCTTGCGCTCGGCGGCGGCGACCTCCTCGCCGTGGGGGGAGACATAGCCCTCGGGGGTGGGGGCGGCCGCCGGGCCGGCGTTGCCGGCCCGCCGCCGGCCCTGTGGGTCATCGGAGGCGGAGGAGGAGAAGGAACAGGAGGCGAGCGGTACCGCGCCCGCGGCGGCGATTCCCGCGCCGAGCAGGGCGCGGCGAGTGTATGCGTGCATGAGTGAGCACCCCAATGCCGATGTATGCGTGTGAGCTGCGTGAAAGCGGGGCTGCGTGGGAGAGGGGTGGCGCGTGCGCCTCGGCCCGGCGCGGGGGCGCGGGGCGGGGGCGGACGCGCTTCTATATGAGCAGCGGCAGCACGGCGCGCAGCGGAGGCGAACTGGGCCCTGAAGGCACTGCCAGGCCGCACGGGACGGCCGTTGCCCTCCGCTGTCCGCGCATCCTGTTCCTCCGGTCGGCCATGGGCTCTACGATCGCTTCGCTGCCGGAGCCTGCCGACCGCGGCCACAGCTTACCCCCAAGGGGTATCGAAACCCCGGTGGCGGGCCCGTGTGCCAGGCGCTCGGAGCCGTCCGGGGCCACATGAAAGTACGATGCACACATCGTGGCGGGGACTAGGGGGAGAGGCGCGAAACCTCTCCGAAACCCTGCCGGGTGATACTGGGGCCCACAGGTGCCCCACGCGTACCCCAAGAGCCGTCTGACCTGCAAGGATAGGGGACCATGGATAAGCAGCAGGAGTTCGTGCTCCGCACCCTCGAAGAGCGCGACATCCGGTTCGTGCGGCTGTGGTTCACCGACGTGCTCGGCTTCCTCAAGTCCGTCGCCGTCGCGCCCGCCGAACTCGAAGGAGCCTTCGACGAAGGCATCGGCTTCGACGGCTCCGCGATCGAGGGCTTCGCCCGGGTCTACGAGTCCGACATGATCGCCAAGCCGGACCCGGGCACCTTCCAGATCCTGCCCTGGCGCGCCGAGGCCCCCGGCACCGCCCGGATGTTCTGCGACATCCTGATGCCGGACGGCTCGCCGTCGTTCGCCGACCCGCGCTTTGTGCTCAAGCGGATCCTGGCCAGGACCTCCGACCTCGGGTTCACCTTCTACACCCACCCCGAGATCGAGTTCTTCCTGCTCAGCAAGAAGCCCGTGGACGGCAGCCGCCCGGAGCCCGCCGACTCCTCCGGCTACTTCGACCACACCCCGCAGAACATCGGCATGGACTTCCGCCGCCAGGCCATCACCATGCTCGAGTCGATGGGCATCTCGGTCGAGTTCTCCCACCACGAGGGCGCCCCCGGCCAGCAGGAGATCGACCTCCGCTACGCCGACGCGCTGTCCACCGCCGACAACATCATGACGTTCCGGCTGGTCATGAAGCAGGTGGCGCTGGAGCAGGGCGTGCAGGCCACCTTCATGCCCAAGCCGTTCTCCGAATACCC
Organism: Streptomyces sp. NPDC097640; assembly: GCF_040302705.1. Classification (NCBI taxonomy): domain Bacteria; kingdom Bacillati; phylum Actinomycetota; class Actinomycetes; order Kitasatosporales; family Streptomycetaceae; genus Streptomyces; species Streptomyces sp. NPDC097640. Next base: position 37,209 of record NZ_JBEOSB010000016.1, read on the forward strand.
CGGCTCCGGAATGCACACCCACCTCTCCCTCTTCGAGGGCGACCGGAACGCGTTCTACGAGTCCGGATCCGAGTTCCAGCTCTCCAAGGTCGGCCGCTCCTTCATCGCGGGCCTGCTGCGCCACGCCGGAGAGATCTCCGCCGTCACCAACCAGTGGGTCAACTCCTACAAGCGCATCTGGGGCGGCTCGCAGCGCACCGCGGGCGCCGGCGGCGAGGCCCCCTCGTACATCTGCTGGGGCCACAACAACCGCTCCGCGCTGGTCCGCGTGCCCCTCTACAAGCCCGGCAAGACCGGCTCCACCCGCGTCGAGGTCCGCTCCCTCGACACCGGCGCCAACCCCTACCTGGCCTACGCCGTGCTGCTCGCGGCGGGCCTCAAGGGCATCGAGGAGGGCTACGAACTCCCGGCCGGCGCCGACGACGACGTGTGGGCGCTGTCCGACGCGGAGCGGCGCTCCCTGGGCATCGAGCCGCTGCCGCAGAACCTGGGCGAGGCCATCTCCCTGATGGAGCGCAGCGAGCTGGTCGCCGAGACGCTCGGCGAGCACGTCTTCGACTTCTTCCTGCGCAACAAGAAGCAGGAGTGGGAGGAGTACCGCTCCGAGGTCACCCCCTTCGAGCTGCGCAAGAACCTGCCGGTGCTGTAGGCGCGGCTCAGCGGATGTGCCCCGGTGGACCGGTGTTCCCGGCCGGCGTCGAAACGGCGCCGGCCGGGAGCTGAAGGTTCACCGATCTTGTCAGGCCGCCGCCCCTGACAGCCACGGCGCCCCGATCCGTCCGGCGCTGATCCCACACGTCACGACATGCCCCGCAGGGCCTAGGCTCGTCATCGGGCCCGCCCTGGTCACCCGGGGCGCGGGACCGTGGGCGGCGGCACTCGAGAGGCACGGGAGGCGGCGGCATGTCCGTACCGCAGGGACGCAGGAGCAGCAACTTCACCCGGCTGCTGCGGCACGGCTTCACCGACCCCTCCGCCGCCCAGCGGGAGCTGGACTCGCCCGAGCTGTCCGGCGTACGGAGTGACCCGGTGTTGCTGGAGGCGCTGGGCGCGACCGCCGACCCCGACCTGGCGCTGCGCGGGCTCGTACGGCTCGTCGAGGCGCTGCCCGCCACCGGGGGTCCCGCCGGGGCTCCCACCGGGGCTCCCGCCGAGGCGGCGGGCGGGGTGGTCGACGGCTCGCGGCAGGCGCTGCTGGACACCCTGGTCACCGCCAAGCCGCTGCGCGACCGGCTGCTCGGGGTGCTCGGCGCGTCCGAGGCGCTGGGCGATCACCTCGCCCGGCACCCGGAGGACTGGCAGGCCCTGGTGATGTACGAGTCGGCGGATCTGCACCCAACCACGCCCGAGTTCGAGCAGGCCCTGGCCGAGGGCATCTGGGGCCCGTCCGGCGCGGGCCGGCCCCGGCCCGACGCGCTGCGCGTCGCCTACCGCCGCGCGCTGCTGGCCATCGCCGCCCGCGATGTGTGCGGCACCACCGATGTGGCCCAGGCGGCCGCCGAGCTGGCCGACCTGGCCACGGCCACGCTGCGCGCCGCGCTGGAGATCGCCGCCGAGGAGCAGCCCGAGGACGCCGCCGCCTGCCGGCTCGCCGTGATCGGCATGGGCAAGTGCGGCGGCCGCGAACTCAACTACGTCTCCGATGTGGACGTCATCTTCGTCGCCGAAGCCGCCGAAGGAGTTGTAGGCGCTGAGGGGATCGAGGAGGGCAAGGCCGTGCAGGCCGCGACCCGGCTCGCCTCCCGGCTGATGCGGATCTGCTCCGAGTCCACCGTCGAGGGCACCATCTGGCCGGTCGACGCCAACCTCCGCCCCGAGGGCCGCAACGGGCCGCTGGTGCGCACTCTGTCCAGCCATATGGCGTACTACCAGCGGTGGGCCAAGACCTGGGAGTTCCAGGCGCTGCTGAAGGCCCGTCCGGTCGCGGGCGACGCCGAGCTCGGCCAGGCGTACGTGGACGCCCTCGCGCCCATGGTGTGGCAGGCCGTCGAGCGCGAGAACTTCGTCCCCGATGTGCAGCAGATGCGCCGCCGCGTCGTCGAGAACATCCCCGTCACCGAGATAGACCGCGAGCTCAAGTTGGGCCCTGGCGGTCTGCGCGATGTCGAATTCGCCGTCCAGATGCTCCAGTTGGTGCACGGGCGGTCCGACGAGAAGCTGCGCAGCGGCACCACGCTCGACGCGCTCGCGGCGTTGGCCGCGGGCGGCTACGTGGGGCGCTCCGACGCCGCCGCGCTGGACGCCGCGTACCGCTTTCTGCGCTCCCTGGAGCACCGCATCCAGCTGTACCGGCTGCGCCGCACCCACCTGGTGCCCGAGGACGAGGCCGATCTGCGGCGCCTGGGCCGCTCGCTGGCCAGGCTCTACGACTGGGACCGCCACACGGAGCCGGTGGCCGCACTCGGCGCGGCCTGGCGACGCCATGCGCGCGAGGTCAGGCGACTGCACGAAAAGCTGTTCTACCGGCCGCTGCTGGACGCGGTCGCCCAACTGGAGCCCGGCGAGACCCGGCTCAGCCCCGAGGCCGCGGGCCAGCGTCTGGAGGCCCTCGGCTATGCCGATCCGGCCGCCGCCCTACGTCATTTGGAGGCATTGGCGTCCGGTGTGACCCGGAAAGCCGCGATTCAGCGTACGCTGCTGCCCGTGCTGCTGGGCTGGTTCGCCGATTCCGCCGATCCGGACGCCGGGCTGTTGGGCTTCCGCAAAGTCTCCGATGCGCTGGGCAAGACGCCCTGGTATCTGCGGCTGCTGCGCGACGAGGGCGCCGCCGCCGAGAATCTGGCGCGGGTGCTGTCCGCGGGGCGGCTCGCCCCCGACCTGCTGTTGCGCGCCCCCGAGGCGGTCGCCCTGCTGGGCGACCCGGAGGGGCTGCGGCCGCGCGGCCGTCCCCACCTGGAGCAGGAGACCCTCGCGGCGGTCGGCCGCGCCGAGGGCGCGGAGGCGGCGGTCGCGGCGGCGCGCGGGGTGCGGCGGCGCGAGCTGTTCCGTACCGCGGCGGCCGACATCATCGAGAGCGCGCGCCTGGCCAACGGCGCCGTACAGCCGTCGGTGAGCCTCCCGCCGCCGGGCGGCGCCGGGGCGGGCACCGGGCCGGCGGGCTCAGGGCCGCTCACCGCGCCCGGCGGCGGCGCCCACCCCGCGCGGCCCGGCGCCCCCGGGATCCCCGGCACCCTCCGGCCCGCCGGGGGGACGAAGCGGGCGACCGCCGCTACGGGAGCTGTCGCCGGTACGGGAGCGACCTCCGGTACGGGAGTGGCCACCGAACCGCCGCCCCTCGACCCGGCGTCGCTGGTCGACCTGGTCGGGGACGCCGTCTCCGACCTCAACGCCGCGACGGTCGCGGGCGCGCTGCGCGCCGCCGTGCGCGAGACCTGGGGCGACGAACTGCCCACCCGCTTCGCGGTCATCGGCATGGGCCGCTTCGGCGGCCACGAGCTGGGCTACGGCTCGGACGCGGACGTGCTGTTCGTCCACGAGCCGCGCGAGGGCGTGGACGAACAGGAAGCCTCGCGCGCCGCGTTCGCCGTGGCCAACGAGATGCGGCGGCTGCTCCAGCTGCCCACGGTCGACCCGCCGCTGGCCATCGACGCCGACCTGCGGCCGGAGGGCAAGTCCGGCCCGCTGGTGCGCACCCTCGGCTCGTACGCCGCCTACTACCGGCGCTGGTCGCTGGTCTGGGAGAGCCAGGCGCTGCTGCGCGCCGAGCCGGTCGCGGGCGACTCCGACCTGGGCGCCCGCTTCATCGAGCTGATCGACCCGCTGCGCTACCCCGCCGAGGGCCTCGGCGACGACGCGGTCCGCGAGATCCGGCGGCTCAAGGCCCGGATGGAGTCCGAGCGCCTGCCGCGCGGCGCCGACCCCACCACCCACACCAAGCTGGGCCGCGGCGGCCTGTCCGACGTCGAGTGGACGGTGCAGCTGCTCCAGATGCGCCACGGCTGGGCCGAGCCGGGCCTGCGCACCACCCGCACCCGCGAGGCGCTGGCCGCCGCCCACGCCGCCGGGCTGATCGGCGCGGAGGACGCGCAGACCCTGGACGAGGCCTGGGTGCTGGCCACCCGCGCCCGCAACGGCATCATGCTGGTCCGCGGCCGCCCCGGCGACACCTTCCCCGGCGACAGCCGCGAACTGGCGGCGGTGTCCCGCTACTTGGGCTACGGCCCCGGGATGGTCGGCCAGATGCTCGACGACTACCGGCGCACCACGCGGCGGGCGCGGGCCGTGGTGGACCGGCTGTTCTACGACTACGAGGGCTGACCGGCCCGGCTCTCAGGCCCGGGCCACCGCCAACTGCTCGGTCTCGGCGGCGCGCTGGTCGTACTCGGTCCGGGCGGCGGCGATCTCGTCCTGGTGGTCCTCGGTCCAGGTGACGAGCGCCTGGATGGTGTCGTGCAGCGTCGCGCCCAGCGGAGTGAGCTGGTAGTCCACGCGCGGCGGGACGACCGGGTGCACCGTACGGCGCACCAGCCCGTCGCGCTCCAGCTGGCGCAGCGTCACGGTCAGCATGCGCTGGCTGATCCCGTCGATCTCGCGGCGCAGCTCGGTGAAGCGCAGGGTGCGGCGGTCCAGCAGGGCGATGACGAGCAGCGACCACTTGTCGGCCACGCGGTCGAGGATCTGGCGGACCTCGCAGCCCTCCCGGGTGTCCCACTGGCGGGCGTGGTCGTCGTCGGTTCCCGTGCAGTGACTCGGTGACTTCAAAGTGCCTTCTTCCATGGTCGTTCAGGGTGCATCAGGATCGAGGCGGTAACAAGAGGGAACTGACAGGCGTCCCGGTAACCGCGCGACGCGTCCCCTCTTCTTTCTCCTTTCCTCTTTCTTCCTGTCCTTCCTGCGTCAAGGAGCTTTGCTGTGTCCGCGTCACCACCGCAGAACACCGTCCTGGAGTCCGGCGCCGCCCGCTTGAGCGGGCGCGCGTGGGGAGTGCTCTTTGTGCTGTGCGGAGCGATCTTCCTGGAGGGCATCGATGTGGCCATGCTCAATGTGGCCCTGCCGTCCATCCGCGCCGACCTGGGGATGTCCACCGGTGAACTCCAGTGGGTGATGAGCGCGTACGTCGTGGGCTACGGCGGGTTCATGCTGCTGGGCGGACGGGCGGCGGACCTCTTCGGCCGCCGGCAGATGTTCCTGTTCTGGCTGACCGTGTTCCTGCTCTTCTCCGGCCTCGGCGGCTTTGCCGACGACGGGGCGACGCTCATCGTCGCCCGCTTTGTGACGGGGGTCGCGGCCGCGTTCATGACCCCGGCCGGGCTGTCCATCATCACGACCAGCTTCGAGGAGGGGCCGCAGCGCGACAGGGCCCTCCTCGTCTACTCCGGCACCGCGGCCGGTGGCTTCTCCGTCGGCCTGGTCGTCGGCGGGCTGCTGGCCTCGGCCGACTGGCGCTGGGTGTTCTTCGCGCCCGTCGTCCTGTCGTTCCTCATCCTGCTCGTCGCGCTGGCGCTCGTCCCCAGGTCCGGGCGGCCCGACCGCACCGGGCAGCGCGTCGACCTGCTCGGGGCGTTCACCGTGACCGGTGCGATCGTGCTCCTCGTCCTCGCCGTCGAACGCGCCGCCCACACCGGCCCGGGCCAGACGCTCTCCACCCTCGCCGCCGGGTTCCTGCTCCTCACCGTCTTCGTGCTGACCGAACGCCGGGCGGCCGTCCCGCTGGTGCGGCTGGGGATCTTCCGCAGCGGCTCCCTGGTACGCGCCAACCTCGCGGCGCTGCTCTTCGCCGGGGGCTTCTTCGGCTTCCAGTTCATCGCCGTGCTGTATCTGCGGGAGCTGCGCGGCTGGTCCACGGTCGAGACCAGCCTCGCGCTCCTGGTGATCGGCATCGACGCCGCGCTCTCACCCACGCTCACCCCCAGGCTCGTCAGCCGCTTCGGCAACGCCCGGGTCATCTTCGGCGGCCTGGTGCTGGCGGCGCTGTCGTACGCCCTGTTCCTGCCGGTCGGCGAGGACTGGACGTACGCGGCGATGTTCCCCAGCCTCATCACCCTCGGCCTGGCCTTCTCGTTGGCGTACGGCCCGCTCACCATCGTCGCGACCGAAGGCGTCCGGGAGGAGGAGCAGGGCCTGGCCGGAGGCCTGCTCTACACCTCCTTCCAGTTCGGCGCCGCCCTCGGCCTGTCCACCGTCACCGCCGTCAACGTCGCCGCCACGGGCGACGGCGGGTCCCCCCAGGCCCTGCTCGACGGCTACCGCGCCGCGCTGCTGGTCCCGCTCGCCGCGGCCGTCCTGGCCGCGCTCATCAGCGCGTTCGGCCTGCGCGCCCGTTCCGGTGAAGGGGCGGCGGCATGACGCTGAAGGTCGGCTCCTTCTCCGATATCGGGCGCGAGTTCTTCCAGTACGTCAGCGACATCGGGTACGCGACCATGATCACCGTCGACAGGAGGAACCGCCCCCGGGCCCGCGTGCTCCTCCCCGTCTGGGAGCTCGTCGACGGCCGCCCCGTCGGCTGGCTGGCCGCCTACAGGACACCGGTGAAGTCGGCCCACTTGGCGAACAATCCGCACACCACCTACTCCTACTGGAGCCCTCGCCAGAACGCCGTGTTCGTCGACAGCGTCTCCACCTGGGTCGAGGACGAGCCCACCAAGCGCCATGCCTGGGAGCTCTACCGCAAGGGCAGCCCGCCCGGCGTCGGCTACGACCCCCGCGGCTACTGGCGCGGCGGGCCGACGGACCCGGAGTACCACGTGCTGCGCATCGAGCCATGGCGGGTGCAGGTGCTGCGCGGCACGGATCTGCGCAGCAAGATGTGGACGGCCGGAGGCGGTGCGTAGAGCCCGCCGGTGCGCCCCCGGCCTCGGGCCGGGGGCGCTTCCGCCGGAAGAGGGGCACAGCACCATCAGCTAGCTGTCACACTGACGGCGGCCGGTGCGCCGCACGATCACGGTGGCGTGCCCGAGGACGCGTACCCGAACCCGAAAGGCAGCACCCCATGCCCCCTTCCGAGACGGCAGCCCTCAGCCCCGCCGCCCTCCTGGCGGCCATGCCCTTCGCGGCACAGCTGGGCATCGAGCTCCACGAGGCCGCCCCCGACCGGGCCGTGGGCAGTCTGCCCTGGTCACCGGAGTCGTGCACCGCGGGCGGAATCCTGCACGGCGGAGCGCTGATGGCGCTGGCCGACTCCGTCGGCGCCGTCTGCGCCTACCTCAACCTCCCGCGGGGCGCCGGAACGTCCACGGTGGAGTCCAAGACCAACTTCCTGCGGGCGGTCGCCTCCGGACGAGTCCACGCCACGGCCCGCCCCCTGCACGTCGGCGGCACCCTCATCGTCGTACAGACCGACCTGCGGGACGACAGGGACCGGCTCGTGGGGCAGACCACCCAGACCCAGATCGTGCTCGCCGCGAAGGGTGGCGCCACGAGCTAGGGCGTCAGCACGATCCGGCCGAACACCTCACCGGCGTCCATCTTCCGGTGCGCCAGAACGGCTTGCTCAAGCGGCAGCAACTCGTGCACCACCGTGGGCAGTTCGCGGCGGCTCGCGGCGGCGAGCTGCCCGGCCCGTACGGCACGCAGATCGGGTGCGGCCACGGTGGCCGTGCTGAAGACGGCGAACGACAACGACTTCTGGAACGCCGCCATCATCTTCGCGCCGAAGTCCGCCGGCGGCAGGCCCGCGACCGCGCCGACGGCCACCATGCGGCCGTTCGGGTTGAGCCTGTCGAAGAACGAAGACATGTCCGCTCCGGCGACGATGTCGATGATGACGTCGTAGCCCTCCGGGGCGTCCTCGCCTCCCTCGCCGGAGCGGTCCAGCACATGGGTCGCGCCGAACTCGCGCAGGCGGTCACCGCGCTCGGCCGACGACGTCGTGACCGCCACCGCACCGGCACCGCCACGAGCCGCGAGCTGGACCGTCATGATCCCGATGCTGCCGGCCGCGCCGCGCACCAGCACCGACTCGCCGGGAGCGAAGCGGGCATGGGCAAGACCGAAGTGCGCGACCGGCCCGGAACTCCCGAGCGTCACCGCCTCGGCAGCGGACAGATCCTCGGGGAGGGGAAGAACCTCCTCGACCGATGCTGTGGCCTGCTCGACGTAACCGCCGCCCATGCCGGTGAAGGCCCACACGCGCCGCCCGATCCATGACGCATCGACGCCGTCACCGACCGCGGTGACCGTGCCCGCCAGCTCGCTGCCGGGGATATGGCCGTGCCTGAAGCCGTAGTCGGTGAGACCGCCCTTTCGGATCAGGGTGTCGGCGCCGCCGACGCCGATCGCCTCCGCGGCGACCAGCACCTGGCCGGCGGAGGGAGCCGGGGCGGGCACGTCGACGACTTCCAGGCCTTCGGGACCTCCGAACCTCTGGATCGCTACCGCCTTCATGCCGTCTCCTCGCTCCGGGATCGATCGGGACAGGTCCGGGTGTCGAGCCCCGGCCACGACGGACGCTAACGGACGCCACCGTCCGTTTAGGTAAAGTGAGAGCGATGACGGACCGTTTGCCTCAGCCTCTGCGTTCCGACGCCCTCGAGAACCGCGAACGCATCCTCGACGCGGCCCGCGCCCTGTTCGCCGCCGAGGGCCTGAACGTGCCGATGCGGGAGGTCGCCCGGCACGCCGGGATCGGCCCCGCCACCCTGTACCGCCGCTTCCCGACCAAGCAGACCCTGGTCACCGAGGCCTTCGCGGCAGAGACGCGCGCCTGCCACGCCATCGTCGACGAGGCGCTCGCCGACCCGGATCCGTGGCAGGGCTTCTGCTTCATGATCGAGAAGACCTGTGAGCTGCACGCGCGCAACCGAGGCTTCACCGAAGCCTTCCTGGAGGCTTTCCCCGATCCGACGGATGCCGTCATGGACCGGGCGCACGTGCTGCGCTCGATCGCCGCACTGGCCGACCGTGCCAAGGACGCCGGGCGCCTGCGCGCCGACTTCGTCCTCGACGACCTGTTCGTCATGCTGATGGCCAACAGAGGCATTCGCGCCGCATCGACGACCGCTCAGGTCGCGGCGTCCCGGCGCTTCGCCGCGTTCATGATCCAGGCATTCCAGGCGTCCCCGGAACGCTCGCCGCTACCGCCGGCGGCCCGGTTGGCCCCCGCCGCACCGACTACTTGAGCAGCCGGAAGCCGGACTACCTTGAGCTCATCATTCGTACGACTCGATAAGACGAGGGGTGTCAGGGTGGAGCAGCGGTTGACCATCGCGGTGGCGCAGCCGCGCTGCGTGGCCCACGACGTGAGGGCCAACGCGGCGGCGCATGCGGAGGCCGTGCGGGCGGCGGGCGCGCGGGTGGTGGTGTTCCCCGAGATGTCGCTGACGGGGTACGAGCTGGACGCGGTGCCGGTCGCGCCGGACGACGAACGGCTGGCTCCGATCGTCGCCGCGTGCGCCGAGGCCGGGACGGTCGCCCTGGTCGGCGCTCCCGTGCCCGGTCCGTGCATCGGCATGCTGGCGGTGGACGGGGAAGGGGCGAGGGCCGTCTACGGGAAGGTCTATCTGCACGGGAGCGAGGCCGCCCACTTCGTGCCCGGCGAGCCCGCCGTGATCGAGGTGGACGGCTGGCGGCTGGGGCTCGCGATCTGCCGTGACACCGGCATTCCCGAGCACGCCGCGCGGACCGCCGCGCTGGGCATCGACGGCTACGTGGCGGGGGTCGTCCACGCCGATCGCGAGGCCGGTCTCCACGGCGAGCGCGCCCGCCGGGTCGCCGCCGACCACGGCGTGTGGGTCGCCACGGCCGCCTTCGCGGGGCCGACCGGCGGTGGCTTCGACCGTACGTCCGGCCGCTCGGGCATCTGGTCCTCCGGCGGGGAGCTGATCGCCGAGGCGGGTGCCGCCCCCGACGATGTCGCTCGGGCCGTGTTCGACGGTCGTCCTCAGTCGGCTGAGCGCAGGTAGTTGTAGACCGTCGCCCGGGAGACCCCCAGCAGCTCCGTCACCACCTGCACGGAGTGCTTGACCTGGAGGAAGCCGCGCGTCTTGAGGGAGCGTACGAGTTCTTTCTTCGCGGCGGAGCCCAGGCTGCGCGGGGTGTGGCCGCGGGCCGCGGCGAACTCCTCGATGACGGTGCGGAGTTCGTCCGCGGTGCGGGCGCGCAGGGTTTCGGTGAGGGGCTGTTCCTGGTCGTCGGTCCTGACCAGGTTGTTGAGGCTGCGGGCGACGCTGGCGAACAGCGAGACGTCGAGGTTGAGGCAGATGGCGGCGATGTATTCGCCCGCGCTGTTCTTGATGCCGATCGAGGTGCTCTTGGCCGGGCGGCCGTCGGGGAAGCGGTTGGGGTAGTTCTGGACGATGTCGGGGAAGCCGGGGTCCTGGATGCGGGCGATGCCGAGCTCGGTGGCGGGGTCGCCGACGGAGCGGCCGGAGAGGTTGCTCTCTATGGCCCGGATGGCGCGTTCGGGGTCGCGAAGGTCGTGCAGGACGACCTCGCACAGGCCCGGGAACATCCGGCCGATGGCGACGACGATCTTCTCGGCCTCGCGCAGGAGCAGGTCGTCCTCGGTGGTCATGGTGTGTCTCCCTGGTCGGCGAAGAGCCCGCCCATCGTGGTCGCCGCCTTGAGCCCCGAGCCCGTCAGCAGCACGACGGTCGTCTCGCCCGGGCGGATCGCGCCCCGGGCGCGGAAGACGTCGATCGCGGCGGCCGCGGTCGCGCTGGTGGGCTCCGCGTACAGGCCCATGGCGGCCAGGCGGCGGACCGCGGTGGCGATGTCGTCCTCCGGGATGGCGGCCATGTCGCCCTCGGAGCGGCGGACGGCCTGGACGACCTCCGGCAGCCGGATCGGCTCGCGGATGGCCGTGCCCTCGGCGACGGTGGGCGCGAAGGGGACGGGGACCTGTTGGTGGAACGCCGCGTGGATGGGGGCGCAGTTGGCGGGCTGGGCGACCAGCAGCCGGGGGCGGCGCCGGATCTGGCCGGAGGCCAGCAGCTCGGAGAAGCCGATGTCGCAGCCCAGGACGGTGGAGCCGGCGCCGGCCACGGTGATCACGTTGTCCGGGGCGGCGAAGCCCAGGTCCTCCCACAGCTCGTAGGCGAGGGTCTTGGTGCCCTGGAGGAAGAACGGGTGCCAGTTGTGGCTCGCGTAGTACGTACGCTCCGAACGGCGCAGTGCCTCCGCGGCGGTGGCGTCCCGGTCGCCCGGGACGAGCTCCACGCGCGCCCCGTACGCGCGGCTCTGGAGCACCTTGGCGGGGGAGGTGGACTTGGGGGCGAGGATCGTGGCCCGGATGCCGGCCGCCGCGCAGTACGCCGCGACCGAGGCCCCGCCGTTGCCCGAGCTGTCCTCGAGGACCTCCGGCACGCCGCGCTGCGCCAGCAGGGAGATCATCACGCTGGTGCCGCGGTCCTTGAAGCTGCCGGTGGGGCTGAACCACTCCAGCTTGAAGCGGACCGGGACCTCGCCCCAGGCCTTCTCGACCAGGGGGGTGCAGCCCTCGCCGAGCGAGACCGGGGCGGCGATGTCCACGGGCAGGGCCGCGCGGTAGCGCCACAGCGAACGGGTGCCGGTGTCCACGTCCTCGCGGGTGATGCCGGGCAGGGGGGAGACGGTCAGCGGGGCGCCGTCGTCGCCGCACCAGCGCGGGTCGGTGAGCGGGTAGCGGGTGCCGGACCGCTCGTCCAGGTACTGGGGGTGGTCGGGAGAGTGAGGTTCAGGATGCACTTTAGATAGTCTGTTTACTTGTAGAAGATTGGTCAAGGATGGTGGGGTGGGAATCAGGCGGGGCTCGCGTACAGCCGCTCCAGGACCGCCGCCACCCCGTCCTCGTCGTGGTCCGGCGCCACCTCGTCCGCCACCGCTATCAGGTCCGGGTGCGCATTGCCCATCGCGACCCCGTACTCGGCCCAGTTCAGCATCGGTATGTCGTTCGGCATATCGCCGAAGGCGATCGTGTCCGCGGGCGAGAAGCCCAAGCGCTCCGCCGCCCGCCCCAGCCCCAGGGCCTTGTCCACCCCCGCCGGCAACACCTCGATCATGCCCTTCTCGGAGTGCGTCACCGACACCTCGTCCCCGCCCGCCAGCGCCGCGGCCGCAGCGACCCGGCCGTCGGGCAGCCCGCGGTGGCGCATCAGCACCTTCTCGATCGGCTGCGCCCACAACTCGTCCCGGCTGCCGACGAGCCCCCAGTCGGGGCGCATCCGGTCGGTGAAGCGCGGCGTGATCACAAAGCGGTTCTCGGGCGCGGCGGTGACCACCGCCAGCTCCAGCGGACGCCCGCCCAGCTCCTCCTCGGTGCGCTTGACCACTGCTCGCGCCAGGTCCAGGTCGAGCGACGCGGAGGCCAGCAGCCGGTCCGCCGAGGCGTCGTACAGCTGCGCGCCCTGACCGCACACCGCGAGCCCCTGGTAGCCGATGGCGACCAGGAACTCCCGGCAGGAGGTGGCGGGCCGCCCGGTGACGACCAGATGGGTCGCCCCGGCGCCACCCGCGAGGGCGAGGGCCGCGCGGGTGCGGGGCGAGACGGTCAGATCGGTGCGCAGCAGCGTGCCGTCGAGGTCGGTGGCCACCAGCCGGAAGCGCGGGCCGGCGGAGCCGGAGCGGGGGCGCGGGAGGCGGATCCCGGTGGCGGCGGGTGCTGAAGGTCTTGCGGATGCGGATGATGCCGGTGTGGCGTCGGCGGTGTGCACGTGCCGGTGTCCCTTTCGTCTCCTCGGGGCGCGGCGGTATGCGCGGATACGCGCGCGATGGCGCGCGCGAACGTGGCCCGTCGTCATCGCGGGACGGCCGAGCCGGTGATCGAGCCCCTGAATGCTGAGCCAGAATGGCGGCTCGGGCGGGTGCGATCAAGCGGCCTTGACAGCCGGGCTCACGCCGTCTTCAGCCCCCCGGCTTTCACCTGCCTCGGCAGCCGGTAGGAGAGCCTGCCGTACCAGAGCCCCGACAGGGTGAAGCCGAACGACAGGCAGATGACGCCGCCGACGGCATCGAGCCAGAAGTGGTTGGCCGTCGCCACGATCACCACCAGCGTGGCCGTCGGGTACAGCAGTCCCAGCGCCTTCGCCCACACCGGGCGGGCCAGCGTGGCGATGGTGACGCCGCACCACAGCGACCAGCCGATGTGCATGGACGGCATCGCCGCGTACTGGTTGGACATGTTGGCCAGATTCCCGGAGGCCATCGACCCCCAGGTGTGGTGCGCCACGACGGTGTCGATGAAGTGGCCCCCGGCCATCAGCCGGGGCGGGGCCAGCGGGAAGAGGTAATAGCCGAGCAGGGCGACGCCGGTGGTCGCGAGGAGCACCAGCCGGGTGGCGGCATAGCGGCCCGGGTGCCAGTGGTAGAGCCACACCAGCACGCCGAGGGTCACGATGAAGTGCAGTGTGGCGTAGTAGTAGTTCATTCCTACGATCAGCCAGCTGACCGAGTCGATCGCGTGGTTGACGCCGTGTTCGAAGGCCAGGCCGAGCCGGTGCTCCCAGTCATAGACCGAGTCGGCGTTGCGCATCGCCTCGCGCCTCTGCTCCGGGACGGCGTTGCGGATCAGGGAGTACGTCCAGTAGCTGACGGCGACCAGGAGGATCTCGAACCAGAGGCGGGGTCTGCGAGGGGTGCGCAGCCGGTCCATGCGGGTATGGACCGGCCCCGGGCGTACGCCGCTTCCGGCGTTGCTCCCCTCGATGGGCGACGGAGTGGCCGTCCGGCCTGCCAGAGTCCTCACAGTCGCTTCACCCATAGGGCAACAGTCTGCCAGAAGCGACCTCATGGGATACCGCCCTCGTGGCCGGTATTGACGCCTTATGTCCCCCTCCGGGCCGCCCCGCATGTGGCGTAGTCCGGCATACGCCCGTTATGCGCCGCCACCTCGCGCCGCCGACCCGTGGGCCGAGGCCGTGGAGCCGCGGACCACCAGCTCCGGGAGGAACACGAACTCGCTGGGCGGGGCCGGGGTGCCGCCGATCTCCTCCAGCAGGGCCCGCACCGCGGCCTGGCCCATCGACTGCACGGGCTTGCGGATGGTGGTCAGCGGCGGGTCCGTGAAGGCGATCAGCGGCGAGTCGTCGAAACCGACCACCGAGATGTCCCGCGGCACCTCCAGGCCCTGCTGCCTGGCCGCCCGTATGGCCCCCAGCGCCATCATGTCGCTCGCGCACACCACCGCCGTGCAGCCGCGCTCGATCAGCGCGCCCGCAGCCGCCTGGCCGCCCTCCAGCGTGTAGAGCGAGTGCTGGATCAGCTCCTCGGACTCCTCGGGAGCCAGCCCCAGCTGCTCGCGCATCGCGTTCTGGAAGCCCTCGATCTTCCGCAGTACGGGCACGAACCGCTTGGGGCCGAGCGCCAGCCCGATCCGGGTGTGCCCGAGCGAGGCCAGGTGGGTCACCGCCAGCAGCATCGCCGCCCGGTCGTCGGGCGAGATGAACGGCGCCCGCACCTTGGGGGAGTAGCCGTCGACCAGGACGAACGGCACGCCCTGGCCGCGCAGCTGGTCGTAGCGCTGCATATCGGCGCTGGTGTCCGCGTGCAGCCCGGAGACGAAGATGATCCCCGACACCCCGCGGTCCACCAGCATCTCCGTCAGCTCGTCCTCGGTCGAGCCGCCCGGGGTCTGGGTGGCCAGCACCGGGGTGTAGCCCTGGCGGGTCAGCGCCTGGCCGATCACCTGGGCGAGCGCCGGGAAGATCGGGTTCTCCAGCTCGGGGGTGATCAGGCCCACCAGCCCCGCGCTGCGCTGCCGCAGCCGCACCGGACGCTCGTAGCCGAGCACGTCGAGTGCGGCCAGGACGGATTCGCGGGTGGTCGCCGCCACGCCGGGCTTGCCGTTCAGGACGCGGCTGACGGTGGCTTCGCTGACCCCCGCTTGGGCTGCGATGTCGGCGAGCCGTGCGGTCATGGGGCTGGACTGTACCGGTCGCATGTCAGATTGCCCACCACGCGCAGGAATCGGCGGGAATGCGCACGGTGCCGGCCCCGTACTCCAGCGGTGCCGAGGACAGCAGCGCGCGCCCGGGGACGGGCATTTCCACCTCCTCCGCGAGGGTGTTGAGGGTGCACACGAATCCCGGGCGGGACAGCGCGAGCACCCCGCCGGGCGCGTCCAGCCAGTCCATGGGGGTGTCGCCGAGGCCGGGCAGCTCCCTGCGCACCGCGAGCGCCTCGCGGTACAGCTCCAGCGTAGAGTCCGGGTCCCCGGTCTGCGCCTCCACCGACAGATTCCGCCAGTCGGCGGGCTGCGGCAGCCAGCTGCCGCCGGGGCCGAAGCCGTACGACTCGCCCTCGCGCGCCCAGGGGATGGGCACCCGGCAGCCGTCCCGGAAGCCGTCCTGGCCGCTCTCGCGGAAGGTGCGGAAGAACGCCGGGTCCTGGCGGCAGTCGTCGGGCAGGTCGATGACCTCCGGCAGCCCCAGCTCCTCGCCCTGGTAGATGTACGTCGAGCCGGGCAGCGCCAGCATCAGCAGGGCCGCGGCCCGGGCCCGGCGCAGGCCCTGGGCGGGGCTGTCCTCGGCGTAGCGGGTGGGGTGCCGGACCACGTCGTGGTTGGAGAGCACCCAGGTGGTGGGGGCGCCCACGGAGGCGGTCGCGGCCAGCGACTCGTCGATCACCTCGCGCATCGCCGCCGCGTCCCACGGGCACCTGAGGAACTGGAAGTTGAACGCCTGGTGCAGTTCGTCGGGGCGCACGTACAGCGCCAGCCGCTCGGAGGTGGGCGCCCACGCCTCGGCGACGCCGATGCGCGCCGGGCCGCTTTCGTGGGCCCGGCTGTAGGAGTCCAGCAGCCGCCGCCAGGAGCGGTGGATCTCGTGCACCCCGTCCTGGTCGAAGAACGGCAGCACCTGCGCGCCGATCAGCTTGGCCTGCTCGGTGCGGCCGATGTCGGGCAGGCCAGGGGCCTTGACCATGCCGTGCGCGACATCGATACGGAAGCCGTCCACGCCCAGGTCCAGCCAGAACTTCAGGACGGACGCGAACTCGTCGGCGACCTCGGGGCAGTCCCAGTTGAGGTCGGGCTGCTCGGGCGCGAAGAGGTGCAGATACCACTCGCCGGGGGTGCCGTCGGGGCCGGTGGTGCGGGTCCAGGCCGGGCCGCCGAAGACCGACTCCCAGTCGTTGGGCGGCAGCTCGCCGTCCGCGCCGCGGCCCGGGCGGAAGTGGTAGCGCTCGCGGGCCGCCCCCCGAGGCCGGTCCGCGAGCGCCTCCTGGAACCACACATGCCGGTCGGAGGTGTGGTTCGGAACGATGTCCACGATCACCTTGAGGCCCAGTTCATGGGCGGTACGCACCAGGTCGTCGGCGTCGGAGAGGGTGCCGAACAGCGGGTCGACGGCGCGGTAGTCGGCCACGTCGTAGCCGCCGTCGGCCTGCGGCGAGGCGTAGAAGGGGGTCAGCCAGACCGCGTCCACGCCCAGCCGGGCCAGGTGCGGCAGCCGTTCGCGGGCGCCGCGCAGGTCGCCGACGCCGTCGCCGTCGCTGTCGGCGAAGGACCGTACGTACACCTGGTAGATGACGGCGTCGCGCCACCAGTCCGCACCGCTGGACGGGCGCGCGGTCTCGGTCTGGGGGGAGGTGGTGAGCTCCTGGGTCATGCCGGTGAACGTAACAGCTCTGCAATGCCTTGCGGAAGAGTTTGCAGGGGCTCGGGGCGTCCCGGCGGGGGCTCAGGGTGAGGTCCCGGCGGCGCCGGGGCGCATCGGCGCCCGAGTCAAGCGCCAGAGCGGCTACCAGTGGGACACGCGGAGGTAACGATCCCGGGTCCTTGCTGAAATCTGCTGCAAAGTCTTTCGGCTCATTTGCATCCCTGTTACGTTCCTCGGCAACTCGGCGCCGCGATGGAGCGGCCGGCTTTGGAGGGGTTCAGATGCGACGTGGCATAGCGACCACCGCACTCGTCGCGGCGATGGCGCTCGCGGCGACCGCGTGCGGCGGTGACAACGACAACGGCAGCGGCGGGGGCGGGAAGTCCTCCGGGGAGATCTCCGGCACCGTGACCTACTGGGACACCTCGAACGAAGCCGAGAAGGGCACCTACCGGCAGCTCGCCGAGGACTTCAGCAAGAAGTACCCGAAGGTCAAGGTCAACTACGTCAACGTCCCCTTCGGCGAGACGCTGAACAAGTTCAAGAACGCCGCGGGCAGCGGCGGCTCCGGCGCCCCGGACGTGCTGCGCGCCGAGGTCGCCTGGACCCAGGACCTCGCCAACATCGGCTATCTGGCCCCGCTGGACGGCACCCCCGCGCTCGCAGACGAGTCGGACTATCTGCCCAAGGCCGCCGCCGGCACCAAGTTCAAGGACAAGACCTACGCCGTGCCGCAGGTCATCGACACCCTCGGCCTCTTCTACAACAAGAAGCTGCTGAAGGAGGCCGGCGTCGAGCCGCCGACCAGCTGGACCGAGCTCGAGGCGGCCGCGAAGAAGATCAAGGAGAAGACCGGCAAGACCGGTCTCTACCTGCGCGGCGACGACGCCTACTGGTACCTGCCCTTCATCTACGGCGAGGGCGGTGACCTCCTGGACACCAAGGCCCACAAGGTCACCGTCGACGAGGAGCCGGGCGTCCGGGCCTTCGCGGCCGCCCGCGACCTGGTCAAGTCCGGCGCGGCGGTCACCGACGCCACCGACGGCTGGGACAACATGCAGAACGCCATCAAGAACGGCGATGTCGCGATGACCGTCAACGGGCCGTGGGCGATCGAGGACACCCTGGCCGGCAAGGCGTTCAAGGACGACAAGGACAACCTCGGCGTGGTCCCCGTCCCGGCCGGCAGCAAGGCCCAGGGCTCCCCGCAGGGCGGCCAGAACCTCACCGTCTACGCCGGATCCAAGAACCTGGACGCCTCCTACGCCTTCGTCAAGTACATGAGCTCGCCCGAGGTCCAGGCCAGGACCACCGAGAAGCTCAGCCTGCTGCCGACCCGCACCTCGGTCTACGCGGACAAGGCGGTCGCGGCCAACCCCAACGTCAAGTTCTTCAAGTCGGCCGTGGACAAGGCCGTCGAGCGCCCGTGGATCCCCGAGGGGAACAGCCTCTTCCAGGCGATCCTGGTGCAGTTCCCGAACGTGGTGACCGGCAAGACCTCCCCCGAGAAGGCGGCGAAGGCGGTCGGCGACGCGTACCGCAAGCTCCTCAAGGGCGACTGGAAGTAGGGACCCGCGACGATGACTGTCGAGACCGGGCAGTCGGCGGGATCGGCCGCGGGCGCGAACGGCGCCCGCGGCCCGGCCCGCGAGACCGCTGACAAGGGCAGGACGGGCGGGACCGGCAAGGGCGGCGGGCGGCCCCCCGGCCGGATCCGCAACGCGCTGAGCCGCCACTGGTACGCCTGGGCCATGGTCGCCCCCGTGGTGTTGGTGATCGGGCTGATCATCGGCTATCCGCTGGTGCGCGGCCTCTACCTCTCGTTCACCGACGCCAACGAGGCGAACGTCGAGCGCACCATCGGGATGAACCACATCCCCGCGACCTACAAGTCCGTCGGCCTGGACAACTTCACCGCGATCCTCAAGGACCAGGTCTTCTGGGACCGGCTCGGCTGGACCCTGACCTGGACCGTCGCCTGTGTCACCGTCACCTTCGCGCTGGGCCTGGGCCTGGCCGTCCTGCTGAACCGCACCTTCGCCGGCCGCGCCGTCTACCGTTCGCTGCTGATCCTGCCCTGGGCCGTCCCCGCCTTCGTCTCGGTCTTCGCCTGGCGCCTCCTCTACAACGAGAAGAACGGCATCCTCAACAAGATCCTGGACGGCGGCGGCATCGACGCCGTGCCCTGGCTGAACGACCCCACCATGGCCAAGATCGCGGTGATCGCGGTGAACGTCTGGCTCGGGGTGCCGTTCATGCTGGTCGCGCTGCTCGGCGGATTGCAGTCCATCCCCGGTGAGCTGTACGAGGCCGCCGAGATGGACGGGGCCGGGCCGGGGCAGCGGTTCCGCCACATCACCCTGCCCGGGCTGCGGTCGGTCGGCTCCACCGTGGTCCTGCTGTCGACCATCTGGACCTTCAACATGTTCCCGGTGATCTTCCTGCTCACCCGCGGCGGACCGGGCGACAGCACGGAGATCCTGGTGACGTACGCCTACCGGCTGTCGTTCGTCAACAGCCCGCGCGACTTCGCGGGCGCCTCCGCATGGGGCGTACTCATCCTGCTGATCCTCATGCTCTTCGCGCTGGTCTACCGCCGCGCGCTCCGCCGGCAGGGAGAGGTGTGGTGACCATGCGCGACCAACGACGCTCCCCGCTGGCCTCGATCGGCCTGCACGCGACCCTGATCGTCGCCTCCGCCGTCGCGGTCTTCCCGCCGCTGTGGCTGCTGGTGACCTCCCTCAAGCCCAAGAGCGAGGCGTTCTCCACGGACGTGGTGAAGAACCCGACGTTCGCCAACTACCGCCATGTCCTCGCCGATACGGAGTTCCTCACCTGGTTCGGCAACTCGCTGTTCATCGTGGTGATCACCACGCTGCTCGGCGTGTTCGTGGCGGCCACCACCGGATACGCCGTCAGCCGCTTCCGCTTCCCCGGGATGCGCCCGCTGATGTGGCTGCTGCTGATCACCCAGATGTTCCCGGTGGCCATCCTCATCGTCCCGCTGTACAACATCATGTCGACGCTGGGCTGGCTCAACCAGCCGGTGGCCCTGATCGTCACCTACCTCACCGTCGCCGTGCCGTTCTGCGCCTGGATGATGAAGGGCTTCTTCGACACCATCCCGGTGGAGATCGACGAGGCGGGCCGGGTCGACGGGCTCAACCCCTTCGGCACCTTCTGGCGGCTGGTGGTGCCGCTGGCCAAGCCGGGCCTCGCGGTGACCGGGTTCTACACCTTCATCACCGCCTGGGCCGAGGTCGCCTACGCCTCCGCCTTCATGACGGGGGAGGAGAACCTCACCCTCTCGGCCGGGCTCCAGACCTTCGTCAACCAGTACAGCTCGGACTGGGGCTCCATGACCGCGGCCGCCGTCATGATCGCCATCCCGGCGACCCTGGTGTTCTCCTGGGCCCAGCGCCACCTGGTCGCCGGGCTCACCTCCGGCGCGACCAAGTCGTAAGTTCCTTGCGCAAGTTCTTGCAGCAGTGTCTCCAGTGTCTCGATCGTCCCTTGCACTCCCCCCACCCAGCAGGAGGAACGATGGCCACAAGAACCCTCGCCGCAGCCCTCGCCCTGGCGGCGGGCGCCGCGCTGACCGCCGCCCTGCCGGGGCAGGCGCAGGCCGCGCCGCCCGGCGACAAGGACGTCACCGCCGAACTCTTCGAGTGGAAGTACGACTCGGTGGCCAAGGAGTGCACCAGCACGCTGGGGCCGGCCGGCTACGGCTATGTCGAGGTGTCCCCGGCGACCGAGCACATCCAGGGCGGTCAGTGGTGGACCTCGTACCAGCCCGTCAGCTACAAGATCGCCGGTCGGCTCGGCGACCGCGCCGCCTTCAAGAACATGATCGACACCTGCCACGCGGCGGGCGTGAAGGTCGTCGCCGACGCCGTCATCAACCACATGTCGGCGGGGTCCGGCACCGGCACCGGCGGCTCCTCGTACACCAAGTACGACTACCCCGGCATCTACCAGTCCCAGGACATGGACGACTGCACCGCGCAGATCAGCAACTACCAGGACCGCTGGAACGTCCAGCGCTGCGAGCTGGTGGGCCTGGCCGACCTGGACACCGGCGAGCCGTATGTGCGCGACCGGATCGCCCAGTACCTCAACGACCTGCTCTCGCTCGGCGTCGACGGCTTCCGGATCGACGCCGCCAAGCACATGGCCGCCGACGACCTGGCCGCGATCAAGGGCAAGCTCAGCAACCCGAACGTCTACTGGAAGCAGGAGGCCATCTACGGCGCGGGCGAGGCCGTCTCGCCGACCGAGTACCTGGGCAACGGCGATGTCCAGGAATTCCGCTACGGCCGCGATCTCAAGCGCGTCTTCACCGGCGAGAAACTGGCCTACCTCAACAACTTCGGCGAGGGCTGGGGCTATATGGCCTCGGATAAATCCGGTGTCTTCGTCGACAACTGGGACACCGAGCGCAATGGCTCCACCCTGTCCTACAAGGACAACGCCAACTACACCCTCGCCAACGTCTTCATGCTGGCCTGGCCCTACGGCTCCCCGGACGTCCACTCCGGCTATGAGTTCTCCGACAACGACGCCGGGCCGCCCAACGGGGGCACGGTGAACGCCTGCTGGCAGGACGGCTGGAAATGCCAGCACAAATGGCCCGAGATCATCAAAATGGTGGCCTTCCGCAACACGGCGCGCGGCACGGCGGTCACCAACTGGTGGGACAACGGCAACAACGCCATCGCCTTCGGGCGCGGTGACAGGGCGTACGTCGCCATCAACCACGAGAGCGGCTCGCTGACCCGGACCTTCCAGACCTCGCTGCCCGCGGGCGACTACTGCGATGTGCAGAGCGGCAGGGGCGTCACGGTCAACTCCTCCGGCCAGTTCACCGCCACCCTCGGCAGCAACACCGCGGTGGCCCTGCACACGGGCGCGAGGAGCTGCGGCTGAGTTCCTGGCGTTGGTTCGGAGCCGCACATCGGCTGATGTGCGGCTCCTGCGCCGTTACGCGGGCTTGGTGCGGTTGAACCGGTCGGGGGTACCGTTGTTCCAGGTGAGGGTGAGGGTCTGGCCGCCGTTGCTGACCTGGCCCGTGCCGTGCAAGGTCTGGCCCTTGCAGGTGAAGGAAGCGGTCATCGAGGCGCTGATGGTCCCGGTGCAGGTCCCTTCGTTGCCGCTCACGACAAAGGTCGCGCCGTTGATCCTCATAGTGATCAAGCCGCCCTTATTGTCCCGCACCCGGTAGTACCACGTGCCCTGGATGCTCGCCAACTGGCCGGAGGCGGTGGGCGGGGCGACGCTCGTACGGCTCGGGACCGGGGCCTTGCTGGGCGCGCTGGTGGTGCGGCTGGGAACTGGGGTCACGGTCTTGCCGGGGGCCTTGCTGCGGCTCGGGGTCGCCGTGGGGTCGGCGGACTTCATATCGTCCGACTCACCGGTGCCGGAAGGCGTGGGCTTGCCCGTTTCCTCGGCCTGACTGGCGCTCTTGTCTTCCTTGGCCGGTGCCGCCGACTTTCCGTCGCCGTCGTCGCTTCCGCAGCCGGTCAGAGTGAGTGCCAGCACCGCGAGGGCGGTGGCGGCGATCGAAGTCGTTATCCGCACGAGATATCCTGCCGTACCCGATTCAATATTCGGAATTTCTATGGACCCCGGCGAGCCTTCCACGCGCGGCAAGTCGAAATCCAGCGTTCACCGGGGTTCTCTGGATCAGTTCCGCTGTACTGCGGATAATCGCTTTCCGGGCGGAGCGACGGTATGTCAGGGTCGGCGGGTGCACACTTCCCGACGTGACCTGCTGCGCTGGCAGTTCGAGCTGACCTGGGCCCTGTTCGAGTATCACCTGGAACGGCTGGAGCCGGAGGACTTCCTGTGGGAGCCCGCCGCCCACTGCTGGACGGTGCGTCAGCAGCCGGACGGAAAGTGGGTGCCCGACTGGGCCGACACCGAGCCCGATCCCGTCCCGGTCCCCACCATCGCCTGGCTGACCTGGCACATCGGCTGGTGGTGGAGCACGGCCCTCGACCACGCCGAGGGCCGGACGCCCCAGGAGCGGACCGAGGTCACCTGGCCGGGCGACGGACAGGCGGCCGTCAAGTGGCTGCGCGCGCTGCGCGAGGACTGGCTGGAGGTGCTGGACGGGCTCGGCGACGCCGAGCTGGACGCCGTCGCGCACTTCCCCTGGCAGGGCGACCCGCAGTACAGCGTGGCCCACATGGCCGGCTGGGTGAACGCCGAACTCATGAAGAACGCCGCCGAGACAGGCCAGCTGAGGCTGGCCCGCGCGGCGTCCCGGGACTGAGCGTCAGCGCAGCGTCGCGGGCCCGCCCGTCAGCGCAGCGCCGTGAGCCGGCCGCCCGATGACAGGCGGCCGCTCAGCCGGGCCTGGTCGCCCGCCTGGGCGGGCAGCGCCAGCAGCCGTCCCGCCGCCCTGCCCCGCACATCGCCGCGCGCCGCGACGGAGGTCACCTGGGTGCTGCCCGCGGCCAGCAGATACCACCGCCCGGTGCGCGACTTCCACAGCGCGCCCATCAGCACCCGCGGCTCACGCGGCCCGCAGGCCGGGGAGCCGTCCGCGCTCGCGACGACCGCGGCCGGGGAGCCCGGGTCCCTGGCCGGCGGCTGGAACTGGGCCAGCACCCGGTCGCCCGCACCCCGCCAGGTCTCGGCGCGCGTGCACACCCAGTCCGCCGCGCCGCCGCCCTCGGGCAGCCGCTGCGCCGCGAACCGCCAGGCGTTCACCGAGCGCACGCCCCGCGCGTGCAGCAGCGGCAGCCGGCAGGCGGTGTGCGCCCAGGCCTCCCGGGCCTGCGCGCCCGCCACATCCCGCGGCCCGCCGGCCCGCCCGCCCGGAGCGCCGTACGTCAGCCGGGCCGGGACGAGCTCGCCCAGGTCCGTCACCAGGCGCGACCCGAGCCGCAGCGCCGTCCAGCTCTCGCAGTCCGGCGCCCGCCCCGGACCGCGCACCAGGCCCGCACCGCCCGCGCGCACCGGGTCGGTCACCCCGTCCGCCGCCAGCCGCAGCGGCCGCGCCGCCTCGCCGGGCCGCACCAGGTCGCGTACGGAGGGGTGGCGCACCCAAGGGGCCGTCAGATAGCGGACGTTCCCGTCCGTGCGGGTGATGACCAGGGCGGTCGAGGAGGCCGCGTCGGCGGCGTCGGCCCGCGCGAACTCCACCGCCACGCGGCCGCCGTCGCCGCGCCCCTGCTCGGCGTACCGCACCAACCGCAGCCCGTCGTACAGCAGGACCACCGTCACCTGGTCGACCTCGCCCGCGTACAGCAGCTGCGGCGGCCCCGACGGCGGGCCGGACTGGGTGCCGGGCGTGGCCGACACCAGCACCGAGCGGCCCGGCCGGGCCCAGACGGCCAGCGCGCGGCGCAGCAGCGGCATGTCCTCCGTACGGTCGCCGCGCGCGGGCCAGGACGAGAAGTCGGCGCGGGTCGCGGTGCGCCACACCTCGGGCGTGGCGCGGGTCAGCCGGGCCGGGTCCAGCGCCCGCTCCGAGGCCGGGTTGCGCGCGTACGGGGGCGCTGCCGCGCCGCCCGGGCCCCAGCCCTCGCCCGGCAGGCCGAGCAGCGCGCCGCACACCAACAGCGCGGCGCCCGCGGCCAGCGCCGCCCGCCCGTGCTGGCGGCGCCGCAGCAGATCGGTGGGCCGGGCCTGGAGCGAACACGGGTCGAACTCGGGGGACTCCAGCAGCGCCCCGTCCCGGCTGCCCGCCGGGTCCTCCACCGTGTCCGCCTCCGCGAGGGCGTCCCGCGGGTCGGCGACCCCAGCGGCCTTCAGCACCTCGCGCACCTCGCGGTCGCCCAACCGCTCCAGGCCGCGCAGCACATACGCGGCGCGGCCCGGGCCCGACAGCTCCGACAGCGCCTTGTCCAGGGCGAGTTCATCGGCCCCGCCCGGCCGCGGGAACAGCCGCAGCCCCCACACCCGCGGCAGCGCCGGGGCCAGCGGCCCGCGCCGCCGCCGCGCGGCGCGCAGCGCTCCGCGCAGCACCCGCAGCCGTACGAAGGCGTATCCGGCGTCCACCGCCGCGCTCTCCGGCGCGCGCTGCCCGGGCAGCCGGGGCCCGGAGCCGGCGCCGCTGTCGGGCTCCGTGTCCGCGTCCGTATCCGCGACCGTGTCCGCGCCCGTATCCGCGCCCGTATCCGCGCCCGTGTTCGTCCGGTTGCGGGGCAGCGCGCGCTGCGCGAGCGCGTGCGCCGCCAACACCCGCCGCGTGCGCCCCATGCCGGGCGGCAGCACCAGGTAGCCGAGCCGCACCAGGCGCGGGTAGTGCTCGACGATGGCGGCCTCGGCCTGCTCGACGTCGATGAGGGAGAGGGAATCGCCGGAGAGGTTGGCTGTCGCCTGTTGCTGCTCCACGGTGTGGAGAACGAGCGCCGCATGCGATGGTCACCGCTGGGCGCGGTGCCACCGGCGGCGCCACGCCCGATCAGCAGAGTTCCGCCGTGGTCGTGAGTCGCACCTGGGCGGCTACCCAGGCGGTGACCATCGTCTCCGGATCGCCCCCGGTCAAGGCCGAGGACAGCGCGGTGAGCAGACCGGCCGTGGTGCGCAGCCCCACCGCGGACAGGGCTGCCGCAGCGTCGGTGAGGCGGGTGCGGAGGGCGGTGGTGGGGTTACGCAGGCCCTGGTGGGCGGCGTCGGCACAGACGCCGAGGGCCGTGTGGAGGGCGTCGTGCAGGGCGTCCTCCGGGCCTTGAGGGCGACGGGGGGCGGCGACGAGGTCCGCGTCGCCGCTGCCGGGGGCGAGGTCGGGGAGGACCGGGCCTTGGTCGGTCATCACCGCGAGGGGGCGCAGGGTGATTCCGCCGCGGGCCCGGCGCACCACGCCGCTGACGAAGAGGGGCGTGCCCAGGTCACCGCCGAGAGCCGCGGCCAGACAGTCCAACGCCCCTGGGCGCGCGGCGTCGTAGGTGGCGGACACGGTCGCCGTCATTCCCGCGGCGTCCGTGATCACCGCGTCGAGGCGCTGGTCACCGGGGTCGTAGCCGAGGGCGAGCACCTCGGCGACCGGCACGGCCCGTACGAGTTCCGCCTCCACCCGGGGCCGGATCAGTTTCGGGGCGAGGCCCCCCAGTTGACGCTCCAGTGTGGCGAGATCGCGGGCCGTCACGGAGTCGGGCAGGCTCTCCCACGCCTGGCTGTCCAGCGGCCTGACGCTGGTCCTGGCGACCCGGTGGGAGGCCAGGCGTACGACCCGGCCGGCGCTGCGGGAGGCGGACTCGGAGACCAGGTGCGCGGCGGCCAGGGTGTGCAGCGGGACGCCGCTGAGTCTGCGGGTGGCGAGATCCGCGCCGGTCAGGGGCTCGCCGTCGGCTCCGGAAACCGGCCAGCGCTTGTGCAGCACCAGGACGGTGCCGCTGTCGGGGTGGGCGAGGAAGACCTCGGCGGTGCGCTCGGCGGTGGTGCCCTCGCTGTCGGTGCCGTTGGTGTCCGTGCCCGTGATCCGGCAGCCGAGGCCGGTGAGGCGGACCCGGCGCAGCGGGGTCTCGGCGGGTTCGTCACTGCCCAGCACCCGGGAGCGCGGGGTGGCACCGCCGCTGTGGACGGCCGCCCGGTGCCGGGCGTGCAGCTCGGCGAGAAGCTCCGCGACGCGCTCGGGCCGGTGCCGGGTGGCACGCTCCCGGTAGGCGCCCAGCTGCTCGACGAGGTCGTCCAGCGCGGCGGACGGCCAGCGCAGCCCCTGCTCGCCCAGGTCCCGGGCGGCCCGGTGCAGCGAGGACACCAGCACCCCGTCCGCGTGCCCGGCCCCGTCGAGCAGCAGCTCGTCCACCACGGTGAGGACGGGGGCCAGGCCGGACGGTGCGAGGGGGGAGTCGGCGAGCTCGCGAGCGGGGCCGCCCACGTCGAGGTGGACGTCGGCCGCGTTCAGGCCGCGCTCGTCCGCCGCCCGGAACGCCCATACCGCGAGTACGACCATCTCGGCGCGGGCCGTGTCCGCCGCGTCGGTGTACGCGTAGCCCACCTCATCCGGAACCGGGAAGCGGACCGTGCACGACCGCAGATCCGCGCGCGCCACCGGATCGGCGGACGTGGGACGCCTCAGCCGCGCGGGGAAGCCCGCGGTGAGGGCGCGCCGGGCGGCGGCGAGGGCGGGCGCGCCGTACAGCCGGGTCAGCGTGTCGTCGTCGACGCTCCCCGGCGACCAGGGGGTGTGCGCCGCCGGCGGGGTGGGCTCTGGGGGGTCGTCGGGCTTCCCGGTGTCGTCCTCGGGCTTCCCGGACCTCCCGTCGGAGTTGTCGGCCTGCCGTGGGCCGAACTGCCGTTGATACGCCAGGACCAGGCCGACCCGGTGACGGCATACCCCGGGCGCCGCACAGGTGCAGGTGGCCGCCCGGAGATCGGTGTGGACGGGCAGAGCCGCCTCCACACCGTCCTCGAACCTGCCGCGGACCGTGCCGTCCTCGCCCACCTCGACGGCCGGGGCCGTCCCGGCGTCGAGTGCCTTGGTGGCGCGCTTGACCAGGCCCCGGTTGGCCAGCGCGGCGAGTACGTCCGGGGTGAGCGTAAGGAGGTCGTCGCGGGTCACCGGCCCATCCTCTCCGCGACGAACGCCGCCAGCCGGCCGGGCGTCATGGCGCCGACATGCGCACCGGTGTCCGCCAGGCGCTGTGCCAGGTCGTGGTCGTAGTCGGGGTTCGCCTCCTCGTCCAGCGCGGCGAGCCCGAGCACCTGCGTGCCCTGCTCCACCAGGCCGCGCACGGTGCGCACCAGGCGGTGTTCGTCCCCGCCCTCGTAGAAGTCGGTGACGACCGCGAGGATCGTCCGGCGCGGGTTGTCGACGAGCGTGGCGCCGTAGGCGACCGCCTTGGCGATGTCCGTACCGCCGCCCAACTGGGTCTTCATCAGCAGCTCCACCGGGTCGGTGACGTCCTGGGTGAGGTCCACCACGGCGGTGTCGAACGTGATCAGGTGGGTGCGCAGCCCCGGCAGGCTCCACAGGCAGGCGGCGGTCACCGCCGAGTGGATGACCGAGGCCGTCATCGACGCGGACTGGTCCACGAGGAGGATGAGCTGCCACTGCTCGATGTGGCGCCGGGTGCGCGAGACGAAGCGGGGGTTCTCGATGGCGATCCGCCGCGTCGCGGGGTCGTAGTGGGCGAGATTGGCCCGGATGGTGGCGTGGAAGTCGAAATTGCGCGCCTGGCGGAAGCGGCTCGGCCGCCGGGCCCTGGTGCCGGAGAAGGACGACCGGATCTCGGGAGTGAGGCGCTCCAGCAGTTCGCGGACCACTGCCTCGACGATGCGCCGGGCGAGCACCAGCACCTGGGGGTTCATCAGGTGCTTCGTGCGCAGCACCGCGCGCAGCAGGGTGGCGTTGGGCTTGACGCGGGAGAGAACGTCCGGGTCGGTGACCACTTCGTGTATCCCGTAGGACTCGACGGCGTCCCGCTCCAGCCGCTCGATGGTCTCCCTGGGGAACAGCCGGTGGATGTCGTCGAGCCAGTCCACGGTGGTGAGCACCGACGGCTCGGAACCGGCGCGCCGGTCTCGGCCGGATGCCTCGGCTCCGCCGTTCCCCTCGCTCTCCTCGGTCCCGTCGCCCCGTTTCCTTGCGAGACCGCCGCGCCGTATGTGCCGCCTTTCCAGCTCCGCGTCGCGGCCGTAGAGCCAGTCCAGGGCGGCGTCACGATCGGCGGCCTTACTGCTCGGCGCACCCGTATGGGCCTCGGCCGGGGCGCCGAGGATGAGCCGCCAACGTTCGAGCTCGGGGTCCGGTGCGGTCATGAGTCCGCCTTCGCATCAATGGCGCTGACTGTGGTTTCGGCCGGGGCGAGTCCTTCGCCGGCCAGGAGCCGCGTCACCCTGGCCTCCAGCGCCATCCCCTCGGCGGTCAGCAGGGGGTCGGCGGCCGTCCGGGTCAGGGACCTGGCCGAGCCGCGCAGCCCCCGGCGGTCCAGCAGCCCGCGCGCGATGGTTTCCCGTTCGCGGGGTGGGAAGTACGCGAACGCCTGCCGGAGGGCGGGCAGGGCCACGAGGAAGTCGTCCTCGGACATCGCGGCGACCACGGTGTCGAGCACCCCGAACATGCCCGTGCTGCCCTCACTGCCTTCGCTGCCCTTGGCTGCCAGCACTTCGGCCCTGGCCAGTGCGAAGAGTCCGGCGAGCCAGTCGCCGAGTACGTCGGGACCGGCGCTGTGGGCCACGCTTCCGCCGGGGATGTCGCCGCCCTCCGCGTCATCCAGGGACCAGCACAGTCCGAACGCCGCTCCGCGCAGATCCGGCGGCGCTGTGGCATCCGCGCTGATCCGGCGCGCGGTGCCCAGCGCCGCCGACCGGTCCAGGCCCAAGGCCGGCCCGGCGTGCACCAGCGCGTCCCGGGTCGCCGCGAGCGCGTGCAGCCTGGCTCGGTCAGCGGGGGCCGGGCCGCCGTGGACGCCCTCGGCCAGCCACAGGATCCGGGCGACGGAGGCGCTGACGACGGCACCGAACACCGGACTTCCGGCACTCCCCAGCAGCCGGTCGTGCCGCCACAGGCCGAGCACGGTGGACAGCGTCTCGCCGAGTGCGCCCAGGTCCCTCGCCCCCGCGACAGCGGCCTCGATGGTCTCGATCGCTCCGTCGGACAGCTCGGCGAGCCCGCAGAGTGCGGCGTCGAAGAGCACCCTGGCGAGCGGCACCATCTCGTTGCCCGCGTCGGCGATCCGCTCGCGCAGCACCGCGGTCGCGGCGTCCCGCAAGGTGGCGCCGTACGCTCCCGCCTCGATCAGCCGGGGCAGCCGCAGCTCCGAAGGGGCCACGCCCCAGCGCTCGTTCAGGACGAGGTCGGCTCCGCCGGCCGGCCCCGACCGCCGCTGGAAGCCGGGAATGCCGAGCACCCGCAGCCGGTGCAGGGCGCGGCTGCGGCCGCGGCCCCGGTCGTCGGAGAGGTCCAGGCTCAGGGCGAACGCCCCGGCACGGTCGAGACCGAGGCGTTCGAGCTCCGCCCGCACGTCATGGACCAGCGGCGGCGCGGGGGTGTCCGGATGCAGCCGGCCTGCCCGGTCCCCGCTGAACGCCGCCATCAGTTCGGCGACGACGGGGTGGGCGCCGGGGGCCAGGGCGCCGCGCGAGGACCACGGCAGCCGCTGCCCCAGGCCGTCCGAGATCAGCGCGCTCGCCAGCCCGTCCAGTAGGTCGGTACGGGACGGGCTGCGGTGGCCGCGCAACCGGGCGAGACCATCCGTCATCGTGCGCGCCGCGATGAGGTCCGCCGTGGACACGACGTGTCCACGCTGCCGCAGCCGGGCCACGGCGTCCTTGACCAGACCGGTGGCGGCGGCCTGCGGCCCCTCGTCCCACAGCCGTTGGTAGTACTCCGGGGACGGCATGCCCGACTGGTAGCCGGTGAAGGCGTCCAGGCGCGGGAACGAGTACGGCACCAGGAAGCTGTCCGCCAACGCGTCCTGGGGCGGGCGGGGCACCTCGGGCCACTCGGGTCCCTCGGGCCCGTCCGCGGTGCTTTCGGCGGCCTTGGCCGACAGGGTGCGCAGTGCGGGTTGATGGAAACCGCCGGAGACCACCACGACCGGCCGGTCGCCGGCCTCGGCGACGGCCGCCCTGATCCATCGCGCCATGTACGCCTCGCGGGCCTCGTCGTCCTCGGCCGCGCGCGACTCCCCGCGCACCAGGTCGAAGTACGCCGTAAGCCGCTCCTCCAGCCCGTTGCCGTCCTCGGTCCCGTCCTCGGTCCCGTTCTCGGTCTCGGCCTCGAAGAGGTGGTCCCACAGCACATCCACGTTGTCCACCGCGAAGGTGTTGCAGAGGCGTGCGACCGCTTCCGCGTGCCGCAGCTCCGCGTCGGCGTACCGGTTGCCGAACCCGGCCAACGCCGGGTGCCAGGCGGGCAGGTCGATGAACCGCACCTCGGCGCCGCACGTCCGGCCCGCGGTGAGCGCGACCCACTCCGGGGAGTACGCGCAGAACGGCGTCCACGAAGCCTCGTACCGCTCACCGTCCCGGTACGAACTGAAGATCGCGACCGGCAGCTGGTGGCCGAGCAGCAGTTCGTCCAGCCGGTCGTTGACGTCGGCGGGCCCCTCCACGAGTACGAACGCGGGCTGGAGGGACGCGATGACCGAGCGCACCAGCCGGGCGCAGGCCGGGCTGTGGTGACGGACCGGGACGAAGGTGACGCTCACCCCGCCCTCACCGGTCCGGCAGGAGGTGCCGGGCGCGGTGCAGGGCCTGCCACTGCTTGCCCTTCTTCCGTGGCACCCGCTGCTCCAGATAGCGGCGCAGCCGGGCGAGGTCCTCGGCGTCGTCCTTCGCCGCCGTTCCCGCAAGGCACTCCACGATGTCGGCGGGGGTGCCCGCCTCGCCCCGCAGATACCAGCCGCGCAGGCCCACGGCGTGGGCGACCGAGACCGCCTCCGCGGTGCTCATCACCGTGGACAGCCGATCGATCGACCCGCTCCCTTGTTCCGCTTCCGTACCGCCGGTACGCAGCTCACGGAACGCGGTGACCAACACCTCCAGTACGTCCCGTGGCGCCGGTATCTCCACCCCGGAGCGCCGCAGCAGCGCATTGGCCTCCTGCTCGACCAGGTCGAGCTCGGTGGCCGGGTCGGCGATGGGGAACACCGTCTCGAAGTTGAAGCGCCGCTTGAGCGCCGCGCTCATCTCGTTCACGCCACGGTCGCGGGTGTTGGCGGTGGCGATGACGTTGAACCCCTCGGCCGCGAACACCATCCCCTCGGGGCCGGCCAGCTCGGGGATCGCCAGCGCCCGCTCGGACAGCAGCGAGAGCATGCAGTCCTGTACTTCGAGCGGGCAGCGGGTGATCTCTTCGAACCGTACGATCCTGCCTTCCCGCATGCCGCGCAGCATCGGCGCGGGCACCAGGGACCGGGGGGAGGGGCCCTCGGACACCAGCAGGGCGTAGTTCCAGGAGTACTTGATCTGGTCCTCGGTCGTGGCCGCGCCGCCCTGGACGGTCAGGGTGGACTCGCCGCAGACGGCCGCGGCGATCAGCTCGGACAGCAGCGACTTCGCCGTTCCCGGCTCGCCGACCAGCATGAGTCCGCGGCTGGTCGCCAGGGTGATCAGGGCGCGGTCGACAAGGGCCGAGTCGCCGACGAACTTGCGGCTGATGTCACGCTTCTCGTCCCCGACGATGAACCGGCGGGCGGCGTCCAGGCTGAGCGACCAGCCGGGCGGCCGGTGGCCGTCGTCGCTCTCGCGCAGCCGGGCCAGTTCGCCGGCGAATCTGACCTCGGCGGATGGGTGCTGCGGGGATGCGGGCGCAGCGGACGCGGCGGGTACGGGGGGTACCGGTGGTGCGGTCATGGTGTGGTGGCCTCGCGGTTCGCGGTTCGCGGTTCAGAGCGTCGTCTCGGTCAGGGCGGTCAGGGCGGTCAGGTCGGCCAGCAGTTCGGAGACGGACACCGGCCCGAGGTCGCCGAAGCGCAGCGGGCTGTCCGGGGCCCGGACGCCGTCGGGACGGTCCGAGACCAGGACGCTGACGACGGTCTGCTCGGGGCAGCTCAGCGGGGACCGCACCACGATCCCCGGGCTCAGCCCGACCACCACGAACTGGCCACCGGGCATCTCCCGGGAGATCCACGGCTGGACGCCACCGTCCTGGGGAGCGGCCCGCCGCCAGCCGTGCTGCTCCAGACCGAGGACCTTGCCGGTCGGCACGGCGATGTCGAGGAACCGCTTGAGGTCCGTGCTGTCCCGCTCGTCGTCGGCCAGGGTGTGGACGGGCCGCTCCAGCTGGCGGAAGGGCTGGAGGATTTCGTAGTCGGCGAACACCTCCGCCCAGACCTCCACATCCGTCAGGTGGACGGGATGGGCGACCGCGACCGTCGCCGACTCCGGCAGGGTGAGGGTGTCGTCATCGGCGTCGGCGAGCGTGCGGTCCTCCGCGAGGCGGAACGCGCGGCACACGCCCGCGTCCTCGGCGGTCCACACCAGCCGACGGGCGATGTGCCACAGCAGCGGGTGGTCGGCGAAGCAGGCGCGGAACTCGGCCAGGGTCCAGCGCCGCTCGGTCACCATCGCCCGCTCCAGGCGCCGGATCTGGTCCGCGGCGACCACGCGCACGTCCTTCTTCAACCCGGTGAACTGCCGGTGCGCGAGCGGCGCGAGGACCTGGTCGTCGCGGACTCCCGGGCGGGGAACGCCCTTACGGCGCTTGCCGGCCTCGTCGCGGACATACGGCCTCAGACGCTCGTCGAACGCGGCGGTGAACCGGCGGTGGCCGTAGTCGAGGGTCAGGCTGCCGTCCCGCTCCAGGCCGAAGTCCGGCACGGCCTGCTCGGTGAACTGCTCGGCGGACAGCCCACGCGCGGCAGCGAGCCGTTCGATGCGGTCCCGGGCCGCCGACTTGACGCTGTCGTGTGTGGTCTTCCGCGCCGTCCCGATCAGATACATGAGCGCGACGTCGTTTCCGATCGCCACCAGCACATCGATCCCCGCGATGGCCTTGCGGTGGTACCCGCGCTTCGGCCAGGTGCGGATGAGGGCGGTGAGCCCGCGTGCCGTCTCGTCGCCGCCGAGCCGCTCCAGCGCGGCCAGCGCCCAGGCCGCCTCGCCCGCCTGCTGGAACAGCGCCCAGACGAACTCGTCCAGCGACGCCGGGTCGCACGCCTCCTTGACGGCGTCGATGCCCGCGTCCGCCTCGCCCGCCTCGCCGGTGCCGAGTGCGGTGAGCAGTGCCACCAGCCGCCGTACGGCGGCGATGGGCAGGGCCTGACGGCGCCCGCGCAGCAGCACCTGCGGGAGCAGATACGCGTCGATCGCTTCCGCCGCGCCGGTGGTCCGCGACCCGCCCGCGCCGTCCGGCTCGCCCGTGCTGGTCGGCTCCCTCAGCGACCGGGGAAGCGCGTCGGCCGCCGCCTCCTCCATCACCCAGTCCCTCGCCCGCAGGGCCGCTCCGATCGCCTTGCGGTCCCTGTCGGACAGCTGCGGCGAGATCTCCTCGACGAGCGCCGGCCGGGCCTTGACGTGGTCCCGCAGCAGCCGCTTGGCCAGTCTGGCCCTGCGGGAGTTGCCCCACGCGACGGAGGCCAGCAGCCGCAGCGCCCGCACGGGAAACCGCTCCCGCGCCTCCTGCACCGCCGCATGGGCGCCCGGCTCGCCGAGCCGGGTGGCGAGCGCGTCGAACGTCTCGTCGCCCGGCATGGCGGCCAGCACACCGAACACGCTGCCCAGAGCCGCCCGGTCGCGCACCTGCTTTCCGTCGAGCAACTCCACCAGCGCCGGCCCGAGGGCGGAGCCCACCCCCTCGGCCACCGTGTGAGCCAGGCGCGGAATCTCCAGCCAGGCATCCCCCTGCCGCTCACGCAGGAGCGAGAGCTGCCCGGCCGAGCCGAGCGCACCCACCAGCATGGGCGAGCGCCGCGCGTACGAGGCTTTCAAGGGGGTGGCGACCAGGGCGTCCACCCAGTCCGCCCGGGTCGGCAACAGGTAGGAGACGACCACCCGCTGGTACCCGGTCAGCCGGTGATCCGCGAGCGCCGCCTCGACCTCCTGGTACTCCGCGTCGCCAGCGACCGCCAGCAACTCCCGCATCCGGTGCGCGGCCCCCTCGATGTCATCGAAGCCGGACGCCCCACTGTCGTCGTCCAGAGCCCCCACCCAGCCGTCGAAAGTCGGCCGCTTCGCGCGGTACTGGACGATCACACGGCTGAGCTCGGCGGTCGCCCGGGCCGCGAACAGCAGACCGTGCTGCGCGGCCCAGGCGTCCGTGAAGCTCTCGCACTTCTCCTCGTCCCAGTTCGACAGCGACCAGATCAGCGCCGCGAGCACGGCCGCGCCGAGCGGGTTCGGCTCCCCGCCCAGATGGTCCCGCGCCGCCTGGGCCATCTCCTTCTCGGACTGCTCGTGGTCCAGCGCCCCGTCCACATCGGCCTGGATCTTCGCCAGTCTGCACCGAATGGCCCCGGCCGCGCGGGTGTCGACCCGCGCCACGTCCGCGGCGATCCCCCCGCGGCGTGCGTGGACGCGGTCCCGCCACGCCTCCGGTACGACGAATTCGCACTCTTCCGGCGCCCCGGCCCCGGTGCCGTGGTCGAGTCCAGACTGGCCCATCGTGTCTCCCCGTTGATTGTCAACCCCGTTGATCCAGAAGACTAGTTCAGGGGTACGACAACGGCCGCGGGGGCAGCGGTCACCCCATGCGCCACCCGCTGAACTCCGCCGTCCCGCGCGCCACGTTCCCCCCGTGCGTCGCGGTCATGAAGATCCCGACATCCTGCGCGGAGCCCGAGGCCCCCGGCGCCGTCACCGTCCCCACCGCCCGCCAGGTCGTCCCGTCGTCGGTCGACAGCTCGCCCTTGTACGAGGTGGCGGACACCCGCGTCAGCCGCAGCAGCACGGGCGCCTTGACGCCGGTGATCCGCTTGTACGCGTCCAGCGTGCCGTCGCCGTTCGAGTCGTAGGACAGCACGATGCCGCTGGACGGGGTGGCGGCCAGGTTCACAAAGCCCGGGGAGCCCGCCGTCGCCAGGCTGTCGCGGGCGATGATGCCCGCCCGCGCCCACGCGCCCGTCACGGCCTGGCTGACCACCTTCACCGTGACGGCGGTGTCGACCGCCAGCGCCCCCTCCCGGTACACCGACCCGAACTCGGCCGTCGCCTTCCACAGGTCCCGCCCCGCCCCGTCGATCGCGAAGCGATCCGACAACTGGCCGAAGACCGCGTCGTTGTTGGTGACCGTCTTCAGGCCGGCGTCCAGCGGCCCGGCCACCCACAGCGTGCCGGTGCGCACCAGCCGCACCCGGTCCTCGCCGCGCGGCCCGAACGCCACGCCGAGCTCGTACGGCAGCGGCTTCAGCGGGTTCTCGAGCGGCTCGTCGGGCGCGGTGGCCCGCCAGTGGACCTCGCCGGTCCTGGCCGCCGGGATCGAGCCGAGCCAGGTGTCGCCCTGCGGTTTCGGGTCGAGGCCGGTCACGGTCAGGTCGAAGTCGACACGGCCGGTGGCGCGCAGCCCGTTCATATTGCGCAGGGCCGCGGCGATGTCGGCGGTGCCCCCGGGCGCCACCCCCGACGGGGTGGTGGAGACGGTGGCTGTGCCCTGGTACGGGGCCTTGGCCAGCGCCTCGTACACCCGGCGCCCCGTGCGGTGGGCGTCCGTCGTGGGCCGGACCGGGTAGCTCTTGCCCTCGCGCGTCCAGGGCTCCTCGACGGCGAACCAGTCGAAGTCGCGCGGCTCGCGCCCCTCGGCGAGCGCGTCCTCCACCTCGTCCAGGTAGCTCTGCCACTGCGGCAGGTGGAAGTCGCCGATCAGGCCGTTCCAGTCGCGGTTGGCGTAGTTGGCGAGCTTCCCGGTGTCTGCGGTGATCCGGTCCGCCCAGGTGGTGATGAGGGTGCGCGCGAGATGTTCGAAGCGCGCGGCCTCCGCCTCGTCGGATGCCAGCCGCTTGGCGTCCTCCAGCCAGGGCCCGAGCATGAATCCCCGGTGCGCGCCGGTCATGTCGTCGCTCAGCCGCATCAGTTTCAGCCACAGCCGGGCCAGCACCCGGAATGTCTCCAGGTCCTTGCGCTCGTACGCGTCGTGCAGATGCGGGATCAGCGTCCAGGAGCGGTCGGCGAGCGCCTGGCGGGCGATATCGGTCAGATCGTGGCGGTAGGCATCGGATTCGCGCAGCGACGGGCGTACGTCCAGCAGCGCGGCGAATGCGGCGTCGAAGTCCGCCAGGTCGAAGGCCGGGATGCGGGTGGCGTAGTTGGTGCCGGAGCGCGCGGTCACATTGGGGCGGGCGGAGAAGACCGAGTCGTGCGGGCGGCCGTCGGAGCTGGTGATCTGGTACGCGGTGTCGCGCAGCGCCGCGTACGCGTCCCGGGCCCGCTCGTCCCGCCCGCCCAGCCGTACGTCTGCGTAGGCGCGGAACCACTCCTCGCGGTCCACCGCCGTATCCCGCCACGCCAACTCGCTGAACAGCTCGAACGCCGCCGGATCGCGCCCCACCGCCTCCGCCATATAGGCGGTGCCGACCAGCTTGCTGCCCGGCTTGTCGCGCCACTGGGTGAACCGCCGCGCCCAGATGTGGGTCTTGGCGCCGATCGTGGTGCGGCCGCCGAAGTTGGGGATGGTGCCGAAGGCGTACGGCACCGAGCCCCAGTCCTGCTCCCGGTCGCCGATCGAGTCCAGGTCCGACAGGCCGTCCACCACCAGCATGTGGTCGTGGTTCACGGCGTCCAGCAGCTCCCGCCGGGGGTTGGCCTGCCAGCCGAGGATCACCCAGGTCGCGCCGGGCCGGGCGGTCTGGAGGGCGGTCTCCACGGCGCGGGCGGCGTCGGCCACGGGGACGTCCCCGGCGGCGCCGCCCTCGTGCAGCAGGTCCATCTTGAACAGCTCGCACTCGCCGAACAGCTCCTGCTGGTGGCGGTAGAACGAGGCGGCCACCTGCCCGAACGACTCGGTGCGCGGATCGAGCCAGTCGGGGCGCTTCAGCCCGTTCCAGGTGCCCTGGGGGACCGTACGCGCCCCCGGGTTGCGCTCGACGAACCCGTCCGGGACGGTCCCGAAGTAGCCGGGGTACACCGGCCGCATGCCCAGCTCGCGCAGCCGGCCGGCGATCTTCTGCCCTAAGGCGGTGCGCTTGGCCAGCAGCTCGGGGCTCACCGGCCCGCCGTATCCGCTCATGTTCTGGAGCAGCCACCAGGGCTGGTGGGAGGGCGCGGGCAGCCAGGCGCGCGCCTCCTCGTCGGAGTAGCCGAAGTCCTTGAGGACGAGGTGGTAGACGGCCTCCTGCCCGGCGGTGACCAGCAGCTCGTTGCAGCCGTGCAGGGCCGCGACGTCGATCAGGTGCTCCCAGTGGTCCCAGCCGGCGAACGGCGCGGTGTAGCCGTCGTGGGTGTCGTTGAAGGCGAAGCGGTGCGGGAGCGCGGTCGACTGCTCGACGCGGGCCCGGGGCGCGGGCAGCGTCTTGGGCAGGTCGAGCTGGTCCCCGGCCCAGGTGATCAGGGCATGACAGGTGTACTTGAGATACCAGTGCACCCCGGCGAGCAGCACCGCCGGGCTGGTCCCCGCCACCTCGATCCGCCCCGGCCGCCCCGAGACCTCGAACCGCTCCTCGCCGCCCTCGCCCGCCAGCGGCACCAGCCGGAACTGCTCGGCGTGGGCCGGCAGCAGCCGCTTCAGCGCGGCATGCGCGGGCGCGGTGTCGAACACGGCGTGGTCCTCCGCGCTTTCCGTTCCCTCGGCGGCCGCCGGGGACTGGCTCCCCAGGGCGGCCCCGACGCCGAGTGCTCCGGCGGTTCCGATCAGCGTACGTCTGCTCAGATCGCTCATGATGCCCCCAATGACGCCCGGCCCGGGCCAACGGTGGTATGTGTGCGGCACGTTAACGAGGGGGACGGCGTGGCAGCAATGGTGCGTACGGGGTGTCCACCCGTACGGGCCCGAGCGCCGGAAAGCCCGCGGGACGCCTCCGGATGTCACTCCGGGGCATCCCGCGGCGGTGATGTCGTGGTGAGTGGTTACTCGAGGCCGAAGGCCCGCTCGACGGTCTGGTCGATGGTGTTGCCGGACGCTTCGGTGGCCTCGGTGCGCAGCGTCACGTAGCCGGGGGTTGCCGAGGCGCGGGGGAGGCGCAGGGTGCCGGTGTACTCGCCGGTGTCCTGGGACGGGCTCAGCTCGACGGGGGTCCAGGTGGCGCCGTCGTCGTACGAGGCCCAGGTCTTGACCCGGGTGACCTTGCCGTCGGTGTTCGGCGGCAGCTCGGCGTTGACGGTGATGGGCAGCTTCTTGCCCGCCCTGACCTGGTTGCGCAGATTGAGGCCGATGTCGTAGGAGAGTGTGGGCATCGGGATCTGCCTGACGATGCCCGTCTTGGTGACGTTGATGGTCCACTCGGTGGTGGCGGACCTGGAGAACTCCCAGCCGGGCGCATCGCGGTCGATCTTCTGGACCGCCCGGTAGGTGCCCGGTTCGAGATCGACGTAGAAGGTCGTGTAGAAGTAGTCGTCCTTGCGGGCGATCTCCTTCTCCCCGCGGTACAGGACGACGGACATCTTGTCGTTCCAGACCGCGACCGGCAGGTGCGAGGACTCGCCGTCGGGGAACGGAATGGCGCCGACGGAGAGGTAGTCACCGACAGCCGACGAATAGCCCTGGGCCATCCAGGTCCCGCCTCGGGTGGGGTTGGCGACCTGCTTGAACCAGTCGACCGTGCGCCGTTCACCAGGGGCGAAGTCGTGCCAGCCGGTGTCGAATACGGCGACGCCGTCGGACCCGGCGATGTCGACTCCCGTCCAGTAGTCGACCTCGGGGCGGGCGGTGACGTACTCCTCGCGTGCGGTGCCCAGCCGGATCGGGACCGTGGTGGAGGCGTAGAACAGGCCGCCGACGTGACCGGTTGCCTGAAGCAGGTTTCCCTCCTTCTGGGCGTGGGCGTAGTAGTTGGCGTCGATACGTGCGGTGTTGGTCTTGTCCGCGACGAACTTCAGCCCGCTCTCGGGGATCGAGCGCGCTGAATTGACGAGGTCGTACTGGAAGGGGCTGTAGGGGGTGCCCTTCAGCTCGACACGGACTGTGCGCTTGGCGGCCTGTGCGGCCAGCCGTTCGCCCTGTTCGCCGTCGAGGGCGAAGGCGGGTACGGCGGTGGAGCCGGCCGGGGCGACGAGGCGGCCGGGGGTGTCGTTCGCGACGGCCACGGCGGCGGCGCCGTGCTCGGCCGCGGTGTTGATCTGCTCGGAGATCGGCAGGTCGGTGCCGCGGGTGACCAGGACGAGCTTGTCGCGGGCGCGGATCCTGCGGTACTCCTCGGCCGTTCCGGTCCCCGCGTCGACGAGGGTGAGCGTGCGGTGGCCGCTGAACTTCCTGGCGCCGTCGAGCTGGGTGGGGGCCAGGGTGAGGGGCTGGTAGGTCTTCGCCTTGGCGGTCAGCACGGGGGCCGTGACGGAGGAGAAGAGCTCGAAGCCGGTCTTCTCGTCGCCGGGTGAGGGCAGGGTCGAGATGCTCTTGATGTTCCCGGGCAGCAGGAGCACGTACTCGTTGTACGTGAACGCGCCGCCTCGCCACTCGGTGGTGCGGCCGGTGTCGACCTTGACGTCGGTCGCCTTGCGGGCATCGAGGGTGAAGGTGAGGTCGCGGTCGACGGTCACCGACGAGTCGAAGGCCGCCGTCGCTTCGTCGATCCAGTTGCGGGCGGCGTCGGGCGTGAAGATGTTCGCGTACATCTTGTACGTGCCCGGTGCTACGCGCAGGCGGGCGACCCCCTGGGCGTCGAACGTCGAGGCGGTGCGGATCGGGATGTCCGCCTGGAACAGATACGCCTGGCTGGGGCCGCCGGCGGCGACCCCGTCGGCACCGATGCCCTTGATGGTGACGTCGTACATCAGCTTCTCCATGAGGAAGGAGAAGGGGAAGACGACGGTGGTGCCGTCCTCGGCCGTGGCCGACAACCGACCGCTGTAATGCGTGTCCCGGGCCAGGAGGTTCGGGTCGGCGGTGACGGTGATGCCGGCGGACTTGCCCGCCGGCACCGTGACCGAGGCGGCGGACACGGTCACGGCGTCGTCCGGCAGGGGCTTGCCGGCGGCATTGACGCCCGTGTCCTTGAGGGTGAACGTCCGGTCGGTGCCGGAGGTGTTGTGCAGGGTGATCTCGCGCGAGACCGGCTTGTAGTCGCCGTCCTCGGCGTAGCGGATCGCTCCGAGATTCAGCGCCGCGGGGGTGCCGTAGGCGTTCTGGGACACGGCCCGGGTCAGGTCGACGCGTCCGGCGCCGCCTTCGGCGACCTGGTAGCCGCCCGGCTTGGAAGTGGTAACGAGGGCTGCCTTGAGCTGCTGGGCGGTCCAGGCCGGGTGCTGCTGCTTGAGGATCGCGGCGGCACCGGCGACGTGCGGGGTGGCCATCGAGGTGCCGCTGGCGGAGGTGTAGAGGTCGTCTGCCGGGGTGCCCATGGAGGTGCCCGCGGCGCGGGCGGCGAGGATGTTCACGCCGGGCGCCGAGATCTCCGGCTTGACCGCGTAGTCACCACTGCGCGGCCCGCGGGTGGAGAACGGGGCGAGCGCGTCGGCCTTGTCCACGGCCCCGACGGTGAGCGCGGCGCTCGAAGAGGCGGGGCTGCCGATGGTGCGGCGGCCGGTGTTGCCCGCGGCGACGACGAACAGCGAGCCGGTCTCCTCGGAGAGTTCGTCGGCCGCAGCACTCATCGGATTGCTGCCGTCGTCCGGGGCGTCGCTGCCCAGGCTCATGCTGATGACGTCGGCCCCGTTCCGGGCGGCCCACTCCATACCGGAGATGATCGAGCTGAATGTGCCGGAGCCGTCGTCACCGAGCACTTTGCCGACCACCAGGTCGGCGCCGGGCGCGACTCCCCTGGCGCCGTTGCCCGCGCCGCTGCCGCCCACGGTCGCGGCGACATGGGTGCCGTGCCCGTGGTGGTCGACGGCGTCCGTCCCGCCGGTGAAGTCCTTGCTCCGGGAGATCCGTCCCTTCAGGTCCGGGTGGGTGGCGTCGACGCCCGTGTCGAGGACGGCGACCGTGACGTTCCTGCCGTCGAACCCGGCCTTCCACGCGTCCGGCGCACCGATCTGGGGAACCGAATCCGCGAGGTCGATCTTGACCTTGCCGTCGAGCCAGATCCGCTCCACGCCGCGCTTCCGCAGGTCGCTCGCGCTGTCGTAGCCGCGCCAGAAGCTCTCCGCCCTGTCCTTGGCCACCGTGACCGCGAGCGCGTTGATGCTCTTGAGCGCACGGCCCCCTTCCGCTTGAGAGGGCTTCGTCGGAGCCTTGGCGCTGTCCTGGTTGTCGACGATGACGGGAACCGGCTTGGACGCGCCGTACCCGAAGCTCGTCAGGGTGTCGATGTTGAACAACTCGCGGTCGATGCGGCCGCCGTTGACACCGGTCTGGGCCGCGGAGGGGATGGCGTAGGTGTGGCCGTTCTCCTCGTAGAGCGTCACGATGCCCCGAGAGGGCCCGGAGCTGTCCGCGCTGATCGTCTTTTTCCCGTTCATGCTGCGCACGGTCAGGACATCGCCGGTGATCAGTGTGGTCCGGACCGGCTTCGCCATCGCCTGCGGGCTTGAACCGGGCTCGGCTGACCGGGCGGCCGGTGCGGGGTCGGCAGCGGCCGGTCCGGCCACGAGCGTTCCCGCAACTACCGCGGCGGCGGAGATGAGTACGGTCGCCGCGCGGAGTCTTCCGGGGTCTCTCATAGAGAATTCCTCCTTCGGCCCGGGCTGCTGGACGCACCGGCCCGGTTACCGGAGGATGCTGTCGCAAGTGTCCTGTTCATGACTAGGAACTGAAGTCGTCAGCAAGCGGATTCTGTCCGCTAGAGGAAAGGGCCGCGATGCCTCGGGAGTTGTCGGCACTCTCCGGCCTCGGGATGCCGGACGGCACGGAGGCGGTATACCTCGCCCTCCTCAACCGCGGAACGGCCACCACATCCGACCTCGCCCGCGACACCGGGCGCACCATCGAGTCCACAACGACCCTCCTCGACTGGCTGCGCGCCAACGGCCTTGCCCTTCGCGCCAACGTCCTGGCCACGTCCGGTGACACCGGCGCCGAATGGTCCGCGGCCGACCCCGATCGCGCCCTGCGAGCGCTGATCCTCAAACACGAAACCGAACTGCTCCAGGTCAAAGGCTCGCTGCCGCACCTTCACGAGGCCTACCGCCGCTCCCGGCGCACCGACCACGGCGAGCGCCCATTCGATCAGCTGGACGCCTGGGAGGACGTAGGGCACCGCTACCACCAGCTCCTGCGCGACGCCCGCGACGAAATCCTCATGTGGGACACCGCCCCCTACGTCGCCGGTGAGACCGGGAGCATGGAGAAGCAGACCCTGCAACGGGGCGTGACCTTCCGCCAGCTCTGCGACCCCGACGGCCTCACACCGGAAGTGAGCGCCCAACGCGCCTCGATCGGCGGACTCCAGGCCCGCATCCACCCCGACCTTCCGTTCCGAGGAGCCATCGCGGACCGCACCACCGCCGTCATCACACTCGACCACGAACCGCAGAACGCCAAAGCCCTGCACCTGCGTTCTTCCCCGCTCCTCGACGGCCTGGTGATGCTCTTCGAGACCAGTTGGAGCCGGGCCGTCCCCATAGGCGGCGACCCCACCGGACTGAGCGAAGAAGAACGCGAAGTCATGACCCTGCTCGCCGCCGGGATGAAGGACGAGGCCATCGCCCGGCAACTCGGCATCACCACCCGCACGGTGCGCCGACGCGTACAGCACCTCCTCGCCGCTCTCCAGGCCAAAAGCCGCTTCCACGCCGGCGTCGAAGCGACCAGACGCGGATGGGTTTGAACAGCGCGCCGATCCTGACCGCTAACCCCGCGCATGCCCCCGGTCGAGATAGGCCAGCACGGCCAGCACCCGGCGGTTGTCGTCGTCGGACGGCGGCAGACCCAGCTTCCCGAAGATGTTCGAGGTGTGCTTGGCGACCGCCCGCTCGGTGACGAACAGCTGTGTGGCGATGGCCGCGTTGGACCGCCCCTGCGCCATCAGCTCCATCACCTCCCGTTCGCGTGGCGTCAGGTTCCCCATCGGCTTGTCCTGCGACCGGCGGTTCAGCAGCTGCGAGATCACCTGCGGATCCATCGCAGTCCCGCCCGCCGCCACCCGCCGCACCGCGTCGATGAACTGGTCCGCATCGAACACCCGGTCCTTGAGCAGATACCCGACCCCGCCGCTCCCGTCGGCCAGCAGTTCCCGCGCGTACAACTGCTCCACATGCTGCGACAGCACCAACACCGGCAACCCCGGCCGAGCCCGCCGCGCGGCCAGCGCGCACTGGAGCCCCTCGTCCGTGAACGAGGGCGGCAGCCGCACATCCACGACGGCGACGTCCGGCTTCAGCTCGGCGAACGCGCGGGTGAGGTCGGGCCCGGTGTCCACGGCCGCCGCGATCTCGAAGTCGTAGGCCTCAAGCAGCCTGACCAGACCGTCCCGCAGGAGGAAGAGGTCTTCGGCGAGGACAACGCGCACGGCGGCTCCAAGACTTCGTCGGGCCCCTGGGGTGGGGGACGTGACCGAATCCGACGAATGTACCGCCGTGAGGTGAGCGGGGGTTATTGGCGGCCCGGACGATCTAGGGTGCCGGTCTTTATGGTGCGGAGGAGTGCGCGGAGGGCGGTGGGGGTGGTGGTTATGACGGCGTGGGGGTCGTCGCTCTCCCGGAGGTGGGGGGTGCCCGTGGGGTCGGTGGCGACCTCGACGCAGGTGTCGGAGTGGCCTTCGCTGAAGCTCGACTTCCGCCAATTGAGCTGGTCCATGTACGCCTTCCTAGAGCAGGGGGTACAGGAGCCGCTGGATGAGTCCCAACGAGTCCTTCACGCCACGTGCCTCCGGCGAGACGGTCGCGTCGACAGGAGGCAACGCCACGTCGCACATTTTAGCGAGAGCCCCGTTGTAGCGGGTGAGTGCATCGGCGTCTCCCAGGTACATGGACTTCTCCACATGCGCCACGATCACCGTGCTCAACTCCGCCACGGTGGGCTCGATCACCGTGAAGGACGAGCCGAACGGCACGGGGCCGTCAAACGGGACCACTTGCAGCGTTACGTTGGGGAGTCGGGACAGCTCGATCAGCCGTAGGAGTTGCCCGCGCATCAGGGTGCGGTCTCCCAGGGACGGACGTAGCGCGGCCTCATGGATGATCGCGTGGAACCGTGGAGCCCGCTCGTCGGTGAGCACCTTCTGGCGTTCCAGACGGAACTCGATGGCCAGTTCGTCCTCC
The DNA here is from genome assembly GCF_040302705.1 of Streptomyces sp. NPDC097640. Taxonomy (NCBI): domain Bacteria; kingdom Bacillati; phylum Actinomycetota; class Actinomycetes; order Kitasatosporales; family Streptomycetaceae; genus Streptomyces; species Streptomyces sp. NPDC097640. The sequence continues at coordinate 81,275 of NZ_JBEOSB010000016.1, forward strand.
TCGCGTGAGGTGCGGACGTAACCGGCTCGATGGATGGCTGTCGCGTACTCCCGCGTCTGCAACAGTCCGGGGATGAACGTCGGCTCGTAGCAGAGGATCGAGTCAGCGCCGGCTTCCAGCTCCGACAAGTCCATGAGTGAGGGGCGCAGCTTGCCCCGGTACGCGGTCCACCATCCCTTGCCCGACGCCTGGCCCATCTCCACAAGAGCGTCAACGTAGGTTGAGTTCTCGCGCCCTGCGGCAGCGGCGAGAGCACGCAGCCGCTCCGGCGACAGGCCGGTGCGTCCGGACTCGACGTTGCTGATGTGCGACTGGTTCATGCTCATCACCGCGGCGCTTTGGCCAACGCTGAGGCCAGCACGTTCGCGCAGCTTGCGAACCTCAGCTCCAAAGCGTCGTTGACGGTACGTGGGGTTGGTCCGAAGTCCCATACGCCCTCCCTCGTAGTGGCTAGCGTGACTACTCAACCACGAAGCGTGCCGATCGTGTTGTGGATTGGCAACCCTCGGCGCTACCTTGAGTGCGGCGCCAGTCACGCAAGGTACTCACCCGGAGGCTGCCATATGCGCATGCCCGAAGAGCCCTGGTCCTACGGCCTGTTCATCCCCCACGACCCCCGCGCCGTGGGCGTCGTACGGGCCACCATCCGCCACATCCTCAAATCGGCCCGCCTCGACTGCCTCGTCGACACCGCCGAACTCCTCGTCTCCGAGCTGGCGACGAACGCCCTGCGCAACACCACCACCGACTCCTACGTCAGCATGGACTGGCAGCCGAAGCCCCCGGACTTCCGCGTCACCGTATGGGACTCGGGCGCGGCCCTGCCCCAGCCCGTGCAGGCCGAGGCCGACGACGAGGGCGGTCGGGGGCTGGCGCTCGTCGAGTCGTGTTCGGACGACTGGGGGGTTGTCGACTACACCGACAAGGGCGCGGGCGTCACCGGCAAGGCGGTGTGGTTCGCCCTCGCGCCGCCGAAGGCAGGGGAGCGGCACGGCTGAGCGCGGGGCGTCGCCCTTGACGGCTAACGCCGTTAGCCTTAGGTTGTGGCTAACGGTGTTAGCCCGCGCATCTCGAAGGAGGCTCCCCTATGAGCGAAGCGACCCCTGTCACTCCGGCCCCGCGCCGCACGCTCACCGTGGTCCGCCGTGCCGCGTGGTTCGGCGGCGCCTTGTTCTGGTCCGCCTTCGCCGTACTGGAGGCGGTCAAGTACGGCTGGGCCGCCGGTCTGCTCGCCTTCGCCTTCCTGCTCGCCCCCGACCTGACGATGCTGATCGGTGTCCGTGAGGCCGCGTCCGCCGGGCTCGCCCGGGGCCGGCTCCTTCCGCGCGCGGTTCCGTACTACAACGCCGCCCACCATCCGCTGGTCCCGCTGGCCCTGATGGTGGTCTATACGTTCGGTGTGTTCGTCTGGGCGCCTGCCTTCGCGGCACTCTGCGGCTGGATGGCCCACATTTCGTACGATCGGGCTTTCGGCTACGGACCGCGCACCAAGGAGGGCTTCCAGCGTGGCTGACCCATTCACCGACCGGCTCACCCCGCGCGCCCGGGACATCGTGAGCGCCGCCCGGGCGCTGCTCGAGGAGGAGGGTCCGGAAGCACTGACCATGCGCCGGCTCGGCGACCGCCTCGGCATCAGGGCCCCCTCCCTCTACAAGCACTTCCCCGACAAGGCGGCGGTGGAGTCGGAGCTGATCGCCCTGTCGCTGTGGGAGACCGCCGAGGTACTGGAGGCCGCCGAGGCCGCCGACCCGGGGTCCGTACCGGCGCTTGCCGAGGCCTACCGCCGGCATGCCCTGGCCCACCCGCACCTCTACCGGCTCACCACTGAGCGCCCTCTCCCGCGCGCCGCGCTTCCGCCCGGTCTGGAGTACCGCGCCGCCGCGCCTCTTCTCCGCGCCTGCTGCGGCGACGAGGATCTTGCCCGCGCCGTCTGGGCGTTCGCCCACGGCATGGTCGTCCTCCAGCTCAACGGCCGTTTCCCGGACGGTGCCGACCTGACCAAGGCGTGGGAAACGGGCGCGGCCGCGTTCCAGCCGGCGACGGCCGACCGCTGAGGACTGTCGACGCCGCGCCGGGAACCGTTCTGCCGGATTGCGCGTGATGTCCTGACGTGCTGCCGGCTGGTGGCGGGCGAGCGAAGGGGGAGCCGGTGCGGGGTCGGATGCGGGCGATGGTGGGCGTGGCGGTGTCGCTTTCGGTGGCGCTGGTGGCGTGCGGGCCGGACAAGGAGAAGGAGTACACGGGGGCGGAGTCTTCGAAGGGGTCCGCGGCCGAGGCCGCGCGGTTCGCGCCGTTGGTGCAGCTGGCCAAGGGGGAGTCGCTGTTGCCGATGGACGCGACGCGGTTCATCGGGCGGTCCGCGCTGCGCTTCGACCACGACGGCTTCTGCCGTGACGAGGGACCGGTGGCCGAGCCGATCGACCCGCGGCGGTTGGGGAATAAGGACAATCCCTACAAGCACGCGGACGTGGAGCCGGGGAAGTCGTCGTCCAAGCCGGTGTCCTGCCCCGGACACGGGGAGAAGTGGCACACCTCGACCGAGTCCGGCGGCGGTTTCTATCTCGACCCGCCGGAGGAGGTGCGCAAGGGCGAGGGCACTGACGCGCCGGTCTACTGGGAGTACCACAAGCACAAGTCCGACCCGAAGCGGGCGGCGTACGTGTACTGGTTCTTCTACGCCTACAACGACCTGATCGCGGGCAACCGGCACGAGGGCGACTGGGAGCGCGTCGCCGTCCAACTGCGCGACGGCAAGCCGGAGGCCGTGACCTTCGCGAAGCACGGCGGCGATCCGTGCAGCGTGAAGTGGTCGGACCTGGACCCGCAGAGCGGGCATCCGACGGTGTACTCGGCGCGTGGTTCACACGGTTCCTACCCGACCAAGGGATACCACCGGGTGAACACCACGTTCGACCGGACCTCTAAGGGCACCGAGTGGCGCACATGGGACAACGCCCGCCCCGCCGACGGCGAACCCTGGTGGGGGTACTCCGGGTGGTGGGGCTCGCAGCAGCATGTGAGCGGCTTCAACGGGCCGATGGGCCCGAACCCGGGGCGTCTGCTGCCGGGCATCTTCACCAACGAGAGTTGTGGGCCCGCCGACAAGAAGCCGACGGATCCGCCCAAGGACCAGCCCACCGATCAGCCCACGGATCAGCCCACGGATCAGCCCACGGATCAGCCCGGGGACCAGGCCGCGCCCAGGACGAAGGACGGGGCGATCCGGCGGTACGAGGAGTATCTGCACGCCGTGGGGCGGGAGGACATCAAGACGGTCTGCGAGATCGCCGGGCCCGCGGCGAAGCAGGCGGAGGACCAGGGGTTCGGTCCGTGCACGTCCACGTTCCTCATCACGTTCCAGATGATCTCGCCTACGCAGAAGAAGGCTCTGCAGACCGCGACGGTCGACCCGCAGAAGGTCGTCGTACGAAGCCCCGACAAGTTCGACATCTCGGCTGCGGCGGTCAAGGCATCTGTCACCTTCTCCGAAGACGAGATCGGGACCAGCACCCTGGAGTACATGAAGGACGACTGGTACATCACTGACTGAGCGCGCGCTGCTCGTTCTATCCGGGCGCGGTCCTCTCCCCTGAGCGGCCGCGTACGTCGAAGTCGTGTGCCATCCCCGTGGTGTTGAGGTGGGCGATGTCGGCCTGTTCCAGGGTGATCAGGCCGCCCACGCCCGAGACGTTCCTGCGGTGCTCGCTGGGGGTGCCCCAGTCGTATCGCTTCTGAACCTCGACGTGGTAGGTGATCCGCCCGTCGCGCTTCTCCCCGACCGTGCGGTACTGGAAGTGGTTGAGCGCGTAATACCAGTCGAGGTTTTTGCCGCCGTCCGACAGCTGAGGTGCGGTCGTGGTCCAGGGGGTGGTGAACTTGCCGTCCGGCCCCTGACGTACGCCGTTCAGAGTTCCATTGACATCGTGCTGGAACTGCGGGATGTCGGCGAGCATCGTGGCGGGGTCGATCTGATACGGCTCACCGTTGCCGTGCAGGTAGTGGCCGAGGAGCGCTGAGGCGTTGGTCCAGCCTTTGCCGTCCCGCATGCCCGCTTCGACGATTTCCAGTTTCTGGTATGCCCACCGGTCACCCAGCCCCGGGGCGGCGATGCCGTACTTCCGATTCTCCGTCTCGAAGTTGTCCGGCGTACCGAAGATGACCTTGAGATCGCGTGCCAGTTCACCGTCGATCTCGTTGGCGGCGGACAGTTCCGCCTTGATCTTCTGCTCCAGTTGCGCCGCCGTGCGGTTCCGCTCGGCGATGTGCTTCTCGTCGTCGGGTGACGGGGGTCCGGGCGCGTGCATCTCCACCCATCGCACCTCGCCCGTATCGGTCACCGTCATACCGGCGTTCAGGGCCTGCTGGTGCAGTTCCGCCACCATCCGCTGATGCCCTTCCAGACCCTTGACTCCGCCGCGCCCGCTCGCCCCGTCGGCCGTCTCGTCGAGGTAATTGCGCAGGCTTCGTACCTCGGCGTCGAATGCGTCGATATCGAGCAGAATCCGGTCGCAGTAGGCTTGCGCGGTCGTTCCGCCCTTGCCGATCCAGTGGTCGTTTTGAAGACCGAGGATTACGTCGTCGTGGAACTCCGTCCGAGCCGTTTGGACCTTGCGGTGGATGGCGGCCCAGTCGTCCGCCAAGGTTTCGAACGCGGTGACGTCGAGCCGCATCAGCTGCGATATGGTGATCATCGGATACCCCGCTCAGTCGCGGACCTGCCGGAACTCACGCTCACGGTCGTGCTCGATGCGGTTGAATTCTCCCGCGCTCATCCGGAAGTTGTCGGCCGCCGTCCCCAGGCGTTGCCGCACCAGGCCATTGAGCTTCTCCCAGCGCCCCTCCATGTCGTCGATGCTGTCCACGAAGCTCCAGCCGGGCGCTGCCCTGCCCAGCGCGTCGAAGGCTTCCTTGGCGGGCCCCAGAAGCCGCCACAAGACCTCGCATGCGGCATCGCAGTCCTTGGCCCGGCTTTCCAGCCACTGTGGAGAGACCTGGAGATCCGGTGGGTCACCCCATGGCGGTACGGGATGCGGGGGAGGGTTGTGCGTGGGCGACGGTGTCGGCTGCGGGCTCGACCGGGTCCCCTCGGGGGTGGGCGGGGACGGGGGTAAGCCAGGCGTCGGCGACGGGACGGGCATGGTGGTGTGTCCCTTCGGTGGTGAACCGATGTCGGTAGAAACGGCTACGGACCCTTGGGAGGCTCGGTTGGTTCGGTGGCGGCGGGGCCCAGGAAGGAGTTGATGACTTCCTTGAGGGTGCGGCGGTGCTGGCATGGGCTGCTCCGCGGCCTTGGGGCAGGCCTATCGTCCCATCCAGGCCTTCGGGGTGTCATTGACCCGTAGCGCAAAGTTGTTGTTCTGCCGCGCAAGCTAGCGGTGGCTCACGACGTTGACCACGCGGCCGTTGGGGTCGCGGACGAAGAAGCGGCGGACGCCCCACTCCTCGTCCTGGAGCGGGTGCACGATCTCCGCGCCGGCCTCGCGCATCGCCGCGTACGCCGCGTCCACGTCGTCCACCTCAACGCTCATGTCGGGCGAGACCGGTGCGGTCTTGTCGCTCGTCATAAAGCTGACCTGGGCCGCCGGGGTGGTGGGGGAGGCGAGGGTCATGATCCAGCCGTGGTTCATGACCTCCTCGAAGCCCAGTCGGCCGTAGAAGTCCCGGTTCTGCTCCATGTCCTCCGAGTGGACGATGGGCATGGCGCGGCGGATGGTCATGGAGAACTCCTCACTTCGTCAACTGATCGGGAGCGTGGCGGCCGGCCGGTGTGCCCGCAGGCCGAACATGGTCCGCAGCCCTGGCGTTCTGCGGATGACTTCGTAGCTCGCGACGCTGAGGCAGAGCGGCAGCACCATGATGATCGCGAAGGCGATGGCGCTGTGCTCCACGGTCCGCAGAACATAGTACGCGGTGATGATCAGATAGGTCTGGTGCAGGATATAGACCGGAAAAGCCGCCGGGCTGAAATAGTCCATGAAGGCTGATGCGCGGTCCAGATACCGCTTCCCGTACCCGAGCATGGCCAGCAGGGTCGCCCAGTACACCGGATAGTGCCAGGCGGCGGACAGCGGATCCGTCTGGCTGCCTGTGGTGAATCTCTCGACAAGAATCCCGACGGCGCCCGGGACGGCGATGCACAGATAGCCGCGCCGTGCCCTTTCCAGGGTGTCGATGATCGTGTCTCTTGTGGCGATGAGAAATCCGAGCAGTACATATCCGGCGTAGGTGAAGATGTTCTCCCCGCCGATCTCCGGCAGGAAGGACAGCATCGCGAGGCCGGCCGCTGGGAACAGTGCGAGGACCGGGTCGTTCAGCCAGGCCGGCGTGTACTGGCGCCGGATCACCGTGAGCATCAGGGGCAGCAGGGTGATCGATATGACGAAGAGAAAGAGGATGAACCACAGATGCGCCGGTGAGATCGAGGTCAGCACCGACCAGTCGGAGAAATCCGTGAAGTAGGACCACAGGAAGTCGGGGTAACTGCCGCGATAGCCGTGGTGGAACTTCATCGCGTAGTACGCCTGCGGCGGCACGATGACGGCGCAGCCGAAGAGGAACGGTACCAGCAGCCGCAGACAGCGTTCCTTCGCATAGCCCCGGGCTGCTCGCTTCTGCAGCGCGTAATAACTCGACATGCCGGCCAGGAGAAAAAGCAGCGGCATGAACCAGAAGGAGGAGACGTTGACCAAGGTGGAGGAGAAGACGTTCTCCGGGCCCTTGACGTAAAACTCCGCATTGTCGTTGAAGATTCGCGCGGTGTGGAAGGGGAACAGGAAGACGATCCCTAAGTTCCGCAGCCAGTCGACGTATTCCTTGCGTTTCATGACGGTGCCTCCCCGGTCAGCCAGCCGAGCACGGCGCCCAGCGCCCGCTCCGCGGTGGAGGCGTCGATCCCTTCGGGGTCGACGAGATGCTCCATCGACAGGCCGTTGGTCAGGCAGTGCAGGATCACCCCGGCCAGCTCGGGGTCGATGGGCGGTCTGATGCCGACGCGTTCGGTGGCCGCCCGGACGGCGCCGGCCGCCGCCGCCCGCTGGGCGCGGCGCATGGGGGCGATCGCCGCCTTGGTCTCCTCGTCGCGGGTGGCATGGGTGGCGAATTCGAGGCCGAGCCGGCCCCTGACGGTGTCCTGGACGATCCGCTGCGCGACCAGACGCGCGGCCTGATCGATGAGCGCGGACACGTTCGGGGCCTCGTCGATGCCGGTCATCACGCCGGCCAGTTCGGCTTCGGCGCGTTCGCTGAGTAGCGCGCCGAAGAGTTCCCGCTTACTGCCGAAGTTGGAGTAGACGGCGCCCTTGGTGAAGCCGGCGGCGTGGGCGATGTCCTCCAGCTTGCTGTCGGCGTAGCCGCGCTCGGCGAACACTCGCCCGGCGGCGGTGAGCAGCCGGCGGCGTACCTCCTCGCGGGGGAGGCGGGGGACCGGCTCCTGTGGGTGTCGATGACTGTCTGTATCTGACATGTGCAGAGCATAGCATACCCATGGGTATTCAGTACCCGTCGGTATCGAAGCCGCCGGTGAAGCTGGCATCCTTGCCGCAGGCCGCAGCTGGAACCCGGCGCGACGCTTGTCGCGTCCAGCTGTGTAACGCCTGTTGACGTGTGTTCAGAAAGCAGCATGGGGAGAGGCCGCAGCGCATGAGTCACAACCAGCCGCCACCCGGACCGTACGGCCCGCCTCCAGGTCCGCCGCCCGGCCAGCCGCCGCAGGGCGGGCCGAATCCGAATCCGTATGCGCAGCCGCCTCAGCCCGGCTACGCCTACCCCCAACAACAGCCGCAGCCCGGCTATCCGCCGCCCGGCTATCCGCAGCAGGGTTATCCGCCGCCCGGCATGCCCGGTATGCCGCAGCCCCCGCCGGGCGGCGGCGGCAAGGGCAAGACGATGGGCCTGGTGATCGGCGCGGTGGTCGTGGTCGCGGCGATCGTCGGGGGCGTCCTGCTGCTCGGCGGGGGCAGTGACGGGGACGGCGGCAAGCTCACCGACGACGGCAAGGACTACAAGCTCACCGCACCCAAGACCGTGCTCGGCGAGTACGCGAGCGACGACTCCGGCGAGGTACCGCTGATCGGCGAGAAGGCGCAGGCGTTCGGCATGACGAGCGGCATGGGCCTGGACGCGGAATGGCGCGCTGCCGGGGGTGCGAAGAAGCTGAAGCTGCTGGGCGCGTACGGGGAGGTGAAGGACCCGGAGAAGTCCGTCGACGCGTTCTTCAGCACCCTGAAGAAGAGGAGCGAGACGGCGGGCAGCAGCGACAGTGACGCGCTCGTGGTGGGCACCCCGGAGCGGAAGTCGCCCGAGGGCCTCGAGAACGCCATCATGAAGTGCCAGCTCATCAAGGCGAAGGAGGACCCGGGCGAGGGGGAGCCCAGCCAGCTGCCGCTGTGCGCGTGGGCCGACTTCGACACGGTGGCCGTGGTGGTGCCGAGCGAGGGGACGAAGTCCCTGACGCTGGACGACTCCGCCAGGATCGCGGCCGATCTCCGCAAGGAGGTTCGGGTGGAGGACCCGAAGTAGCGAGGTGAGTGCGCCCCTCTCCGGATGTGACCGGACGGGGGCGCTCCCGTTTCTTGTGAAGTATTTCTTTCGACATGATGAACCGGGCCCTGAACAGGCCTTGTTTCCCCAGGCCAGGGGTACTGTCGCGATTCGACCCGACGTACCGCTACCGCTACCGCCTGAAGCCTTGCCATGGGGGAGACCGTGCTCACGTACCACCAGGTCATGACAGCCGACCTGTCGTACCTGGAGAACGCAGCCGAGCAATGGAAAGAGGCCGCGAAGAAATTCTCGGATGTCCAGAAGGTCTACCAGGAGCGAGTCAAGTCGGTAGGCGAGGACGGCAGCTGGACCGGCGATGCGAACCTCGTCGCCGTTGACAGCATGGACATCACGGACAAGCAGTTCACCGCCGCGCAGACGGAGGCCAAGGCCATTGCCTCGCTGCTGACCGACGCGCACCGCCAGTTCGTGGAGCTGCGCGGAAAGGTGAAATCCGCGGTCGCGGAGGCGGTGAAGGCCGGAATGATGGTCTCGGACGCCGGTATCGCGAGTTACGACTTCTCGAAGGCGACCGAGTCAACGGCCAATGCCGCGCGGCACGACCCGGATCTGCACCGGACCGAGCAGTCGTGGACGGAGCACATCGCGGCGGCGGTCAAGGCGGTCGACGACGCCGACCAGGGCGTGAAGCTCGCGCTGAAGGAGGCCGTGCGGGACACGAACCCCTTTGACGGCGCGGTCAACGGGTTCAACGGCGAGGCGGAAGGCGACATCGAGAAGGTCGAGGCCAAGGCGGCCCAGGACCTTGCGACCAGGCTCAACTCCGGCGACCGGCTCAGCGGCAAGGAACTGGCCAAGTTCCAGCGGCTGTTCCGGGACAACGAGCACGACAAGGCGTTCAGCCAGACCTTCCTGGACGGGCTGGGCCCCAAGGGCGTCATTCAGCTCAACAACAAATTCCACAGCCTCGGCAAGGGCGAGGACAAGAAGGAATTCACCGCTCTCCAGACTGGCGTGGCGACCTCGATCGCCACGGCCACCAGGACTGCCTCCGACCCCTTCTACACGAAGTGGCGCGAGGGCCTGCGCAAGGTCGGCGACGAGAACTTCGACAAGGAACTGAACCCGCTCACCGGATATCAGTCGTTCGTCGATCTGATGACGCACGGCGAGAACTACGGGAAGCAGTTCCTGACCGATGTCGGCGACGACATCATCGCCGTGGAGCAGAAGGACGACTTCGGGACCGGCCGGTGGAAGCAGCTGAACGCGGGCCACCGGGACTTCACGGGCGACCCGCTCGACACCCTGCTCGGCATCATGGGCGGGCAGCCCGACGTCGCGACGTCCTTCCTGGACCCCGGGGCGGACGGCAGGAACGAGCGCCTGAAGTATCTGCTCCAGGACCGTGACTGGCCCTCCTGGGAGACCGCCACCGGCTATGGCTCGCTCAGCCAGGACGCCCCGGGGAACCGGCTGGGCCTGGGGGCCGCGCTGGAGGCGGCCGCCACGGGCGCCGTGCCGGGCACCGAGCATCCGCTGGGCGGGCACACCGAGGGCGAGGCCCGGGTCATGCACGACACCATCAAGCTCCTCAACAAGGACTGGCACGGCGACGAGATGCCCGCCAACCTGCGGTCGAGCCTGGGCCACATGCTCATGGACTACACGTCCGACACCCACGAGATCCTGTCCCGCACCAACGAGAACTACAAGGTCAACGCGGACGGCGACGGGGTGTGGAACGACGGCGGCACGGTGCGGATGGCGGTGTCCCCCGAGGAGCTGTCCCGCATCATGCGCGGGGTGTCCGAGGACCCCGCGGCCTACGCCGGGATGTACGCCGCGGAGCGGCAGTACGCGGCGCAGACGCTGGCCGGAACCGACTTCAAGCACCCGAACGACCGCACCGCCGCCATCAACGCGGCCTCCTCGACCTTCGGCTTCTACGACGGGGTCAGCTCCGACATCCTCTTCGACAAGAGGGACAAGGCGGTGCAGTGGGCCTCGGACGTCCGGACGGCCGCCTTCATCGTCCCCGGATTCGCGCTCAACTTCGTGCCCTCCACGCCCGCCGCGGTGCCGGTCCTCGGCGACGCGGCCCAGTCCATCCTCTACGCGGGCATGTACGAGTGGGGCAAGGACCACGTCGCCCAGGCCGGCGCGTCGGCGGCGCAGGACAACATGAAGGCGTTCGACGTCGGGCAGCGGCAGGTGGACGCCCTCGTGGTGGGCTGGAGCAAGGAACACGGTGAGGCCGCCGACAGCGGTCTCACCAGGACGCTCGTCGGCTCCGGCCAGGAGCGCCACGACAGCGCCCGCCGCGAGGCCCTCCAGGCCCTCGGCCGCCCGGGGTTCTGACGGCCGCCAGCGCTTCTACCCGTGGCGGCGATGTGCGGCCCCGCCGCGTGGCAGGGGCTGCGCGCCTGGCCCGGGGCCTGGGGCGGAGCCCCAGTTGTGGGAAGGGGCGGGTAGGGGAAAGAGACGCCGGGTGTCCCTAGCGGGCGCGGGCCGCCGCGCGGTAGTGGTCGCGTATGTCCTGGCGCAGCAGCGCGCCGAAGCCCGCGTGCTCGATGCGGGAGGCCAGCTGGTCGAGGGTCACGCCCTGGGCTTCGGCCGTCGCCTCCAGGTGCCAGTCGTGGGCGGCGAGGAGGGTGAGCAGATGGCCGCGGCGGACCTGCGCCTCCGACAGCCGGAAGGTCTTGAGGTAGGCCAGGCGCCCGTCCTCGTGGGTGATGGTCTCGCCGATGTGCTGCTCGGTGTTCCGGCGGAAGGGCGGCAGAAAGCGGGACAGGGCGAACGGCCCCATCGTGCGGACGCGCTGGAGGGTGTACGACTCGTCGAGCAACCCGCCCGCCATGGTGCCGTCGTGGAACTCCGTCCACTCGCGCTGAAGCCGGGCGGCCTCCGCCCGCAGATCGGCGAGCGAGCCCACCGCTCTGTCGTCGATCCGGGCCCGGAACTCCGGGACCGGCGCGTGCAGCGTGGTGTAGTGGTGGATCAGCTCCCCGAAGAGGTCGAGGACCAGCGAGGGGTGCAGGGCGCGGTAGTCGTCGGGGTGCGGCACCACGAAGGCCGCGGCCAGGGCGTCGGCCGCGTACACCATGACCCCGCACTGGCCGGGGTGGATCTCGAAGACCCGCAGCGCGTCGCGCAACCCCTCCACCTCGGCCCCGACATACGCCTGCTCGACGCGCGGGGACAGACCGCGGGCGACCGCCCGGTGCGACCACTCCTCCCAGGCCACCTCGGGGCCGCCGAAGTGCAGCGCCAGATAGCCCTCCAGGGCCAGGTGCAGGGGAAGGAAGCGCACCCGGTTCTTGTCGACGCGGCGGGCCATCCGGCGGTGGAAGCGGAGCGGGACGCATGGCGGGCGCGGCCCGCGCGGATCCGGCCGCAGCTGGGTGCCGTAGGAGGCCGCGGGGGTGCCGTCGTCGGTCCAGTTGGCGACGAAGCCGTGCGGGATGTAGGAGCAGTACGCGGTGCGCCGGTCCAGCTCGACGGCCGCGAAGTCGTCGCCGTAGAGCCGGTCGTCCAGGCGCAGATCGGCGATCGGCTCCTCGCGCACCAGCGGCACCAGCCGGATGGCGCCCCACACCTGGGAGGGCAGCGGGGTCAGGCCCGTGAGCGCCACGCCCGTCGTGTCCTGCTTCACCGGCTTCACCGCTCCACCTCCAGAAACCGCCGTACGCGGGTGTCCACATGGGCCCACAGCTCGGCCGCCCGGCTGCGGCCCTCCGCGAACTGGGCGAGCTCCACCAGGGCCGGGACGTCCTCCGCGTCCCGCACCCCGACGGTCGGCACCTCCCGTGCCAGCCGCCGTACGTCGAAGTCCTCCGCGTCGTACACCGGGTTGAGGTGGACGACGCTGGTGCGGCCCCGGGGGTCCAGGCGGGTGCGCCAGATCCGCAGCGCCTCGCCGGCCAGGCCGGGCGGGGCGTTGTCCCAGCCGTCGGAGACGATGACCAGCCGGTCCGGGCGGTGCTCCAGCGCGTCCAGGACGCGGGTGCCCAGCGGCGTCGGCCCCATCGGGTACGTCAGCAGCGCGTCGGTGCGGCCGGACAGCCACAGCGGGATCAGCTCGCCCGCCAGCGCCTCCAGCAGGAAGTGGCAGCCCAGCGCCACCGCCAGCGGCCGGCGCCGCTTCTGCGCCGAGCCGAAGGCCGAGAAGCTGTCGTCCAGCACGGCGGCCACCCGGCCCCAGCTGCCCGCGCGCGGGCCCGCGGTGCGCAGCGCGGCCGCCCGCAGCGCGGCGGTCAGCTCCTCGCGGCGGCGGACCCGGTCGTCCAGGGGGAGGGCCAGGACATAGCTCGCCAGCCGGGTCAGGGGCATGGCGGCGAGGTCGGCGGCCACCGCGTCCGCCCGGTGTGCACGGGCCGACTCCTGGAGCCGCAGCCGCTCCAGCCGGGTCAGCCGCGGGGCGATCCGCTCCAGGAAGACTCCGCGGTCGATGCCGTGCCGCGCCGCGAACCCCTCGGCGACCGTGTACGGCAGCTCGTACAGCGCGCTCTGGGTGTAATGGGCGCGGCGCCAGGACTCGAACAGGGGGGTGGTGAAGCCGGTGCGCCGGGTGTGGGGCGCGAAGAGGAAGGGGCCCAGCTCGCCGAGGCCGGGCTCGCGGAGGCCGAAATCGCGGTCGAGCCGCAGATGGGCATGGCGGGCGACCGCCTTGACCCCGGAGCGGTACTTGACCGCGTCGAGCGCCGGATCGGGCCGGGCCGCCAGCCAGTCCCGCATGATGGCCCGGGTGCGGCGGTTGTTGACCCCGGCCCGGCGCACCTCGCGGAAGAGCCGGTACACCCGCTGCGGCGGAAGCACGGCCAGCCGCCCGGCGATCAGCCGCCCCTCGGTGTGCCGCTGCTCGGGCGTCGCCTCGGAGGCGGTCTCCAGCAGCCTGCGCACGATCAGCGCCGCGTTGTGGTGGTTGATGTCCAGCGCGAGCGTCGCCGCGTACAGCTCGCGGTAGTTGCCGAGCACATACGCGTGCAGGAAGGCCAGCGACATCCGCTGTTCGTCCGCCTGGGAACGGAATTCGCGCTGTCCGGTCGAGGTGATCGCCGCGTTCACGAACAGCAGCAGGTCCTCGGCCGCCACGAGGTCGGCCTGGTTCTCCATCGAGGGGCTCCCCCTGGCGGCACGGCGGCGATGGCATGAAGGGGTCGGCCGGGGAATGGGGGCACGAGCTGCGAATCATCGCTTAACAGGCGGGTTCCGGAAGTCGCGCCGGAGTCCCGCGGCCGACTGTCGCACGCTAACACCCCGGGATTCGGCCGCGCCTTCGGGTTTCCAGGAGGACCGGCGACCCCGGGCGGTGGGCTCAGGCCGTGGGGCGCGGGGCGGACAGCTCGCACGGTATCTCGATGGTCACCATCGTCGGCCCGCCGACCGGGCTGCTGATCGCCATCACCCCGTCGAAGGCGCCCAGCCGCCGCCGCACCCCGCTCAGCCCGGAGCCCTCCGAGGCGGACGCGCCGCCCTTCCCGTCGTCGGTCACCGCGATGCGCAGGGTGCCGGTGGGGTCGTCGTGGTGGATGTCGACCCACACCCGCTCGGCGCCGGAGTGCTTGGCCGCGTTCGTCAGCAGCTCGCTGACCGAGAAGTACGCAGCCGACTCGACCGGCTCGCCCAGCCGGCCCGGGAGGTCCACCTCCACCTCGACGGCCAGCGGCATCCGCAGCGCCAGGGCCTGCACGGCATCCCCCAGGCCCCGCTCGGCCAGCACCGGCGGGTGGATGCCGCGGACCAGGTCGCGCAGCTCGGCCAGCGCCTCGGCCGAGCTGGCGCGGGCCGCCGAGAGCAACTCCCTGGCCTTCGCCGGGTCCTTCTCCATGAGCGCCTCGACGGTGCCCAGGCTCATGCCCATGGCGACCAGGCGGGCCTGCGCGCCGTCGTGCAGATCGCGCTCGATGCGGCGCAGCTCGGCGGCTGAGGTGTCCACCGCGTCGTGCCGGGTCTCGGTGAGGCGCTGGACCCGCTCGGCGAGCGTCATCCGCGGTGTGGGGGCGAGCAGCGCCCGCCCGACCAGAAAGTGGGCGCGCAGCAGGACGGGGGAGGCGAAGACACCGAGGACCATGGCCCCGGAGCCCAGCAGGGCGGCGTAATTCGCGGTGGCCTGGGAGGTGACGCGGACGAACCCATACCAGTACGCGCCCCCGCCGTCCACGATCGGCCGCCAGGTGCCCAGCGCCAGGGTCCAGCCCTCCACCCCGAACGGAATCAGGCCGGCGGCCAGCAGCGCCAGGACGGCCCCCGCGGTCAGGTCGACGAACAGCCACAGCAGATCCCGCCAGGTCGCCGGGTCCTTCAGCAGCCTGGTGCAGCGGTCCACCACGCCCACCACCCCGGGGCGCGACACGGAGGGCAGGGCGCGGTACGGCAGGGGGATCTCGACGCCCGACCAGCGGGCGGCCAGGAGCCGTCTCTGATTGGCGTGCGCGCGGACCAGGGCGAGCACGAGCGGGGTGGCGATCACCCCGATACCCAGCGGGATGAAGACCAGGGACAACACCGCCAGCGTGAACAGCGTGATCGACCCGGCCAGCGAGGCGATCGCGAGCCCCAGCCCCCGAGCAGTGGCCATCAGCCCCCTGCGCACCCTCATCAGACACCCCCTTGAACGCTTCGCCTCCACCGCTCAAGTCTGGCGGACCGGGCACGGCCCGTCACTCGGTCCTGCCCCCGTCCCGAGGTAGACCTAGCACCACCCCCGGCACTCTCCTTTTGCTTCCCCCGACTGGGGGCTTGTGCGGCTGGGGCGCGAGCCCGCCCGTTTCTAGTGTCGATGACGTGACCGCAACAGTCCGTTCAGTCCGTTCAGTCCTGTCGGTTCCGTTCAGGACTCACACCTCCCGGGGGGAGACGACATGAGTGCAACGAGGCGGGGGCTCGCCGTACGACTCGGCGGGTGGAGCACCCGACACCGCAAGACCGCGATCATCGGATGGCTGCTGTTCGTCGTGGCCATCGCGGTCATCGGCGGCATGGCCGGCGTCAATGAGATGACCAACTCCGAAGGCGGGACGGGCGACTCGGCGCGTGCCGAGAAGATCCTCGAGGACGCCGGGCTCAAGGACCCCGCCGGGGAGATGGTGATGCTGCGCAGCGCCGAGCCCGACGGCTGGCGGGATGCGGCGGGCGACCTCGCGAAGCGGCTGGAGAAGACCGGCGAGGCGGTGCGGATCCAGTCGCCGGTGCGCTCCGACAGCGGCCGGGAGGGGCTGATCACCTTTGAGATGAAGGGCGACGCGGACACCGCGGGGGAGCGGGTCGAGCCGGTGCTCGACGCGGTGAAGCAGACCGAGGCGGCCCATGAGGGCGTCACGGCGTACGAGTTCGGCGACGCCAGCTTCGCGCACAGCCTGGACGGCATCCTCTCCGGCGACCTGAAGACGGCGGAGCTCACGGCCGTACCGCTGGCGCTCGGCATCCTGCTGGTGGTCTTCGGCGCCCTGGTCGCCGCGCTGCTGCCGGTCTTCCTCGCGGTGACCGCGTGCATCGGCACCTTCGGCCTGCTCGCGCTGGCCAGCCACAAGCTGCCGATGTTCTCCAGCACCCAGTCCGTGATGTTCCTGGTGGGCCTGGCCGTCGGCGTCGACTACTGCCTGTTCTACCTGCGGCGCGAGCGCGACGAGCGGGCCGCGGGCCGGGACCCCGAGACGGCGCTGCGCATCGCCGCGGCGACCAGCGGACGGGCCGTGCTGGTCTCCGGCATCACGGTCATGCTGGCCATGTCGGGCATGTTCCTGTCGGGGCTGCTGCTCTTCAAGGGCTTCGCGGTCGCCACCATCCTGGTCGTCTTCACCGCGATGCTCGGCTCGGTGACGGTGCTGCCCGCGATGATGTCCTGGCTCGGCGATCGGGTCGACACCGGGCGGGTGCCGCTCCTCAACCGCCGCGGCAAGAAGGGCGCGCACGCCAGCGGCGGCATCTCCGGCCGGCTGATGAAGCCGGTGCTGGCCAAGCCGGGCCTGTTCGCCGTCCTCTCGGGCGCGCTGCTGCTGACCCTGTGCGCCCCCGCGCTGGGGATGAAGACCGAACAGCTCGGCATGGAGAAGCAGTTCGGCAAGGACTCGCAGCTGACGGTGGCCTTCAAGGCGATCACCCGGTCCTTCCCCGGCGGCCCCGCCCCGGCCGAGGTGATCGTACGGTCCGACGACGTCTCCTCGCCCCGCTTCCAGGGCGCGGTGGCCGACCTGAAGAAGAAGCTCGCCGCCACGGGCGAGTTCGGCAAGAACGTCAAGGTCGAGCTGCACCAGGACAAGGACGTGGCGCGCATCGAGGTGCCGCTGGCCGGGAACGGCTCCGACGACGCCTCCAAGCACGCCCTGCGCACCCTGAAGGACGACCTCGTCCCGCAGGTCCTCGGCCCGGTCGCGGACAAGGCGTACGTGGGCGGCGAGACGGCCGCGAACGTCGACTTCAACGACCAGCTCTCCGACGACTTCGGCCCGGTGCTCCTCTTCATCGCGGCCGTGACCTTCCTGCTGATGCTGGTCTGCTTCCGGTCGCTGCCGATCGCCATCGTGTCGATCCTGCTCAACCTGCTGTCGGTCGGGGCCGCGTACGGCACCATGACCGCCGTCTTCCAGCACGGCTGGGGCGCGGAGGCGCTGGGCATGGAGCCGGCCGGGGCGGTCGAGGGCTGGATGCCGCTGTTCGTCCTGGTGATCCTCTTCGGTCTTTCGATGGACTACCACGTCTTCGTGGTCTCCCGGATCCGTGAGGCGCACGAGCGGGGCCTGCCCACCCGGGAGGCGATCCGCGACGGCATCCGGTCCACGGCGGGCTCGATCACCGGGGCGGCCGCCATCATGGTCGCGGTGTTCGCGGTCTTCGCCCTGCTCCAGATGCAGGACATGCAGCAGATGGGCGTCGGCCTCGCGGTCGCGGTGCTGGTGGATGCCACGCTCGTCCGGATGGTGCTGCTGCCCTCGGTGATGGCGCTGCTCGGAGAGCGCAACTGGTACCTTCCGCGAGCCCTCGCCTGGCTGCCGACCCTCAACCACGGCGGGCACGACCAGGAGCCGCTGTCGCCCGCGGCCCCGAGTCACCAGCCGCCGGTGTCCATCGGCCGCTGATCTCACCGCAGACACCAGCCCGCCGCGCCGGATCAGGCCGTATGCCGCCTGACCCGGCGCGGCGGGCGTCGCGCTGTCGTACGGGGCGCCTCAGGCGGTCGGCACGTACTTGTAGCCGACCCGTCGGACCGTCACGATCGTGCCCCGGTGCTCGGCGCCCATTTTCCGCCGCAGCCGGGCGACATGGACGTCCACCGTCCGGCCGTCGCCGACGTGGCCGTAGCCCCACACCGTGGTCACCAGCTGGTCGCGGGTGTGCACCCGGTGCGGATGCGCCACGAGGTGGGCCAGCAGCTCGAACTCCAGATACGTCAGGTCGAGCGGCCGCCCGGCCACCTGCGCGGTGCGCTGCTCGGGGTCGATCCGTACCAGCTCGTCGCCCGTGACCGCCTCGCTCCGCTCGGGCCGGTCCGCCGCCGCCGTCGCGGTGTCGGCGGCCGGGACGAGCACGAGATAGCCGACCATCGGCGGCTGCCCGGGGAGCGCGGGCAGTGTGTGCGGGGGAGCGGGCAGCCAGGTGGCGCCGGAGTGCAGCAGCTCGGCGACCGGCGGCACCTCGTCGGGCGCGACGGCTCGCAGCCGCTGCCGGTGGGGATGGGGGTGGCGGCCGGACGCGGCGGCCGGGGCGGCGGAGGTGGGGGCGCCGGAGGTGGACAGACTACGGACGTTTGTCATGGGAATCGGCTCTTTCGCGCTCAAGGGGCGTCGGTGGACGTCGTGCGCGCGGGCTGTGCCGCCGGGAGATCACCCGGGAGCAGGGCGGCTGAGCGGTCGGGTGGCGTCAGCGGCCGAGCGAGCGGGCCCGCGCATGCGATACGCGGCAACACTCGCGGTCGAAGTGGTGCGCCTGCCGGGACGGCCAGAACGGCTCGAGGTCGAGGGGACCCGTCGCGGCGTCATGGAGGCTGGCCATTCCCCTATTGAAGCAGACGACCCGCCCGCGGCGCGCGCCGCGGTGGCCGGGTGCGACGATGCCCGGGCAACAGGTCCTGGCGAGCGCAGCCCGCCGCCACCCCGTAAGGAGCGCATTCCCCATGCCGCACATCGTCGTCGAGTACTCCGACACCCTGACCGAGGCCTTCGACCGCCGCGCCTTCGGCCTCGCCCTGCACCCGGTCGTCGCCAAGACCATCGACACCCAGGTGGCCGGCTGCAAGACCCGGTTCCGCCGGCTGGAGGACGCCGTCATCGCGGACGGCGCCCCGCACCACGCCATGATCCACATCGAGGTGGCGATCCTGTCCGGCCGGGACGCGGAGACCAAGCGTGAGCTGTCCCAGGCGGTGCTGGAGGTGGCGCGCGCCCATCTGGCGCCCGTCCCGGGGCTGACCGTGGGGACCACCGTCAATGTGACCGACCTCGACCGCGCCTGGTACGTGAAGCACGACGAGGTCTTCCCGGCCTGACCGCGGCCCGGCGCCCACGGCGGACGCCCGCAGGGGAGATCAGGGACCTCTCCTACGGGCGTCGGAGCGCCGTCCGGCGGGGCCGCGGGCCCCGGCCGAAACCGGACTTTCGGAGCTACGAGTTGATCTGGGTGGCGACCAGCGAGGAGAACGTGGTCAGCCGGGTGTAGACGCCCGGGGCGCCCGCCGCCGCGCAGCCGTCGCCCCAGGAGGTGATGCCCGCCAGCTTGCCGCCGATGACCAGCGGGCCGCCGCTGTCGCCCTGGCAGGTGTCCACGCCGCCCTGCGTGTATCCGGCGCAGACCATGTCCGAGGCTATGTAGCGGCTGCCGTACGACCCGCTACAGCTGGAGTCGGAGACGGTGGGCACGGTGGCCGTGCGCAGCTGGTTGGAGGAGGAGCCGCCCGAACTGGTGGTGCCCCAGCCGAGGATGCGGGCGGTGCTGCCGGCCGCGTACAGGCCGGTGTCGGACGAGGAGACGTAGGGCAGCGCGGTGTACGGCATGGAGGTCGACAGGGTCAGCACGGCCACGTCGTCGCCCTTGGTGACGCTGGCGTACGTGGGGTGGATCCAGATCTTGCTGACTCTCGCGACGGTGCCGTTGGTGCCGTTGCGGTAGGTGCGGCCGCCGACCACGCGGACGCTGCTGGTGGACTCGCCGACCATGCAGTGAGCGGCGGTGACCACCTTGGTCGGGGACACCAGGGTGCCGCCGCAGAACTGGTTCTGCGAGGAGTCCGTGATCTGCATGACGTACGGGTACGCGGTCGCCGTGGTCGTCGTGCCGCCGACGATGGGCTGCGGGGCGGCCTGGGCGGCGGTGCCGGTCAGCACGGTGGCGAGGGACGCCGCCGCGGCGACGGCGGCGGCGGTGAGGGTGGCGCGGCGGGGGAGCTTGAAGAACATGCTTCTCCTCGTGGCTTCTTGAAAGTGGGGGGAACAGGAAGCGGAGCGCACCAGGCCGGCGACCTCCTGATCGCCGACGGCCGCTTCACGCTAGAAGCCGTTGCACCACACACCCAATGAGGGTTGGCCCTTGACCTGTGGCATAGGGAAACCCCCATGTGCCCCGCGCCAAACCCGAGTTGAGCCCCACTTCAGCGGTGCTCCTCCCGCCCACCTCACCCTGTCCAGCGCGTCGCGAGTCTGACGATGTCGACGCGCGATCGGATCCCCAATTTCCGGTAGACCCTGGTGAGCGTCGCCTCCACGGTCTTGACGCTGATGAACAGGCGGGCCGCGATCTCCCTGTTGGTCGCGCCCTCCAGGACCAGCGCGGCCACCCGGCGCTCCATCTCGGCCAGCGCGTCCAGCAGCCCGCTCGACGGCAGCCCGCTCGGCGGCAGCGCGGCCGGGGGCGGTCCGGCGCCGGGGACGCTTCCCGGCGCCGCCGTCCTGACGTACGCGCCGTACTCCGGCTCCACCGCGGCCAGTTCCGCCGACACCCGCTCCAGCCAGGTGCGGGCCCGGGCGCGCCGGAAGACGTGTGCCGCCGCGTCGAGCGCGGTGCGCGCGGCCGCGATGTCGCCCCGGCGCAGCTCCACCTGGCTCAGCGCCAGCTCCGCCCGCCCCTCCTCGATCCGGTGTCCGAGCGCGCGGAGGCGGGCCGCCGCCGCCCGCAGCGCGGCGGCCGCGGCGTCCAGGTCGCCGCGAGCGGCCCTCAGTTGGGCCTCGGCCCGCTGGAGCACGGCCAGGGCGCCGGCCCGGCCCAGCCGGATCGCCGGGGCGCGCGTGGACTCGACGACCTCGCGCGCCTCGTCGAGCCCGCCGGTGCGCACCAGGGCCTCGGCCAGGTCGCCCTGCCAGCGGCCGCGCGCCGGGTCGGCCACGCCCTGCGCGCGCTCCATCTCCCGTACCCGGCGCAGCGCGAGGACGGCCCCCTCGGGGTCGCCGCCCACCAGCCGGGCGTGGCCGAGCACGGACAGGTTCCGGGCCAGATGGAGCAGGTCCCCGTCCTCCTGGGCGCGGTGCACCGCCTCCCGCGCCAGGGACAGGGCGCGCGCCACGCCGCCGCCCGACGCCTCGGCCAGCGCCGCGAGCCGCAGCGCCGGCCCCTCGCCGACCCCGGCGTCCCGGGCCAGCCGCAGGGAGCGGTGCGCGAGATCCAGGGCGGGCGCGCAGCGGCCCGCCCGCAGCTCGGTCTCGGCGAGCCCGCGCAGAGACAGGATCCGGCTGGGCACCGCGCCGCGCCGCTCCGCGAGCCGGACCAGCGCCGCGCCCGCCGCCCGCGCCTCCTCCAGCCGGTCGTCCGCCAGCAGCGTGCGAAAGCGCGTATGGCCGGGCCCGTCCGGGGCGCAGGCCAGCTGCTGGTCCTGGGGGCCTTGGGGCTCGGCGAGCGCCCGGGCCAGGGTGTGTTCGGCGTCCTGGTGGCCCATCAGGGCCTCGGCGCGCGCCTGGCAGGACAGCGCGAGCAACTCGGTGCGGCGGTCGCCCGCCAGGGCCGCGAGCCGCGCGGCCTCGGCGGCCTCCCGGCGGGCCCGCGGTAGCGAGCCGAGGACCAGCAGGGCGCGCCGCGACAGCCGGAGGCGCAGCGGGGCGAGCAGCCGGGGGTCGGCTCCGGCGTCGGCGAGGGCCTGCGGGAAGGCGTCGTCCAGGTCCGCCATGGCCTGCCCGGCCGAGTCGATGACGGTGAGCCACGCCCGTATTCGGTCGGCCGGGCGCACCGCCTTGGCCAGCACCTCCTGGGCGGTGTCGCGGGCGAGCTCCGGCTCGCCCGCGACCAGGGCGTCCTCGGCCGCGTCAAGCCGCCGGGCGAAGGCGGTGCGCACCGCCTCGGCGGGGGTGCGGTCGGCGGCGAGCAGGCCCAGGCGCGCGGCGGCCGAGGGCGCCCCGCGCTCGCGCGCGAGGGCGGCGGCGCCGGCCAGGGTCGCGGCGATGTGCTCGTCCCGGTCCGCGGTGGCCAGGGCCAGATGGCGGGCCCGTTCGACCGGGTCGGCGGTGGCTTCGGCGAGGGCGGCGTGCGCCGCGCGCCGGTCACCGGGCGCCGCCTCGGCGTACAGGGCGGCGGAGAGGATCGGATGCGTGAAGCGGACCGCGGCGTGCGGGTCGTGCTCCCGGTCCACGGAACCCAGCGCGGCCGCCTCGGCGAGCTCCGCCTCGGCCTCGGCGCGGCCCGCGGCGCGCAGCAGCGCCAGGGTGGGGCGTTCGGCGGCGCTCGCGATCAGCAGCGTTCGGCGGCCCGGCGCGGGCAGGGCGCGCAGCCGGTCGAGGACCAGGTCGCGCAGGGCGGCCGGGACCGGCAGCGGCTCGCAGGGGCGCGGCGCGCTGCCCGACTCGGCGAGCGCGCGGGCGAGTTCGAGGGCGAAGCAGGGGTTGCCGCCGCTGGTGCGGTGGATCTCGCGCAGCACGGAACCGGGGAGTTTCGCCGGTCTTCGTGCCCTCAGCACCGTGGCGACCTGCGGATACGACAGCGGGGGCACCGGCAGGACGAGCGCGGGCGGGGGCAACGCGCGTAGAAAGTAGGCCGGGCTGTTCCGTTCCGCTTCGCCGCCGGACGGTGCCAGGACCGGATCCGTCCGCACCGCCGCGACCATCCCCACCGGCAGCCCGCCCACTCGGCGGGCCGCGAAGGCCAACAGCTCGCGGCTGGGCGGGTCCATCCACTGGAGGTCGTCCACCACCAGCAGTACGGGCGCCCGCTCGGCCAGCGCCCGCAGCACCGAGAGCACCGCCAGGCGCAGCGTCAGCCCGTCGTGCCCGTCGTGTCCGTCGTGCCTGCCGTGCTGTTCGGCGGGGTCGGCGGGGCCGCGCCGCCCGGTGAGCGCCTCGTCCAGGGCGGACCGCTGCCAGTCGGGCAGCGCGCCCGCGACCTCGTCCGCGACCGGCCCGAGCACATCGATCAGGGCCAGATAGGGCAGTCGGCGCTCCGACTCGGCGGGGGAGCAGCGCAGCACCAGCCGCCCGCCGCCCGACACCTCCGCGGCCAGCGCCCGCAGTACGGTGGACTTGCCGATCCCGGCCGGCCCCGGCAACAGCACGCTCCCGCCGCGCGCCAGCTGCTCGCGCCCCCGGGCCAGCAGTTCGCCGCGTCCGACCGCGGGCTCCGGACGCGGTCCGGAGTGCCGTTCGGAATGCCATTCGGCATGCGGCTCGGAATGCCGCCTCACGGGCATATCCGCTTCCCTCCCGCTCAAACAGACATCTACCTATAAATCAAGGCGAGGCGCACAATGGTGGTGCGGCAGCGCGCCGCACTGCGCGGTCAGACTTGCATGGATCGAAGGAGGCGAGTCGTATGGCCGACGTCTCACGCCACAGGAGTGATATCACGCATCACCCCGACGTAACCGAAATGCGGGAGCGGTACGCACGCATGGTTGGTGCACGGGATGTTGTCTTCGTCGACGGGCCGGTGCTTCTGGCCGGTCTCTACTTCGCGATCTCCCCCTGGGTGGTCCACTTCTCGGGCGCCCGCCCCGACCTCACGGTCAACAACCTCATCCTGGGCATCTGCGTGGCCCTGCTGGGCATCGGTCTGACCACGGCGCCGCGCCGGATGTACAGCCTGTGCTGGGCGATGTCCGCGATCGGTGTATGGATGATCATCTCTCCCTGGGTGGTCACACGGTTCCCCGACGCCGGAATGATCTGGAACAACGTCGTTGTCGGCGCCATCACATGCGTCCTCGGGCTTTTCGCGGCGGGGGTGTTGATGCGCAGGAGCCGGGAGGCGTGAATCCACAAGTGAATTGACACGGAAACGGATACGGAGACGGATACGGGCCGTCGGCCGCATGACCTCACCGGTCGTGCGGCCGACGGCTTTCCTGCGGCGGCTTTCGGGTGACGGGCGGTCAGTTATGCGCAGGCCGCACAATGAGCGCACCCCCGGGGGCGTCACGTACACACCCGTAGGGACCACTCGAGGCAACGTCCAGGGAATGAGGCAGATCGCGTCATGCGTATCGCACTGAGCCAGATTGTCAGCGGCCCGCGCCCGGAGCAGAACCTTGCCGTCCTCCGGGAGCAGGCGCATCGCGCCGCCGCGGCCGATGCCCGTTTGATCGTCTTTCCTGAGGCAGCCATGGCGTGTTTCGGCACCCCGCTGGCGCCGCTCGCCGAGCCGCTGGACGGGCCGTGGGCCACCGAGGTCCGGCGGATCGCCAAGGACTGCGGAGTGGTGATCGTGGCGGGCATGTTCACCCCGGCGCCCGACGGGCGGGTGGCCAACACCCTGCTGGCCACCGGGCCCGGAGTCGAGACCTCCTACGACAAGATCCATCTGTATGACGCCTTCGGTTACGCCGAGTCCGACTCCGTCGCGCCCGGTTCCAAGGTGGTGACCTTCGACCTGGAGGGCGTCCGGATCGGCCTGGCCACCTGCTACGACGTGCGCTTCCCCGAGCTGTTCCGGGCCCACGCCGACGCGGGCGCGCGGCTCTCGCTGCTGCCCGCCTCCTGGGGCGCGGGGCCGGGCAAGCGCGAGCAGTGGGAACTGCTGACCCGGGCGCGGGCGCTGGACGCCACGGTATGGCTCGCCGCCGTCGGCCAGGCCGACCCCGCGGCCACCGGCACCCTGGCCGCGGAGGCGGCCGACCCGACGGCCCCCACCGGCATCGGGCACAGCGCCGTCGTCGGCCCCGACGGGACCGTACGGCAGCGGCTGGGGGCGACGCCGGGGCTGCTGGTGGCGGAGATCCACGCCGACGAGGTGACGGCCGTCCGCCGCAAGGTGTCCGTCCTGGCCAACCGGAGGCTGGGCCGGGGCGTGTGACCTTCGTACGGCGTGCCCTGCGGGCCCGGCGCACACTGGAAGCGCGCGCCGGGCGCGGGGGTGGCCGCGGGAGGAGGTCGCGATGGACTTCGACGTCGTCGTGGAGATCCCCGAGGGGTCTCGCAACAAGTACGAGATGGACCATGAGTCGGGGCGGATCCGGCTGGACCGGATGCTGTTCACCGCCACCAAGTACCCGGCCGACTACGGCTATATCGACCACACCCTGGGGCGCGACGGCGACCCGCTGGACGCGCTGGTCACGGTCGGTGAGCCGACGTTTCCCGGGTGTGTCATCGAGTGCCGGGCCATCGGCATGTTCTGCATGAGCGACGAGAAGGGCCCGGACGAGAAGATCCTGTGCGTCCCGGCCCACGATCCGCGCTATGCGGAGGTGCGGGACATCGGCGACGTCTCGGAGTTCGACCGGATGGAGATCACCCACTTCTTCGAGGTCTACAAGGACCTCGAGCCCGGCAAGTCCGTCGAGGGCTCCCACTGGGAGGGCCGCGACCGGGCGTACGACGAAATAGCCGCCTCGCGGCAGCGCGCGGCGGCGGCCGGGCTGGCCGGGTGAGCGGTCGTGCGGTGCCTGGCGGGGAGGGGAGCAGCCCGCCGTAGGCGTCGGGGTGGGCCGCCCGGGGGCTGGGGCGGAGCACCCCGCGCGGCGGAGCCGCCCATCGAGGAGCAGCCCGGTGCCGGCGTCAGGGCGTGGGTTCGGGCGCCGGGCCTCGGTCGTTCTGGAGGGTCCACAGCTCCCGGAACAGCCCGGGCGCGTCGACGAGTTCGCCGAAGGTGCCCTGCTGGATCACCCGGCCGCGGTCCAGCACCACGATGCGGTCGGCGACCGCGACGTTCGCCAGGCGGTGGGTGACCAGGACGACCGCGCGGTCCTCCGCCAGCCGCCGCAGCCCCGCGAAGATACGGTGCTCGGCGCGCGCGTCGAGGGCGCTGGTGGGCTCGTCCATCACCAGCAGCCCGGCGGGCCGGTGGAAGGCGCGGGCCAGGGCGATCCGCTGCCACTGGCCGCCGGACAGCTCCACCCCGCCCCACCACTGCCGGGCCAGCAGCGTGTCCAGGCCGCTGCGCAGCCCGTCCAGGACCTCGTGCGCCCCGGAGTGCGCGGCGGCCTCCCTCACCGCCTCGTCCCCGCCGTGCGGCTGGCCGAGCGTGATGTTCTCGCGGGCGGTCAGCGGCCAGTGGGCGTAGTCCTGGGGGACGACCGCGGTCTGCCGCCACAGCGCGTCCGGGTCGAGGTCCCCGGTCTTGACGTCGTCCCAGGTGACCGCGCCGCCCGACGGCAGATACAGCCCCGTGAGCAGCTTGCTGAGCGTGGTCTTGCCGGAGCCGTTCTCGCCGACCAGGGCGAGGACTTCGCCGCGCCGGACCTCCACGCTCACCTCGTCCAGGGCCGGCGCGTCCGACTCCGGATAGCGGTAGGTGACCGCCTCGGCCCTGACCACCTTCGGCGCGGACGCGACCCGCCCGCCGCGCCGCACCCGGTGGCCGCCCGCCTCCTCGATGAACTCCGCCCAGTCGTCCAGATACAGTCCGGTGCGGAACAGCCGGGTGCCGTAGCCCACCATGCCGCGCAGCGAGGAGCCCACCGTGCGCAGCGCGAAGACCGCGGTCCCCGCCGAGGCGACGGACATCCGCCCCGAGCCCAGCAGCAGCGCCAGCGCCGCCCACACCAGCCCGGAGGCGGCCCCTCCGGCCAGCGCGCCCAGCACCGCGTACCGCGCGCCCCGGTGGGCCGCCCGGTCGGTCGCGGCGTCGACCCGCGCGCCGATGGCGCGGTAGCGGCCGAGGAGGAAGGCCGCCATGGTGCCCGAGCGCAGCTGGTCGGCGATGTCCTTGTCGACCATGTACCAGCGCAGCAGCCCGAGCGTGCGCCGCTCGGCGCTCATCGCGCGCGAGGTCTCGTAGTGCACCCGGGCCGCCTTCATCCCGGCCACGCCCTGCGGCAGCGCGGCGAGCAGCAGCAGCGGCAGCAGCGCCGGGTGCAGTACGGTCACCACGCCCGCCGCCGCCACCAGGGAGGCGAGGCAGGCCGTCAGCTGCTGGGACTCGATGATCAGGTCCTGGGCGACGACGGCGCCCCGGTCGGCCGCGTCCCACTTGTCGTTGAACCCGGGGTTGTCGTACGCCGCCAGTTCGGCGTTGATCGCCGCGTGCAGCATCCGCATCTCGGCCTCCCGGGAGATCCGGGGGGCCAGCCGGGTGGAGATGTTGGACACGCCGATGCCCAGCAGCGCCCGTAACCCGGCCGCCCCGGCGAGCACCGCGAGCGAGGGCAGCGCCTCCTGGAGCCGGTCGGACATGTGACCGGAGGAGATCAGTGCCGTGATCGTGCCGGTGGTGGCCAGCAGCCCGAACGCCTCGAAGAACCCCGACAGCACCTGGCACAGCACCAGCGCGACCACCGCCCTGCGGTCCACCTGCCAGCCGAGCGCGAGCGCCCGCCGCACCAGCAGCGGCAGCCTGCGCGCCATGGACCGGCTGTTGATCGGGTTCCGCTCGAGCGCCGCGAGCGTGGCCGACCGGTACCGCAGCTCCTCGGTGGGCCGTTCGGCCGGCTGGTCGGAGGTCTGGGTCGCCATGGATCCCCCTTGCGGCGGTGCGTCGGCCCCACACGCTGCCGTACGGCCCACCGCGGCGTCCGGCATACGGCGCGGATCCACCCGAACGGGGCATGGCGCGGCGCCCCGGCCGGCGGGGTCAGGCCCGGCCGCGCGTCTTCTGGGAGCCGCGGGAGAGCGAGTCGAGGACGACGGCGGCGAGCAGCACCCCGCCAGTGATCATGAACTGGAGGGCCGACTGGATGTTCAGCAGGGCCATACCGGACGCGAGCGACTCGATCACCAGGATGCCCAGCACCGCGCTCCACGTCCTGCCGTGGCCGCCGAACAGGCTGGTGCCGCCGATGACGGCCGCCGCCAGGGCGTTCAGCAGCAGGATCGCGGAGCCGGAGGGCTGGCTGACCGAGGTGATCCGCGAGGCCAGGAACAGGCCGCCCAGCGCGGCCATCGTGCCCGACGCCATGAGGACCGAGATCCGCACCCACGCCACCCGGACCCCGGCCCGCCGGGCCGCCTCGACGCCGCCGCCCAGCGCGTAGACCGAGCGGCCGTAGGGCGTACGGCGCAGCAGCACGTCCAGCAGGGCCACCAGCACGACGAAGATCAGCAGGGCGAGCGGCAGGCCCTGGAACCGGTTGAGCACATAGGCGGCCGCGAACGCGACCACCGCGATCGCGCCGGTGCGCACCGCGATCTCGTGGAGCGGCCGGTACGGCATGGCGGCGGCCTTGCGGCGCCACCGGTCGCGGTAGGCGGCGAGGAAGAAGGCGGTGGGGCCGAGGGCGGCGAGGCCGTAGGCGGCGGCGATGTCATGGAAGTAGTAGCTGGTCAGTTTGGCGACGAGCCCCTGGTCGTGGAGGTTGATCGTGCCGCTCTGGCCGAGGAGGTAGAGGGTGAGGCCGTTCCAGGCCAGCAGGCCGGCGAGGGTGACGACGAAGGCCGGTACGCCGAATCTGGCGAAGAAGAACCCGTGCACGACGCCGATCAGGGCGCCCAGGAGCACCGCGATGACCAGGGCGAGCCACTCCGGCAGGCCCTGGTTGACGTTCAGCACGGCGAAGGCGGCCGCCGCCAGCCCGCTGACCGAGCCGACCGACAGATCGATCTCCCCGATGAGCAGCACGAAGACGACGCCGACCGCGATCAGCCCGGTGCCCACGATGTCCACGCTCAGGTTGGACAGATTGCGCGGCGAGAGGAAGTTGCTGTTCAGGATCTCGAAGACGGCCCAGAGCAGGATCAGGCCGAGGACGACCGGCAGCGAGCCCAGTTCGCCGCTGCCCAGGCGCCGCCGGAACTCGCCGAACACGCCGTCCTCGGCGCGCCGGGCGGGCGCCGGGGCGCGGGCGCTCACGGCCCCGCCTCCCCGGCGCGGGGCGGCCGGCGGGCATGGGAGGTGGCGCCGGTGATGGAGGAGATGATCTGTTCCTGGGAGGTGGTGGTCACATCGAAGAAGCCGTTGTTACGCCCCAGCCGCAGCACCGCGGCGTGGTCCGCGACGGCCTTGACGTCGCCCATGTTGTGGCTGATCAGCAGCACCCCCAGACCGTGGTCGCGCAGCCGCTCCACCAGGTCGAGGACGTGCGAGGTCTGCTCGACGCCGAGGGAGGCGGTGGGCTCGTCGAGCAGCAGGAGCCTGGGCTCGCCCAGCAGCGCCCGGGAGATCGCGACGGTCTGCCGCTGGCCGCCGGACAGGGTGGCCACCGGGACGCGTACGTCGGGGACGCGGATGGACAGCGCCGCCAGCAGTTCGCGGGTCCGGCGCTCCATCTCCACCTCGTCGAGGATGCCGAATCTGCGCACCTCGCGGCCGAGGAAGACATTGCCGACGACATCGAGGTTCTCGCACAGCGCCAGGTCCTGGTAGACGGTCGCGATGCCCAGGCTCTGCGCGTCGTGGGGGCGCTTGACCTGGACCGCGCGGCCCTCCCACGCGAAGACGCCCCGGTCGGCGGGGCCGACCCCGGCGATCACTTTGACCAGGGTGGACTTGCCGGCGCCGTTGTCCCCCAGCAGGGCGACGACCTCACCGGTGTGGATCTCCAACTCGACGTCGGCGAGCGCCTGGACGGCGCCGAACCGCTTGGAGACATCGCGCAACGCCAGCAGAGGTGCAGCCGGCACGGTAACCATCTCCCCTAGGGCATGAGCCCGGCCCTCACACAGGCCGGCCGGTACTCCGGGGTGCAGATCTGGCGAATCGTGTACATGCCGTCCTTGACCACCGTCTGCCGGATGTTGTGGACGGTCAGCGGGATCGGGTGGAGCAGCACGGCCGGGATGTCGCCGCGGACCCGGTCCCGGGCGATCGGGCCGGGGCCCGAGCCCCGGGCCAGGTTGACGGCGATCCGGGCGGCGGCGTACGCCTCGGGCTTGAAGGGCTTGTAGACGCTCATGTACTGCTTGCCCTCCACGATGCGCTGTACGGCGGCGAGTTCGGCGTCCTGGCCGGTGACCGGGGGTATCGGCCGGATGCTGTTGGCCCTGAGGGCGGCGATCACCCCGGAGGCGATGCCGTCGTTGGCGGCGTAGACGCCGTCGATGCGGTGCGGGCCGAGCGCGGCGATGGCGCCGGACATGTTGGTGTAGGCGTTCTCCGGCCGCCAGCCCGCCGTGTCGTACGACTTCTCGATCCTGACCCTGCCGTGGAGGACGGACAGCGCTCCCTTCTTGAACGCGACCCCGTTGGGGTCGGCCAGGTCGCCGTTCATCATGACGATCCCGGCGCCGCGCGCCCGCGGGCCCATGGCCCTCAGCAGCGCCTTCGCCTGGAGCCTGCCGACCTCCTGGCCGTCGAAGGAGACATAGGCCGAGATGGGGCCCTCGGCGAGGCGGTCGTACGAGACGACGGGGATGCGCGCGTTCCGTGCCTTCTCGACGGCGGGGTGCATCGCCTTGGCGTTCACGGGGACCAGGAGCAGGGCGTTCACCCCCTTGATGATCATCGAGTCCACCTGATGCTGCTGGAGGGCCACGTCCCCCTGGGCGCTGACCGCCTGCACCGTGCAGGCGGGGCACAACTGCCCGATCCGCCGTTCGATCAGGGGCCGGTCGAACCGGTCCCAGCGCGGGGTGGTGCTGTCCGGCAGCAGCAGGCCGATCGTCGGGTGGCCCGTCGTCGGGGGCGGGACGGGCCGTACGACGGTGCCGGACTCGGCCGCCTTGCCGCAGGCGCCCAGGGCGAGGGCCAGCGAGGCCGCGACCGCGAGGAGGGCGGCATGGCGCCGATGGGCTCTCACGGTGCGAAGCACCTCCTCACCCGGCACCGGGCGGGGCGGCTCCGGATCCGGCTCCGGTTCCGGCTCCGGATCCGGATTCCGGCCCGGCTCGGGTCCGGCTCACTGCGTTCCGTCCCCGTCCCCGTCCCCGTCCCCGTCCCCGTCCCCGTCGGCCGTCCGGCCCGCGGCGACCACGAGCTCGCCCCACACCTGCTTGCCGCCGCTGACCGGCACCGAGCCCCAGGTCGCCGACATCGCCTCGACCAGGAGCAGGCCCCGGCCGCCGGTCGACTCCCAGTCCACGAGCACCGGCTTGGCGGGCGCCCGCGGCGACGCGTCGCTCACCGCGATCCGCAGCCGGTCCCCGGCCAGCGTGAGGTCCAGCCGCACCGGGCCCTGCGTGTGCACCAGGGCGTTGGTGACCAGCTCCGAGACGACGAGCAGGACCATGTCGGACTCCTCCGCCACGCGCCAGGAGCGCAGCGTGCGCGCGGTGAAGCGGCGCGCGTGCATCACGGCGTCGGGCAGCCGCCACACCGCCCACCCGGCCCGGATCGGCCGGACCTTCATCCCGTCGTAGCGCAGCAACAGCAGGGCCACATCGTCGTCGCGCCGGCTGAGGTCGCCCAGCAGCGAGTCGGCCAGCCGCCCGGCGTCGGACGGGTCCGCCTCCGAGAGCGCCCGTCGCACCCGCAGCAGGCCGTCGTCCAGGGGGAGGGCCGCGGACTCCACCAGGCCGTCCGTCAGCAGCGTGAGCACCGTGCCCGGGGCCAGCCCGACCGCCGTCATGGCGAACTCCGCGTCGGCGAGCACCCCCAGCGGCGGCCCGCCCTCGGCCTCCACCTCCTCGGTGGTGCCGTCCGGGTGGCGCAGCAGCGGCGGCAGATGTCCGGCCCGGACGAACCAGGCGTCGCCCTCCTCCATGTCCAGCTCGACATAGGCGCAGGTGGCGAACAGCTCCGTCTCCATGCCGACCAGCAGCCGGTTGGCGTGGCAGATCACCACGTCCGGCGGGTGGCCCTCCACCGCGTAGGCCCTGATGGCCGTGCGTATCTGGCCCATGATGGTCGCGGCCCCGGCGCTGTGCCCCTGGACGTCGCCGATCACCAGCGCCACATGGCCGTTGGGCAGCGGGATGACGTCGTACCAGTCGCCGCCCACCTCGAGACCGCTCATCGCGGGCAGATAGCGGGCCACGGCCACCCCGCCGGGGAGCGGGGGCAGCCGGCGGGGCAGCAGGCTGCGCTGAAGCATGGTGGCGAGCTCGTGCTCGGCGTCGTACGCGTGGGCGCGCATCAGGGCCTGCCCCACCAGGCCCGCCGTCGCGGTCAGCAGCGACCGCTCCTCCGGGCAGAACCGGTGCGGCTCCGCCCAGCCGACCAGACAGACCCCCACCACCCGGCCCTGGGCCGGGAGCGGCAGGACGGCCAGGCCGCCGGCGCCCATGTCCGCGAGGCCGGGCTCCAGGCCGCCGTCCGGGGGCAGCAGGGTGATCCGGCCCTCGCGCAGCGCGGTCTCCAGCGTGGGCAGCGCGCGGAGCGGCACATCGGGCCACTCCGACCGCCACTCGGACCGCCACATCCCCGGCCAGGCGCTGGGCTCCGGCGGGTCGAGGGCGGTCACCACCAGCCGGTCGCCCTCCAGCTCGGCGAGCGCCACCCGGTCGGCCCCCAGCGGCTCGCGCAGCGCCGCGGTCACCACCAGGCTGACGTCGCGGACGGTCATCGCGTTGGCCAGCGCCGCGGACAGCCGCTGCACCCGGGAGACCTCGTCGGCGGTGGGCCGCAGATACGAGGCGTCCGCCACCAGGCCGAGCAGCCGCTCCGGGGTGCCCACGGCATCGCCCTGGATCCGGCAGCACAGCCGCAGCCAGCGCAGCTCGCCGGTCGGCCGGCGGATACGGAACTCCAGGTCACGGCTGCCGAGCGCCATCTGGCCCGGCTCGACGATGGACATCAGCGCGGGCAGGTCCTCCGGCACGGTGTGCGCCAGCAGGGTCTCCACCCGCCCGTCGAAGGACTCCGGGGCGATGTCGACCAGCTCGAGCAGCTGCGCGTCCGCGTCGATCCGCCCGGTGTCCAGCACCAGGGTGAACGAGCCGACGTGCAGATGGTCCAGCGCGGAGCGCAGCACCGACAGCGGCCCGGTCCGGGCCGGGGCCCCGCCGCTTGCCCGGTCGCCCGCCTTGAGCTGGGCGGCGATCTGATCGGCGTACAGCTCCAGGAAATTGCGCTGCTCGGCGTCGAAGCCGTCCCCCGGATACACCACGACCAGACAGCCCAGCCGTCTGCCGTCCGCCCCCAGCGGCAGCGCGCCCAGCGACATATCGGCCGGGAGGGCCCGCTGGGCGCCCTCCCCGTAGGCGGCGAGCTTCGCGGAGGTCGACCACTGGGGCCGGCCGGTGCGGAAGGCGTCGGCGACGGGGGAGCGCCCGGACAGCGGATAGCTGGTCGGCAGGCCGTACAGGGCGCGCGGGCCGCCGGCCGTCTCGGTGAGCCGCAGCTCGTCGCCGTCCGGGGACAGTACGTACACGGCGGTCAGCGCCGCCGTGGCGAACACCAGGGCCTGCTCCGTCACGGCGCCCTCCACCGTGAGGTCCACTCCGGAGCCGCCTTGGCCGGCCATTGCGCCATTCCACCTCCTGGCGCGCCCGTGTGCCCGCCCGGACAAGCGAGGGCGCTCACACCATCAGGATGGCATAGCCGGCGCGGAACCAGCGGGGTGCGGAGGCAGGTTTGGGCCGGGGCTCAGCCGTGCGCCAGTGCGGTCGCGAGCCGCCGGGCCTCGTCCACGGCGTGGGAGATGTCGCCGACGGGGAAGCGGACATGCCGGACGGTCCGCCGCGGGTCGAGGACGAGGACGGCGCGCTTGAGCCGGAGCCTGCCCGCGCCGTGGAAGGTGGGCAGCCGCAGGGCGGCGGCGAGGCTCAGCCGGTGGTCGGACAGCAGCGGGTAGGGCACGGACTCGGCGCGGGCGAAGGCCGCCTGCTCGTCCGGGAGTTGGGTGCTGACGCCGTGGACGGCCACGCCCGCGTCCCGCAGCGCGGGCCAGGCGTCGCGGAAGAGGCGGTTCTCCAGGGTGCTGCCGGCGGCGCCGGGCAGTGGCTCCTCCCACTGGACGCCGGTGGCCGGATAGCTGAACAGGACGGTCGCGGCGGCGTCCGGCGCGACCACGTCGAGCGGGGCGCCGCCTGTGGCGGGCAGCAGCAGCCCCTCGGGCAGCCGCGTGCCGGCCAGCCCATGGACGCGGGCGTGCTCGGCGCCGTCCTCCGCCGCCGTGGCGGTCAGGCTCCCGTCACCGAGGGCCCAGCGGTCGCCCCAGTCCTGCATGGCCACCAGCACCGGCAGCAGCGCGCGTCCGGAGTCGGTGAGCAGGTACTCGTAGCGCACCGGGCGGCGCTGGTAGAGGCCGCGGCTCAGCACACCGGCGGCGACGAGGCGGCCGAGCCGCTCGGTGAGGACCTTGCGGGACAGGCCCAACTCGGCGGCGAGGGCGTCGAAGCGCACCTGGCCGCGGGCGACCTCCCGCAGGATCAGTACGTTCCACCAGTCGCCCACGATCGTGGCGGCCTGGGCGATGCCGCAGGTCGCGTCGGCGTTGTGCATCCTCATGCCCCCATAGTAAGTTCCTTTTCGGAACTCACTTTGTTTCATCAGGAAACATTCAGCGCATGTGAGGAGCTGCACCATGACCGCCATCGCCCGCGTCGTCGCACGCGAGATCATCGACAGCCGCGGCAACCCCACCGTCGAGGTGGACGTCGAGCTGTCCGACGGCTCGCTCGGCCGCGCCGCCGTGCCGTCCGGGGCCTCGACCGGGGCGCGGGAGGCGGTGGAGCTGCGCGACGAGGACCCGGCCCGCTACCACGGCAAGGGCGTACGCCGCGCCGTCGACGCCGTCAACGAGACCATCGCGGACACCGTGGTCGGCCTGGACGCGGAGGACCAGTCCGCGGTCGACACGGCCCTGATCGAGCTGGACGGCACCCCCAACAAGTCCCGGCTCGGCGCCAACGCCACCCTGGGCGTCTCGCTCGCCGTGGCCAAGGCGGCCGCGGCCGCGCACCGGCTGCCGCTGTACCGGTACGTCGGCGGGGTGGACGCGCGGTGGCTGCCGGTGCCGATGATGAACATCGTCAACGGCGGCGCGCACGCCGACAATCCGCTGGACTTCCAGGAGTTCATGATCGCCCCGATCGGCGCGGCCACCTTCGCCGAGGCCGTACGCATGGGCTCGGAGGTCTTCCACACCCTGCGCCGCGACCTCATCACCGCCGGCCACAGCACCGGCGTCGGCGACGAGGGCGGCTTCGCCCCCGCCCTGCGCACGGCCGACGAGGCGCTGGACTTCGTCGTCCGCGCCGTCGAGCGCACCGGCTACAAGCCCGGCGAGGACATCACCGTCGTCATGGACCCCGCCACCTCCGAGTTCTTCCGGGACGGGGTCTACGACTACGCGGGCGAGGGCGTGCGCCGCACCCCCGAGCAGCACGTGGACTACCTCGCCGGGCTGGTCGACCGCTACCCCGTCGCCTCGATCGAGGACGCGATGGCAGAGAACGACCTCGACGGCTGGCGGCTGCTGATGGCCCGGCTCGGCGACCGCTGCCAGCTCACCGGCGACGACGTGTTCTGCACCAACGAGACGCTGCTGCGCGAGGGCATCGTCGACGGAGTGGCCAACTCCATCCTGGTCAAGGTCAACCAGATCGGCACCCTCACCGAGACCCTGGCCACCGTCCGCACCGCCCACCAGGCGGGCTACACGGTGGTCATGTCGCACCGCTCCGGCGAGACCGAGGACACCACGATCGCCGACCTCGCGGTGGCCACCGGCTGCGGCCAGATCAAGACCGGGTCGATGTCCCGCTCCGACCGGACCGCCAAGTACAACCAGCTCATCCGCATCGAGGAGGAACTCGGCGCCCAGGCCCGCTACGCCGGCCGGGACGCCCTCGGGCTGCGCCGATAGACCGGCGGCCGATGGGCCGCGCCGCTCACGCCCGGGCGGTGTAGTGCCCGTCGACGTGGATCGCGGTGATCCCGCTGATGTGCCGGGCCCCGCACCGGTCCTGCGGCAGCACCAGCTGCGGCCCGGCCCGGTCCAGCGGGGTGTCGTCGATGCGCGTCGCCAGCAGCACGGGCGCGCGGCCGAAGTCCGGATCGATCTCGCCCCAGGAGAGCACCGCGCGGTGCCCGTCCGCCCCCGTGACGTCGATCAGAAAACGCAGCCGGTCCTTGCGGCGGGCCGGGTCGAAGCCGGGCCCCGCGTCGTACAGCACATCGTGCAGCAGCGGGCCCTCGAAGCGGTGGTGCTGCACCCCGCTGGTCGCGCACTCGAAGCTGACCCGGGCCCGGTGCTGAGGCCAGGCACCCAGATCACGCACCCGGAGCCGAGCCGGCCGGGCCAGATCCCCCACCAGCCGGACCACGGCGAACGCCCCGGAGGCGGGCTCACCGGAGGGGGCGGGGCTGACGGGTAGGGGTGAATTGCTCATGGGCTTTCCACCTCCGCGGGAATCGCACGCCAATCCTGCCGTTATGCCCGCCCCGCGCTGACGCTAATCCGCATATGCGAGCCCAATGGGGGAATGAAGTCGCAGATGCGGCTTGAATGGCCACTAATGCCTCGCAGATGCGATCCGCGATGGTGGCGGAGAGAGACGCGGAAACGGTGAAGGCCGCCACCCGGACCCGGGTGGCGGCCTTCACCGTTCAGCGTCTGACGCTACGTCGGACGAATTCGGCTCACACGTCGAAGTAGAGCTCGAACTCGTGCGGGTGCGGACGCAGCTGGAGCGGAGCGATCTCGTTGGTGCGCTTGTAGTCGATCCAGGTCTCGATCAGGTCCGAGGTGAACACATCGCCCTGGAGCAGGAACTCGTGGTCGGCCTCGAGGGAGTCGAGGACGGCCGGGAGGGAGGTCGGGACCTGCGGGACGCCCGCGTGCTCCTCGGGGGCGAGCTCGTAGAGGTCCTTGTCGATCGGCTCGGCCGGCTCGATCTTGTTCTTGACGCCGTCCAGGCCCGCGAGGAGGAGCGCGGAGAAGGCCAGGTACGGGTTGCCGGAGGAGTCCGGGGCGCGGAACTCGACGCGCTTGGCCTTCGGGTTGGAGCCGGTGATCGGGATACGCATCGCGGCGGAGCGGTTGCGCTGCGAGTACACCAGGTTGACCGGGGCCTCGAAGCCCGGGACCAGACGGTGGTAGGAGTTCACCGTCGGGTTGGTGAAGGCCAGCAGCGACGGGGCGTGCTTGAGGATGCCGCCGATGTAGTAGCGCGCCATGTCCGACAGGCCCGCGTAGCCCTGCTCGTCGTAGAAGAGCGGCTCGCCGCCCAGCCACAGGGACTGGTGGACGTGCATGCCCGAGCCGTTGTCACCGAAGATCGGCTTCGGCATGAAGGTCGCGGTCTTGCCGTTCTTCCACGCCACGTTCTTGACGATGTACTTGAACAGCTGAAGGTCGTCGGCCGCGGCGAGCAGCGTGTTGAACTTGTAGTTGATCTCGGCCTGGCCGGCGGTGCCCACCTCGTGGTGCTGGCGCTCGACCTGGAGGCCGGACCTGCCCAGCTCCAGGCTGATCTCGGCGCGCAGGTCGGCGAAGTGGTCGACCGGCGGGGTCGGGAAGTAGCCGCCCTTGTACCGGACCTTGTAACCGCGGTTGTCCTCCAGCGCACCGGTGTTCCAGGCGCCCGCCTCGGAGTCGATGTGGTAGAAGGCCTCGTTCGACTTGGTCTCGAAGCGGACGCTGTCGAACACGTAGAACTCGGCCTCGGGGCCGAAGTACGCGGTGTCGGCGATGCCGGTGGAGGCGAGGTAGGCCTCGGCCTTCTTGGCGATGTTGCGCGGGTCGCGGCTGTACTGCTCACCCGTGATCGGGTCATGGATGAAGAAGTTGATGTTGAGCGTCTTGTCCCGCCGGAACGGGTCGACACGGGCCGTCGACAGGTCCGCACGCAGGGCCATGTCCGACTCGTGGATCGCCTGGAAGCCGCGGATCGACGAGCCGTCGAAGGCAAGCTCCTCGTGCGGGTCGAACGCCTCCGCCGGTACGGTGAAGTGCTGCATGACGCCGGGAAGGTCACAGAACCGGACGTCGACGAACTTGACGTCCTCGTCCGAGATGAACTTCCGAGCGTCGTCGGCGTTCTGGAACATCCAACTCCTCCTAGCCCGGCCGCGGGGGACGGGGATTTGTTCGGTCGCGCGGCTCATGTGCGGCTGACGCGCTGTGGCCGACCATAGGCAGACGGGATTTCCCGGGCATGACCCATTTGTTTCACCCAGGTTAACCGGGATACGTGAGATGTGCGGGGGGTGTGTGAGGCGGGGGCCCGGTCCGCGCGGGGGCGGCCCGGGGGAGAGCCACGCGGGAAGCGGGCCCCGCTCCACGGGGAACGTATGCGGTCGCAGTAACGTGGTCGGGTGGACAATAGGCAAGCAATCGGATCATGGCTCTCCGGGCCGCGCGCGACCGCCGAGGACATGGGCGTCGACCTGGGCTACCGGGGCGAGGGACTGGGGCTGCCGGAGAGCGGGCCGGGCTCCATCGCACCCCTCGGACGCCGCGTGGGGGCGCTGCTCATCGACTGGGGACTGTGCCTGCTCGTCGCCTACGCGCTGCTGTCCGGAGGCAAGGCACAGGCCGCGGGCAACTGGGCGCTGGTCGTCTTCTTCGCGGTGAGTGTGGTCTTCGTCGGCACGGTCGGCTGCACCCCCGGCAAGCTGCTGCTGAAGCTGCGCGTGATCTCCGAGAAGGGCGGCCGGCTGGGCCTGCCGCGCGTGGTGCTGCGCGCCGTGCTGGTGCTGCTCGTGATCCCCGCCGTGGTCTGGGACCGGGACACCCGCGGTCTGCACGACCGGCTCTCCGGCTCGGTGCAGATCCGGATCTGAGCCCCTGGATCCACCAGACGATTCAAACGACTGGGCGGCCCGGAACCGAGGTTCCGGGCCGCCCAGTCGTATGCGGTCGTGTGCGGAGTGGAGCGGGATCTCAGCGGCCCTTCGGCATCCGCATCCCCTTGGGCATCGGGCCCTTCGGGATCGGCATGTTGCTCATCAGGTCGCCCAGCGCCCGCAGCCGGTCGTTGACCGCGGTCACCTGCGCGCCGGGCAGCACCCGCGGCAGCTTCAGCAGCTTGGTGCGCAGCTTCTTGATCGGCACCTGGTCCTCGCCGGTGCCCACGATCACATCGTGCACCGGGACGTCCGCGACGATGCGCGCCATCCGCTTCTTCTCCGCGGCCAGCATGGACTTCAGCCGGTTCGGGTTGCCCTCGGCGACCAGCACGATGCCCGCCTTGCCGACGGCCCGGTGGATGACGTCCTGGTTGCGGTTCATCGCCACCGCGGGCGTCACCGACCAGCCGCGGCCCACGTTCTCG
Source organism: Streptomyces sp. NPDC097640 (assembly GCF_040302705.1). Classification (NCBI taxonomy): domain Bacteria; kingdom Bacillati; phylum Actinomycetota; class Actinomycetes; order Kitasatosporales; family Streptomycetaceae; genus Streptomyces; species Streptomyces sp. NPDC097640. The sequence continues at coordinate 120,154 of NZ_JBEOSB010000016.1, forward strand.
AGCACTGCCGCCGCCGCGCCCGGCTGTCCTTCCATCTGCCCGAAGGCCGCCCGCTCGGCCCGGCGGCCGAAAACGATCGCCATCGCGAGGAAAGCCAGGACGAAGCCCAGGATGCCCAGGAAGATCGGGTGGTTGATCCAGAAGCCGATCGCGAGGAAGACACCGAACGTGACGATTCCCACCGCGGCGACGACAAGACCGACCTTCGAGTCGACCTTCTTGGTCATCTTGTAGGTCAGGGCGATCTGCTTCAGACGCCCGGGGTTCTCGGAGTTTTCCTTCCTCGCCATACAGCGAAGTTTACGTGGCCTGGGAAGCCCCGGTGGACACGGCCTCCAGGACGTGCTGGGCCTCGTGCCGGTCCTTCGCCCGGCGACGGTCCTCCAGCACCGCGGTCCATGCGTTGCGGCGGGCGGTGCGCTGCCCGCCGCCCAGCAGCAGACCCTCCAGAGCGAGCAGCGCATCGGTGACGGACGGCGGACGTACGGGCGCGGCCGACATGGGTCCCCCTCGGGAGCGGCGAATAACCGTGTGATCGAAGCTCACACACAGAACGTTGTGTGGCTTAATCGTTACCCAAAGGTGTTACCAGTGCGTGACCGGCCGGTCAAACACCGATGAAGCCTTGAAAAGCCGACGATCTTGCTCTGACCTGCGACGTCCCTCAAGGCGCGGCGCGTGGGTGTGCCCGTACTCACATAGCGTGTTGGTCACATCCGGTGGTCATACCGCCTGCGCGGCCACCACGGCACCGCGCTTTTCGATCGCCTGCTGATAGAGCCTGCCCGCGCGGTACGAGGAGCGGACGAGCGGGCCGGACATGACACCGGCGTAGCCGATCTCCTCCGCCTCCTCCTTCAGCTCCACGAACTCCTGGGGCTTGACCCAGCGGTCCACCGGGTGGTGCCGGACGGACGGCCGCAGATACTGCGTGATCGTGATCAGCTCGCAGCCCGCGTCGTACAGGTCCTGGAGCGCCTGGCTGATTTCCGCCCGCTCCTCGCCCATGCCCAGGATCAGATTGGACTTGGTGACCAGACCCGCCTCGCGCGCCCTGGTGATCACCTCGAGCGAGCGCTCGTAGCGGAAGCCGGGGCGGATGCGCTTGAAGACCCGCGGAACGGTCTCGACGTTGTGCGCGAGCACCTCGGGGCGGGACGAGAAGACCTCGGCGAGCTGCTCGGGCACCGCGTTGAAGTCCGGGATCAGCAGCTCGACGCCGGTGTCCGGCATCAGGGCGTGGATCTGGCGGACCGTCTCCGCGTACAGCCAGGCGCCGCCGTCCTCGAGGTCGTCGCGGGCGACCCCGGTGATCGTCGCGTACTTCAGCTCCATGGACTGGACGGACTCGGCCACGCGGCGCGGCTCGTCGCGGTCCAGGGGCTGCGGCTTGCCGGTGTCGATCAGGCAGAAGTCACAGCGCCGGGTGCACTGCTCGCCACCGATCAGGAAGGTCGCCTCGCGGTCCTCCCAGCATTCGTAGATGTTCGGACAGCCCGCTTCCTGGCACACGGTGTGCAGGCCCTCGCGCTTCACCAGGCCCTGGAGCGCGGTGTACTCGGGCCCCATCTTCGCCCGGGTTTTGATCCACTCCGGCTTGCGCTCGATGGGCGTCTGGCTGTTCCGGACCTCAAGGCGCAGCATTTTGCGTCCGTCGGGTGCGACTGCGGACACGTCCGGCACTCCTTAGTGCTTGGAGAGGCATCGAATCTTTGGCGAACCCCAGCGTACGCCCGTCATTCGTACGCCCTTACGCCCAGGGCAACCGAAGGTCCTCAGACGGCGCGGGGCAGCGGCACGGCGGACTCCAGGACGGCCAGCAGATGCTTCTCGATCACCGGAACCACCTCCGCCACGCTGATCTCGCGGCCCAGCTCCTCCGAGAGCGAGGTCACACCCGCGTCGCGGATGCCGCACGGCACGATCCGGTCGAACCAGGTGGTATCGGGATTGCAGTTGAGCGAGAAGCCGTGCATCGTCACGCCCTTGGCGATCCGCACCCCGATCTGGGCGAGCTTGCGGTCCTCGCGGCGCTGGCCGGCGTTGGACGGGGCGTACTCCGGGCCGTTCAGCCGGGGGTCGAACTCCTCGTCGGCGACGCGCGGATCGAAGTCCAGATTCAGCCCGCCCAGCGCGCGGCGCTCCTCCAGCGGGTCCCCCAGCACCCACACCCCGCTGCGGCCCTCGACCCGGGTGGCCTCCAGGCCGAACTCCGCACAGGTGAGGAGCAGGGCATCCTCCAGACGTCGTACATGCGCGATGACGTCGACCGGACGCGGCAGCCTGAGGATCGGATAGCCGACGAGCTGCCCCGGCCCATGCCAGGTGATCTTGCCGCCGCGGTCCACGTCCACGACCGGGGTGCCGTCCAGGGGGCGCTCGTTGTCGGCCGTGCGCCGGCCCGCGGTGTAGACCGGCGGGTGCTCCAGCAGCAGACAGGTGTCCGGCACCTCGTCGGCGAACCGCGCGGCGTGCACCCGCCGCTGCTCCTGCCACGCCTCCTGGTAGTCGACGGCGTCCGCCCCGAATCCCAGATGGACAAAGCGCAGCTCACTCACGGCGGCAATCCCTTCGGACCTCGTACAGCGCTCCGGCGCCCGTCCGGTGCGCCTCAGCCACTCTACGTCCGGCGGATCCGGCCCCCGCAGCCGGATCGTTGCGCCGGGCGCTCTCACCCGACCCTCACACGATCGGATGAATGCCGGGCGAGCGAGACGATCAGTGGCCCGGCGGCGGCTACTTTCGGGCCGTTTCCACGAAGCGATCAGGGAGACCGGCAGGCTGATGACGGAACGACCCCCGCAGCGCATTCCCAACCGTCAGCTCGCCGCGCTCATCGCGGAGGCGGGCTTCTCGAACGCCGGGCTCGCCCGGCGGGTGGACCAGCTCGGCCTCGAGCACGGTTTGGACCTGCGGTACGACAAGACATCCGTGACCCGCTGGCTGCGCGGACAGCAGCCACGCGGCACCACTCCGGCGCTCATCGCCGAGGTCTTCACCCGGCGCCTCGGGCGCCGGCTCAGCGCCCAGGACCTGGGCCTCGACGCCTGTGCGCCGGTCTACGCCGGGCTGGAGTTCGCCGCCACCCCGCAGGAGGCGGTGGACATCGTCAGCGGGCTGTGGCGCAAGGACTCCGGCAGTCAGGCGGAGCTACGGAAGATCGCCTTCACCCCGGCGGGGCTGGTGGTCCCCAGCCGCGACTGGCTGATCGGGCGGCCCGACGACAAGGTGGCGCGCGGCGAGCCGCCCGCACCGCCCCCGGGCGCGGTGCCGGTCAGGGTGGTGGGCAGGACCGCCGGGCCGGGCGCCCGGCCGCCGCTGCCCCGGCAGCGGCAGACGGACCGCTGCCAGCGCGGCCCCGGCCACCGGGTCACCGGTGGGGACATCGCCGCGCTGCGGTCGGTGGGCGAGCTGTTCCGCTCCCTGGACCAGACGTACGGCGGCGGGCACGCCCGGCAGGCCCTGGTGCGGTATCTGGAGCACGAGGGCGAGCCGATGCTGCGCGGCACCTACGGGGAGGCGACGGGGCGGCGGCTGTTCGCCGCGATCGCCGATCTGACCCGGCTCGCGGGCTGGACCTCGTACGACATCGCCGCCCACGGCCTGGCCCAGCGGTACTTCGTCCAGGCGCTGCGGCTCGCCCAGGCGGCGGGGGACCGGCCGTACGGCAGCTATGTGCTGGTCACGATGAGCCGCCAGGCCGTCTATCTCGGCCATGGGCGGGAGGCCGTCCAGCTGGCCCGGGTGGCCCAGCAGGGCATGGGCGGCGGCGCCCCGCCCGCCCTCCAGTCGCTGCTGCACGCCGTGGAGGCACGGGGCCACGCCGTCATGGGCGAGGTGCGGGCCTGCACCGCCTCGCTGGCGCGCGCCGAGCGGGCGCTGGAGACGGCCCGGCCGGGGGACGATGTGCCCTACTGGGCGCGGTTCTTCGACGAGGCGCAGCTGGCCGACGAGTTCGGACACTGCCACCGCGATCTCCAGCAGTACCGGGCCGCCGCCCAGCACGCCGAGCGCTCGCTCCAGCTGCGCGGCAAGGCGTACGCGCGCAGCAGGCTGTTCTGCCGGGTGGTGCTGGCGACGGCGCGGCTGGGCCTCGGCGAGCTGGAGCAGGCGTGCGCGCTGGGCGCGGAGGCGGCGCAGCAGGCGGCCGAGATGCGGTCGGCGCGCGCCACGGACTACGTACGGGACTTCGAGCGGCGGCTCGAGCCGTACCGGGACGCGGCGGCGGTGCGGGGGTACCGGGACCGGGTGGCGGCGCTGGGGTAGCCGGGGCGGGGAGGCGCGGTCCGCGGCGAGGGCCCGCGGGACGCGGGAGCGGGCGGGACCGGCGATCGCGGCGGCGGCGCGGGCGATGTCGCGGGCGGAGACTTCGCGCAGGGCGCGGGCGCCGCGCGGGCCGGGGACGCCGCGCGGGCTGGGGCTCCGTACGGCGGAGGGCCGCGCCGGCCGGAGCCCGCGCCCGCCGGGGCGTGACGTGGGTGGTTGGGCGCGGGGCGGCGGGCTGGGCCCGCCGCCCCGCAGGTCCTCCGGGCCGGCGGGTCAGGCCGCCGCCGCGCCCGGGGTCGAGGGCTCGGCGCCGGGGAGCGCGCCGAGGTCGTGCAGGATGGCGCGGGCTGCGCGGCGTCCGGAGACGAGGGCGCCCTGCACCGTGCTGGAGTCGCGGTGGTCGCCGCACACATACAGGCCGGACAGCAGCCGGACCGGGCGCCGCAGATCGTGGGGGGCGGGCATGGCGGGGACCGCGCTGGGGTCGTGGTGGGCGGCGAGCAGCTCCCAGCGGGCGGTGGAGGTGCCGTAGACCGCGGCCAGTTGGGCCCGGGCGGCCCGGTCGAGCTCGGCGGCGGGCAGGGCCGCGGCGGCGCCCAGGACCGTGGAGGTGATCAGGACCCGGCCGGGCGGGGTGCGCGAGGGGTCGACCTCGCTGGCGACGGCGGTGTGCGCGACCGGGCCGCGGTCCCCGGCGGTGAGCACCAGCGCGGGCTCGCGCAGCGGCGACCGGTCCGCGGTGTGGTGCAACACGGTGACCGGGTGGAAGTCCGGGAGCCGCAGCCCGGGGAGGAGGTCCGCGGCGGCGCGCGCGCCGGTGGCGACCAGCACCGAGCGGCAGGCGAACTCGCCGTGTCCGGCGGTGGCCACGGTGGTGGTGGAGGCCGTCACGGCGCGTACGCCGGTGTGGACCGTGCCCGGCGGCAGGGCCGCGGCCAGCAGCTCCGGGACGGCCGAGGCGCCGCCCGCCGGGAGGCACAGCCGGCCCCGTGCGTAGCCGCGCAGCACCAGGTCGGCGCAGCGGCTGGAGGTGGTCAGCCCGGGGTCGCTGAGCAGCGAGACGAGCAGCGGGCGCAGAAAGCCCTCGACGGTACGGGCGGGCAGCCCGCGCCCGGCCAGGGTCTCGGCGACGGGCCGGTCGGGGCGGGTGAGGAGGCGGTCGGCGGGCAGGGCGGCGAGCCTGCCGAGGGCCGAGCCGAGCCGGGCCTGGTCGAGCGCGCCGCCGAGAGGCGCACGGGCGGCGTTCGCGAGGGCGCGCGCCGTGGTCAGTGCGCCCCTCGTGCTCCGGCTGCCCGTGGCCCGGCCGTTTGCGCTCCGGCCGTTGGTGCCCCAGCCGCCGGCCCCGGTGGCGCCGACCCGGTGGGTGCGGCCGTCGGAGCGCACCAGCACGCCCGGGGCGAAGGGGCGCAGCACGAGTTCGCCGAGCCCGGGGGTGCGCCGCAGCTCCGGGAACGAGGTGTTGATGAGCTGTCCGGTGCGGTCCAGCCGGAAGCCGTCGATCAGATCGGTGGCCATGCGGCCACCCACGCGGGGCGCGGCTTCCAGCACGCTGACCGTGACCCCCGCACTGGTCAGCTGGTGGGCCGCGGCCAGCCCCGCCAGTCCGGCTCCCACGATGACGACGTCCGTGCGGTGCGCGCTGGTGAGCACGTGCCCTCCCCGAGGTCGGTGCGTACGCTAGGGGGCCTGGTGCCCCCGACCGGCAGCCCGGATGCCTCTGTGCCACAACTCGGGTTCCCTGGGCCCGTCATGACAGTACGGACAAAAACGGTCGATGCCAGACGCGCATCGACCGAGCATGGGCGCACAGCGGTCGCACATCGGCCCCCGGCGGTCGATCAGCGGCGACCCCCGCGCGCGGCCAGCGCCGCCCGCAGCGCCTCCTCGATCCCCGGGTGGGCGAAGGTGAACCCCGAGTCCAACAGCCGCCGGGGCACGGCCCGCACACTGCCGAGGACATCGCTGGAGAGCTCGCCCAGCGCGAGCCGCAGCGCGGGCGCGGGGACGGACAGCAGCGTCGGCCGGCCCAGCACCCGGCCCATGGCGGCGGTCACCTCGCGGTTGGTGACGGGTTCGGGCGCGGTGAGGTTGACCGGGCCCGCCAGCCCCTCGGTGGTCAGGATGTGGCGCAGGGCGGCGATGTGGTCGTCCAGGGCGATGAAGCTCCAGTACTGGCGGCCGCTGCCCATCCGGCCCCCGAGGCCGAACCGGAACAGCGGGAAGAGCCGCCCCCAGGCTCCGCCCTCCCCGGCCACCACCAGCCCGGTGCGGGCGAACACGGTCCGCACGCCCGCGTCCTGGGCCGCCCCGGCCGCCTCCTCCCACTCCTGGCACAGGCCCGCGAGGAAGCCCTCGCCAGGGGGCGCGCTCTCGTCCACCGCGCGCTCCCCGGTGTCGCCGTAGATGCCGATCGCGCTGCCGCTCACCAGCACCCGCGGCGGGGTGTCGAGGGAGGCCACGGCCTCGGCGATGGCGGCGGTGCCGAGCACCCGGCTGTCCCGCAACTCCTTCTTGTAGGCGTCGGTCCAGCGGCGGTCGCCGATGCCCGCGCCCGCGAGATGCACCACCGCCGCGCAGCCCGCGAGCCCCTCGGCGTCCACCCACTGCCGCTTCGGCTCCCACCGGACCTCGTCCTCCGCCCGCGGCGGGCGCCGCACCAGCCGCACCACCTCGTGGCCGTCCGCGCGCAGGGAGCGGACGAGAGCCGTGCCGATGAGCCCGGACGAACCGGTGATCGCGATACGCATGAGGCCATCGTGCCCCCCATCGCACGCCGGATGCCGGATGCGCCGCTCAACGCACGGGCGAACGGACCACCGTGGCACAGTGACCCGCATGTCCGATCTGATCATTCGACCCGCCGCCCTCGCCGACGACGCGACACTCGCCGATCTGGACCGGCGCACCTGGTCCCCGCTGCACTCCGTACAGCCGCCGTCGAGCCCGGACGCCCCCTTCTTCACCGACCGGAACCGGCCCGAACACCTGCTGATCGCCGAGGCCGCGGGGCGGACGGCGGGCTTCATACGCCTCGTCGCGCCGACCCCGCTCGCCTGCAACGCGCATGTACGCGCGATCCAGGGCCTGGCGGTGGACGACTGGGCGCGCGGCCGGGGCGTGGCGCGGGCGCTGCTCGGCGCCGCGTACGAGGAGGCCAGGCGCCAGGGGGCGGTCCGCATCACGCTGCGGGTGCTCGGGCACAACGCGCCGGCGCGGCGGCTGTACGAGTCCGAGGGCTTCGCGGTGGAGGGCGTGCTGCCGGGGGAGTTCCTGCTGGACGGGGAGTACGTGGACGACGTGCTGATGGGGCGCGCCCTGTAACCGGGCCCGGAGCCCGTCACCCGCCGGCCCGGGGACCTACACCCGGAAGCGTTCCCACAGCCGGGGGAACCGCTCCGCCAGCGCCCGCTCGTCCTCCAAGTCGACGGTAGGGCCCTCGGGTTCGGCCGTCCGCGAGGGCAGACCCAGGTCCGGCAGCACCGCGCCGGTCAGCTGCTCGTACGCCTCGTCCGCCGCGAAGCCCAGGTCCTCGCAGTCCCCGTCCACCCGCTCGTCAAAGCTCTCCAGCAGCTCGGCGAGGTTGTCCGGCTCGTGCAGCGCGCCCTCGAACACCTCCCGGCCCTGGCCGATCAGCCAGTAGCGGAAGGCGTCGAAGGCGTCGTCGCCGACATCCCCCAGCAGGAGTTGGGCCGCGCCCCACAGGTCCCAGCGGTAGGCGCGGTTGGAGCGGGCCTCGAAGTGGCGGGCGAAGTCCAGGACGGCGTCCGGGTCCAGCTGGGACAGCCGGTCGACGAGCAGGTCGGACTGGTCCTCGGGGTCGCCCTCGGCGGCATCCCGAGCGCTGTCGACCAGCTCCCAGAACTCCGTCTCGTCCATCACGGGACCAGCATCGGCCCTTGTGCGCGCTTGTGCACGCCGGAGCGGCCCGCGAGGGCGGCTGGGACGAAGGCTCCGGAAAAGGCGACAGAAGATGACGGGATTTGCTGGGAGGGTCGGGGTGTCCATAGCAAGCGGCACATCGAAGGGACACACGGACGTGAGCACACAGGGCGCACTGGCAGGCAAGGTCGCACTCGTCGCGGGGGCGACACGCGGCGCCGGCCGGGCAATGGCCGTGGAACTTGGCGCGGCGGGCGCCACCGTCTACGCGACGGGACGTACGACGCGGGACGCGGTCAGCGAGGTCGGGCGGTCCACGGAGACCATCGAGGAGACGGCGGAGCTGGTCACGGCCGCCGGCGGCACGGGGATCGCGGTGCCGGTCGACCACCTGGAGCCCGAGCGGGTGCGGGCGCTGATCGAGCGCATCGAGGACGAGCAGGGGCGGCTGGATGTGCTCGTCAACGACGTGTGGGGCGGTGAGCACCTGGTCACCTTCGACAAGAAGAGCTGGGAGCTGGAGCTCGGGAACGGGCTGCGGATGCTCCGGCTGGGAGTCGAGACCCACCTGATCACCAGCTACTACGCGCTGCCGCTGCTGACCCGGCGGCCGGGCGGGCTGGTGGTCGAGGTGACCGACGGCACCGCCGAGTTCAACAGGACCTACCGCGAGAACCTCTTCTTCGACCTCGCCAAGAACGCCCCGATCCGGATGGCCTTCGGGCTCGCCCAGGAACTGAAGGAGTTCGGCGGCACGGCGGTCTCCATCACCCCCGGCTTTCTGCGCTCCGAGCAGATGCTCGACCACTTCGGGGTGACCGAGGAGAACTGGCGCGACGCCGTCGAGCGGGAGCCGCACTTCGCCATCGCCGAGTCGCCGCACCTGATCGGGCGGGCGGTCGCGGCGCTCGCCGCGGATCCGGAGCGGGCGCGGTGGTCCGGCACGTCGCTCTCCAGCGGAGAGCTGGCCAAGGCCTACGGCTTCACCGACCTGGACGGCTCCCGGCCGGACGCCATGGGCTACTTCCAGGACGTCGTCTTCGGCGGGAAGGAGGGGACGGCCGAGGACTACCGGTAGAGCGCGGAGGCGCGGGCGGCCGCCGCGGCGAAGCGCTCGCGCAGCTCCGGCGGCTCCAGCACCTCCGCCTCCGGGCCGAGCGCCAGCAGCTGCTCGTACGCCACGTCCAGCGACTCCACGGGCAGGGTGACGGTGATCCGTCCCTGCCCGTCGGGGTCCCCGGCCGCCCCGGCCGCCGCCACCGCCTCCTGGCCCGCCGTCCGGTCCGTCACCTGCGGCAGCCGGCGCGCGCCCTCCCCGGTCAGCCGCAGCACGACCTTCTCGCGCAGGAGCGAGCGGGCGAACTGCGCGGCGCGCTCCTCCCAGAACGCGGGCAGGTCGAAGTCCGCCAGCCGTTCGAAGCGGTCGTGGTGGTCGTGGCGGTCGGCGGGGCCCGCCGGCCCGACGGCGGTGAAGCGGTCCACCCGGTAGACGCGGAAGTCGCCCTCGCCCTCGACCCGTGCCGCCAGGTACCAGACGCCCGCCTTCAGCACCAGGCCGTACGGCTCCAGCTCCCGCTCCACCTCGGCGTCCCGGCGGTGGTAGCGGGCCGTGACCCGGCGGTCGTCCCACACAGCGTCGGCGACCGCGGGCAGCAGCTCGGGCGTCTCGGGCTCGTGCCACCAGCCGGGGGCGTCGAGGTGGAAGCGCTGGGCCGCGGTGTGCGAGGCGTCGCGCAGCTCGGGGAGGAGCGAGGCGGAGACCTTCAGCCGGGCGGCGGAGGCGGCGTCCGCGAGCCCCATGCCGCGCAGTGCGGACGGCACCCCGGACAGGAACAGCGCCTCGGCCTCGGTGCGGCCGAGGCCGGTCAGCCGGGTGCGGTAGCCGCCGACCAGGCGGTAGCCGCCGGTGCGGCCGCGGTCCGCGTAGACCGGGACCCCGGCCTCGGAGAGCGCGGCCACATCGCGCGTGACCGTACGCTCCGAGACCTCCAGCTCCCGCGCCAGGTCGGCCCCCGTCATGGAGGGCCGGGACTGCAACAGCAACAAGAGACGGATCAGCCGAGCGGCGCGCATGCGTCCATCATGCCCTTGCGCGCGGCCCGGGGCCGGGGTTCTTCCCGGCCCTCTCCCGGTGCTCAGGACCGACGCCTCCGGAGTTGAGGCCCTCGTCGTTCCGCGAGCGAGGCGGTGGAGTCAGAGCTCAATCCCCGCCAACTTCGAGAGCTTCGACAACTTCGCGTTGCTCCTCCGGTGCAGGGACGACACCACCCGGAACACTTCCCGACCCATCGGATGGATACGGGCCATCTGTGGTGCCGCGTCCCAGGCGATACTCAGGTTTTCCAGCGCCCCGTCACGGTCCCCGAGGTCGAGCTGAGCCCTGGCGTAGTTGATGTGCGTCGGGGCTACCCGTGTCGGAGGCAGACCCGCCAGGGCGGCAGGCAGGTCATCGGCCAGCCTCAGCGCCTCCCGGGGCCTGCCAAGATCCACACAGGTGGCGAGTTCGTGCGTGAACGTGTTCTGAGGTCCCACGGTCAGACCATGCACGTCCAGGTCACGGCCAATGCCGATGTTGGCGTTATGGGCGGAATCGATATGGCGCTGAGCTTCCCGCTTCGCTTCCCGCTTATCTGTCAGCCGACCAGCAAGGGTCATCCCTCGGAGGTTCAGGATGGATACCGCTATGTCGCGATCAGTTCCGCTCAGCGACGCCTGGGCCTTGGCAATCGCCCGATCCACAAGCATCAGCCCATGCTCGACGTCACCGAAGTTGAGATAGGTGCCGGCCCTGTCCCGAGCCGCGATGGCTTCGCCAAGAGGGTTGGATTTCTGCTCCACAGCCCATCTCTGTCGAGCCACGGCTAACGCTGCCAGGTCCATCCAGCGATGCCGCGCGGCGAGCCAGTACACGGAGCTGTAGACCTCTGCGAGCGTCATCCACGCTTCCGCGGTGTTGGCCGCGTGCGCGTGAGCCGTAGCGTCCCGCAGGAGACTCGGGAGCAATTTCTTGAGCCCAACCACGTCTACGGCGTCCCGGTACCTTCCAGCGGCCTCCAGAGCCGCACTCATGCGCGGCTCCTCGACAGGCCGTCTGTCCGGCAGGTCGTAGTCCCTGATGGCGGCCCTGAGAGAGGAGAGACGCGCTTGATCCTCCTGAGTGACAGGGACACGGCCAAGCACCTCGTCCATGGTCACGCCGAAGGCGCGAGCCAGGGCAGCGGCGACGGCAGGCGTCAGCGTCCGGTCTCCTACCTCGATCTTGGACAGGAGCGACACAGAGATGGCGGCCTTGCGAGCCGTGTGGATCTGACTCCAGCCGCGCTCCTTGCGGAGTACGGCGATGTTGGCGCCGGGGGCGAGCTCAGTGGTGCTCATAGCGTCAGTCTTCCTCGGGGCTACAGGCCCTGTCAGCGGGCTCGTGCTTGTTCATGGGAAAGGACGGCACGCGGTGTAGTCAGACGGGGAGGGCCCGCCGCTCGTCAGCGCAGATACTCGATCAGCCGGTCGACCAGGTCGACCGGGCGCGACAGCGCGACCAGGTGACCGCCGGGGACGTCGTCGGTGTTGATCCCGAGACGGTCGCGGGCCACTCGGCGCTGGAACTCCGGGGGAAAGAACCGGTCCTCGGCTGCGGCAAGCACGCGAGTGGTCACATCCGGCCACCGTTCGATGCCGCAAGGCTGGCCGAACGCGGCGTCGGCCTCAGGCCGGTCGTGCGCCGCGCCGGCGGCGGCGACCTCGGCCGGCACGTCATGCAGGAAATAGGTGGACAGGTCGAACTCCGGGCTGTACCCGCCTGCTTCGGCTGCCGCGACGCGGGCCGCCGGCGATCCGGTGTTGTCCCACCACTGTCCGGGCGTCTCGCCCGGCAGCGGGATCATCGCGTTGACCAGCACCAACAGATCTACTTGTACGCGAGTGCAGACCATCGGGGCGGTGAAGCCGCCCATCGACTGGGCCACCAACACAACGTCGTCATGGTCGCCGATCGCTGCAACCACCGCGTCGGTGTACTCGGGCAGCCCTGCGGATTCGTCGGCGCCGGGTAGCTCAACAGCGACCGCCTCGTGCCCCCTGGCGTGCAACTCGGGCACCACACGATGCCAGTACCAGGCCGCACCCCCGGCCCCGGGAATCAAGACAAACATGCATATACCTCGTACTCTCCGCTTCGTTCTTGGAACATTGAGACCGTCGGGAACGATGAGAATCATCGGTCATGACTGTGTCGGCAACCGTTTGGCCATCGAGGCACGGGCAGTGCCACGTTCGACTGACCGCCGCGAGTCGTGATGAAAGCCGCCGGACCGTCTCAGTGTGAACGATGTGCAAGTTCCCGCATTCAAATGGTCGTTAACTGGACATACGGCATCATGAGCATGAAGCCGGTGAAGCCGTGCGCGGGGGCAGTACTGGCAGCACGGTTTAGATCCGGAATCTCGGGAGGGGAAGCGATGAGCGTTCAATTCGGCATTTTATTCGCACAAGGCGGCGGGCACGGAAAGGACGAGGACGGAGGCGACGGGCACCCCGGACAGCCGTGGACGCCCACCGACGAGCCCCACCCGGACGGTTCGACGCCTCCCGGCGATGGGACGCACAAGAAGTGACAAGCTCGGCTGAGCAGGCGGGGCGGTCCACTCGTGAGGAGCTGGGCCGCCTCCTCCTCAACACGGGCGCCATGTCGGCCGAGTGGGCCCCGGCCTATGAGGCCGTGCCGCGCTCCCGCTTCCTGCCCGCCCTGATATGGCCGCATGACATGGCCACCGGCCGATACTCCACGGTCAACAAAGAGCAGGATCCGGAAGCGTGGCAGCAACACGCCGACTCCGACGACCCCATCGTCACGCAATGGGACGATGGCGCGCACGAGGGTCCCGGGCCGGGTAATTCCTTCAGCTCCTCGTCGTCCATGCCGAGCCTGGTGTTCTCCATGCTGGCCGACCTGGATGTGAAGCCGGGACAGCGGGTGCTGGAGATCGGTACGGGGACAGGGTGGAACGCGGCCTTGCTGGCGCATCGTCTGGGCGCTGAGAACGTCGTCACCGTGGAAGTGGACGGTGCTGTTGCCTCGGATGCCAGGAAGTCCTTGGACCGCTTCGGGCTACCGATGCAGGTGGTGCACGGGGACGGGCTCCTCGGGTACCCCGCATGCGCTCCGTACGATCGCGTCATCGCCACATGCGGGTTGCGGAAGATCCCGTTCGCGTGGGTGGAGCAGTCCAAACCGGGCGGGGTGCTCCTCGTTCCCTGGGGGACGTACTACGGTCCTGGCGAAGCGACCGCCCGACTCGTGGTCGCCCCGCACGGACAGAACGCGTCAGGGCCGTTCACCCGGCCCGTGGCGTTCATGCGTCTGCGCTCTCAACGGTTCGTGTGGCCCCGGCACGACGAGTACGTCCCGCCGGGGGCACTGGACGCTGCGGAGACGTCCACCACGACGCTCACTGAGGCGCAGCTCTGTGGCACCGGGAGTTTCGACGCGGTCGGTTTCGCCTTGGGCCTGCGTGTGCCTGACGTTGCGCACAACCCCGACCGTAAGCGGGATGGTCGGCGCGCCGTGTGGTTCTACGGAACTCGAGGCGGCTCGGACAGGTCCTGGGCGGTCGTCGTCTTCCGTGATGACCGCAGGGAAGCCAAGGTCTACCAGTCCGGTCCTCGCCGGTTGTGGGGCGAGGTGGAGAGCGCCTATCACTGGTGGGTCAGCCATGGCGAACCGGATCACTCCCGGTTCGGTCTCACGGTCACGGCCGAAGGGACACACGCTTGGCTGGACGACTCCGTGAACTCCTGGACTCTGTGAAACGACCGGCCCCGCTCATACGCCGTCATGGCGCATGGGCGGGGCTTCCGCATTCCGCGGGGCGGTCAGATGCCGTAGCGCTCGGCTGCTTCCTTCGCCGCCGTGGGCTTGACCTCGCCGCGGCGGGCGAGCCGGCTCAGGGCGGTGACCACGATCGCCGGGACGTCCACCCCGAAGTGGCGGCGGGCGGCCTCGCGGGTGTCGGAGAGGCCGAAGCCGTCCGTGCCGAGCGAGTACCAGTCCTGCTCGACCCACTGGCTGATCTGGTCGGGGACGGCGCGCATCCAGTCGCTTACGGCGAGGACCGGGCCCGGTGCGCCTGCCAGGGCACGGGTGACGTACGGGACCCGGTCTTCGCCGTTGAGCTGCGCCGCGTCACAGGACAGGGCGTCACGGCGCAGCTCGCTCCAGGAGGTGGCGGACCACACGTCGGCGGCCACGCCCCAGTCGTCGGCGAGGAGCTGCTGGGCCTCCAGGGCCCAGTGGATGGCGGTGCCGGAGGCGAGGAGCTGGATGCGCGGGGCGCCCTCGTCCGTCAGCTCGGCCGACTTGTAGCGGTAGAGGCCCTTGAGGATGCCCTCCTCGACGCCCTCGCCGGTGGGCATGGGCGGCTGGACCTTGGTCTCGTTGTAGACGGTCAGGTAGTAGAAGACGTCCTCGGCGTCCGGGCCGTACATCCTCCGCAGACCGTCCCGCACGATCGCGCCGACCTCGTACGCGAAGGCCGGGTCGTAGGCGACCGCCGCCGGGTTGGTGGAGGCGATCAGGTGGGAGTGGCCGTCGGCGTGCTGGAGGCCCTCGCCGGTCATCGTGGTGCGGCCCGCCGTGGCGCCGACCAGGAAGCCGCGGCCGAGCTGGTCGGCCAGCGCCCACATCTGGTCGGCGGTGCGCTGCCAGCCGAACATCGAGTAGAAGATGTAGAAGGGGATCATCGGCTCGCCGTGCGTCGCGTACGACGTCGCGGCGGCGGTGAAGTCGGCCATCGAACCGGCTTCGGTGATGCCCTCGTTGAGGATCTGGCCGTTGGCCGCTTCCTTGTAGTAGAGCAGCTGGTCGCGGTCGACGGGGTCGTAGGTCTGGCCGAGCGGGGAGTAGATCCCGGCGGTCGGGAACAGCGACTCCATGCCGAAGGTGCGCGCCTCGTCGGGGACGATCGGCACCCAGCGGCGGCCGGTCTCCTTGTCCCGCATCAGGTCCTTGACCAGGCGGACGAACGCCATGGTGGTGGCGATCTCCTGGCTGCCGGAGCCCTTGGCCAGGGTCTCGAAGGGCTTGGCCGACGGCTCGGGCAGGGCGACCGGGTGGACCTTGCGGGCCGGGGCGGGGCCGCCGAGGGCGGCGCGGCGCTCCTGGAGGTAGCGCACCTCGGGGGAGTCGGCGCCGGGGTGGACGTACGGGACCAGCTTGTCGTCCAGCGCGCTGTCCGGGATGGGCAGCTCCAGGAGGTCGCGCATGGCGCGGAACTCCTTGCCGCTCAACTTCTTCATCTGGTGGTTCGCGTTGCGCGACTCGAAGCCGGGGCCGAGTGTGTAGCCCTTGACGGTCTGGGCCAGGACGACGGTCGGGGCGCCCTTGTGCTCCATGGCCGCGCGGTACGCCGCGTACACCTTGCGGGGCTCGTGGCCGGCCCGGGAGGTGTGGAAGCACTCGGCGAGCCTGGTGTCGGTGAGGCCCTGGCCGAGCCGGGCGAGCTCGGGGTCGGCGCCGAAGAAGTGGTCGCGGATGTACGCGGCGTCGCGCGTCGCGTACGTCTGGAACTGGGCGTCGGGGACCTCGCGCAGCCGGCGCAGCAGCGCGCCCGAGGTGTCGAGGGCGAGCAGCTCGTCCCAGGCGGAGCCCCACAGGGCCTTGACGACATTCCAGCCCGCGGCGCGGAACTGCGCCTCCAGCTCCTGCACGATCTTGAAGTTGGCGCGCACCGGGCCGTCGAGCCGCTGGAGGTTGCAGTTGATGACGAAGGTGAGGTTGTCCAGACCCTCGCGGCCGGCCAGGGCGAGCGCCGCGGTCGACTCGGGCTCGTCCATCTCGCCGTCGCCGAGGAAGGCCCATACGTGGGAGCCGGCGGTGTCCTTGATGCCGCGGTTCGCGAGATAGCGGTTGAAGCGCGCCTGGTAGATCGCGGAGATCGGGCCGAGGCCCATGGAGACGGTGGGGAACTCCCACAGCCAGGGCAGCCGCCGCGGGTGCGGGTAGGAGGGGAGGCCCGAGCCGCCCGCCTCGCGGCGGAAGTTGTCCAGGTGGGCCTCGGTCAGCCGGCCGTCGAGGAAGGCGCGGGCGTAGATGCCGGGGGAGGCGTGGCCCTGGATGTAGAGCTGGTCGCCGGAGCGGTCCGTCTCCTTGCCGCGGAAGAAGTGCTGGAAGCCCGTCTCGTAGAGCCAGGCGGCGGAGGCGAAGGTGGCGATGTGGCCGCCGAGGCCGTCACGGCTGCCGCGGGTGACCATCGCGGCGGCGTTCCACCGGTTCCAGGAGGTGATCCGCCGCTCCATGTCCTCGTCGCCCGGGAAGGAGGGCTCCGCGGCGGTGGGAATGGTGTTGACGTAGTCCGTCTCGAGCAGCGGGGGCAGCCCGAGACCGGCGGTCTCGGCGCGCTCCAGCGTGCGGCGCATCAGGTACGAGGCGCGGTGTGGGCCCGCGGCCCGGGTGACGGCATCCAGGGACGCGCCCCACTCGGCGGTCTCCTCGGGGTCGCGGTCCGGGAGCTGGTCGAGCTCGCTGGACTGCTTCGGGACGGGCTGCTGGATGGGCTGCTTCCGGGTGGCTGCGGCCATCCCTCCGTTGACGAGGTCGGTCATGTCTCGACTGTAAATTCTGATCGATGATCGATCAAAGTACTTGAGGCCAAAAACTTCTCCGAAAGGCGAAATTGGCATTCCGTGCCGCGAAAGAAGGCACGGCGTGCAGCGCCGGATGGGTATCAGGCGCGCGGCGCGCAGCCCAGGACGTGCTCCTTGACCAGCTCCGCCACCCGCGGGTCCCGCCGCCGGAACGCGTCCACGACGGCCTGGTGCTCCTCCGCGTACGACTCCTGGCGGGTGCCGAGCCAGCGGATGGACAGCGTGGTCCAGATCTCGATGCCCAGCGATTCCCAGGTGTGCAGCAGCACACTGTTGCCCGAGGCCCGCACCAGCTCGCGGTGGAAGGCCACGGTGTGCCGCACCTGGGCCTCCCCGTCGGATCTTCGGTCCGCCTCGTACAGCGCCGCCACCTCGGGCTCGAGCGCCGAGGTGTCCTCGGCCAGCCGGGGCGCGGCGAGCTCCGCGGCGATCTGCTCGAGACCGGCCCGCACCGGGTAGATCTCCTCCAGGTCGGCGGCGGTCAGATTGCGGACGCGTACGCCCTTGTTGGGTGCCGACTCGATCAGCCGCAGGGTCTCCAGCTCGCGCAGCGCCTCGCGGACGGGCGTCTGGCTGACCTCCAGCTCGGTGGCGATCCGGCGCTCCACGATCCGCTCGCCCGGCTTCCAGCGCCCGCTGACGATGCCCTCCACGATGTGCTCGCGGATCTGCTCGCGCAGCGAGTGGACGACGGGATGGACCATGACACTCCTCCGGACGGTACTGACATGACAATACGGCGGCCGGGCAGACGACGGCGCCCCCGCCCGGATCTCTCCGGGCGGGGGCGCCATTGTCAGCCGTGCCGGCGGGTGCCGGCTCGAGGGCTCAGAGGCCGAGCTCGACCTCGAACTCGCCGGCCTCCAGGATCTCCTTGACCGCGGTCAGGTAGCGGGCCGCGTCGGCGCCGTCCACCAGGCGGTGGTCGTAGGAGAGCGCCACATAGGTCATGTCGCGCACCGCGATCGTCTCGCCGAGGTCCGGGTGGTTGATGACCACCGGGCGGCGGACGGTCGCGCCGATGCCCAGGATGGCGACCTGGTTCGGCGGCACGATGATCGTGTCGAACAGCGCGCCGCGCGAGCCGGTGTTGCTGATGGTGAAGGTCGCGCCGGACACCTCGTCCGGAGAGATCTTGCTGGCCCGCACCTTGCCCGCCAGCTCCGCCGTCTTCTTGGAGATACCGGCGAGGCTGAGGTCACCCGCGTTCTTGATGACCGGGGTCATCAGGCCCTTCTCGGCGTCCACCGCGATACCGACGTTCTCGACGTCGAAGTAGGTGATGGTGCCCTCGTCCTCGTTGATCCGGGCGTTGATCACCGGGTGGCTCTTCAGCGCCTGGACGGCGGCCTTGACGAAGAACGGCATCGGCGAGAGCTTGACGCCCTCACGCTGCGCGAACGACTCCTTCGCCTGGGCCCGCAGCCGCATGAGCTTGGTGATGTCCACCTCGACCACGCTGGTCAGCTGCGCCTGGCCGTGCAGGGCCTTCATCATGTTGTCGCCGATGACCTTGCGCATCCGCGGCATCTTGACGGTCTGGCCACGCAGCGGCGACGGGGCCGCGGCGGCGGCCTTCGGCGCCGCGGCCGGGGCGGCGGCCCGGGCGGCGGCCTGGGCCTGCGCGGCGGCGGCGGCCTTGGCGGCCTCCGCGGCGGCGATCACGTCCTGCTTGCGGACGCGGCCGCCGACGCCGGTGCCCTTGACGGTGGCCAGGTCCACGCCGTTCTCCGCGGCGAGCTTGCGCACCAGCGGGGTCACGTACGCGCCCTCGCCCTCACCGGCGGCCGGAGCCGGGGTGACCGGAGCCGGGGCGACCGGGGCGGGCGCGACCGGGGCCGGGGCGACCGGAGCGGGCGCCACCGGGGCCGGGGCGGGCGCCGGAGCGGCGGCCACCGGGGCCGGGGCCGGGGCGACCGGAGCCGGGGCAGGCGCCGGAGCCGGAGCGGCGGGGGCCGGGGCGGGAGCCGCGGGGGCGGGCGCGGCCGCCGGAGCGGCGCCGGCGACGCCGATCACGGCCAGCTTGGCGCCGACCTCGGCGGTCTCGTCCTCGGCCACCAGGATCTCGAGCAGGGTGCCCGAGGCCGGTGCCGGAATCTCGGTGTCGACCTTGTCGGTGGAGACCTCGAGCAGGGGCTCGTCGGCCTCGACCGAGTCGCCGACCTCCTTCAGCCAGCGGGTGACCGTGCCCTCGGTCACCGACTCGCCCAGGGCGGGCAGCACGACGTCGGTGCCCTCGGCAGCGCCCGCGGGGGCGACGGCCGGAGCGGGCGCCGGGGCCGGGGCCTCGGCGACGGGGGCCGGGGCGGGCTCGGGCTGCGCCACGGGGGCGGGCTCGGCCGCGGGGGCGGGGGCGGCCGCCGGGGCCGAGCCGCCGTCGTCGATGACGGCCAGCTCGGCGCCGACCTCGACCGTCTCGTCCTCGGCCACCTTGATGGAGGTGAGCACACCGGCCGCGGGGGCCGGGATCTCGGTGTCGACCTTGTCGGTGGAGACCTCGAGCAGGGGCTCGTCGGCCTCGACCCGCTCACCCTCGGCCTTCAGCCAACGGGTGACGGTGCCCTCGGTCACGCTCTCGCCGAGCGCCGGCAGGGTTACGGAAACCGCCATGGTTTCGGTTGCTCCTAACGATCTGTACGGATTGTTCGCGCTCGGGACTACTAGTCGTGGGCGTGCAGCGGCTTCCCGGCCAGTGCCAGGTGGGCCTCGCCGAGCGCCTCGTTCTGAGTCGGATGGGCGTGGATGAGCTGCGCGACCTCGGCCGGCAGCGCCTCCCAGTTGTAGATCAGCTGAGCCTCGCCGACCTGCTCGCCCAGGCGGTCACCGACCATGTGGACGCCGACGACGGCACCGTCCCGCACCTGGACGAGCTTGATCTCGCCCGAGGTCCTCAGGATCTTGCTCTTGCCGTTGCCCGCGAGGCTGTACTTGAGGGCCACGACCTTGTCCGCGCCGTACAGCTCCTTGGCCTTGGCCTCGGAGATGCCGACCGAGGCGACCTCGGGGTGGCAGTAGGTGACCCGCGGCACACCGTCGTAGTCGATCGGCACGGTCTTCAGACCGGCCAGCCGCTCGGCCACCAGGATGCCCTCGGCGAAACCGACGTGCGCGAGCTGGAGCGTGGGCACCAGGTCGCCGACGGCCGAGATGGTGGGAACGTTGGTCTGCATGTACTCGTCGACGAGGACATAGCCGCGGTCCATCGCGACCCCGGCCTCCTCGTAGCCCAGGCCCTGCGAGACCGGGCCGCGGCCGACGGCGACGAGCAGCAGCTCCGCCTCGAAGGTCTTGCCGTTCTCCAGCGAGACCTTCACACCGTCGGCGGTGTGCTCGACGCCCGAGAAGCGCGCGCCGAGGGAGAACTTGATGCCGCGCTTGCGGAAGGCGCGCTCCAGCAGCTTGGAGCTGTTCTCGTCCTCGACCGGGACGAGGTGGGGAAGCGCCTCGACGATGGTGACGTCGGTTCCGAAGGACTTCCACGCGGAGGCGAACTCGACACCGATGACGCCGCCGCCCAGCACGATCGCGGACTTCGGCACCCGGTCCAGGACCAGCGCGTGGTCGGAGGTGATGACGCGCTCGCCGTCCACCTCCAGGCCCGGCAGGGACTTCGGCACGGAGCCCGTGCCCAGCAGGATGTGGCGGCCGGTGTAGCGCTGGCCGTCGACATCGACCGAGGTCGGCGAGGACAGCCGGCCCTCACCGGTCACATAGGTGACCTTGCGGGAGGCGATCAGGCCCTGGAGACCCTTGTACAGGCCCGAGACCACGCCGTCCTTGTACTTGTGCACGCCTTCGATGTCGATGCCCTCGAAGGTCGTCTTCACGCCGAACTCGGCGCCCTCGCGGGCCTGGTCGGCGATCTCACCGGCGTGCAGCAGGGCCTTGGTGGGGATGCAGCCGCGGTGCAGGCAGGTCCCGCCCACCTTGTCCTTCTCGATCAGGGCGACGTCCAGACCCAGCTGCGCCGCGCGCAGGGCAGCGGCATAACCGCCGCTACCGCCTCCGAGGATCACTAGGTCGAAAACGGTGCTGGCGTCGTTCGCCACGTCACGTCCTCCATGCATGGTGCGCCGGGGCCGGCCGTCGGTGACCGGGCGGCGGCTGTGGTTCGGCCGCATCTTGCTTTCGGCCCTGGTGTCGGGGGCCCTGTCCTGCCGAGACAACATCTTCGCACTTGTTGACGACAGGCGGGACGCGGGGCCGCTGTGTGACATATCTCCAAAGCCCTGTTCAGGGGTTACTCGCGCGTACTACCCGCGTAGGGTGGCCGGATTTCGTTTAAGGCGAAATCCGCGGCGCCCGCGCGGAGCGGCCGGGCCCGCTAAGGACCCGGCCGGTCTCGGCGCCGTGGTGGCTCAGCCCAGGTCGCCGTCCGCCGTACGCTCGGCCAGCCGCACCAGGGTGCGGACCGCGGA
Source organism: Streptomyces sp. NPDC097640 (assembly GCF_040302705.1). NCBI lineage: Bacteria > Bacillati > Actinomycetota > Actinomycetes > Kitasatosporales > Streptomycetaceae > Streptomyces > Streptomyces sp. NPDC097640. The sequence continues at coordinate 141,354 of NZ_JBEOSB010000016.1, forward strand.
GCCCGTGCCGCCCTTGGGGGTGTAGCCGAACGGGCCGGACTCGTTGAACGCCGGACCCGCGATGTCCAGGTGGGCCCAGACCGCGCCGTCCTCGACGAACTCCTTGAGGAAGATCCCGGCGACCAGGCCGCCGCCCATCCGCTCACCCATGTTCGCCAGGTCGGCCACCGGGGAGTCGATGCTCTTGCGCAGGTCGCCGGGGAGCGGCATCGGCCAGGACTGCTCGCCGACCTCCCCCGCGATCTCGTGCAGGGAGGTACGGAACGCCTCGTCGTTCGCCATGATCCCGAAAGTGCGGTGGCCCAGCGCGAACACCATCGCGCCGGTGAGCGTCGCCACGTCCACGATCGCGTCCGGCTTCTCCTCGCAGGCGCGGGTCAGCGCGTCGGCCAGCACCAGCCGGCCCTCGGCGTCGGTGTTCAGCACCTCGACGGTCTTGCCGCTGTACATCGTCAGCACATCGCCGGGGCGGGTGGCCGAGCCCGACGGCATGTTCTCGGCCAGCGCCAGCCAGCCGGTCACATTGACCCGCAGGCCCAGCTTCGCGGCCGCGACCACCGTGGCGAACACGGCGGCCGCGCCGCTCATGTCGCACTTCATGGTCTCGTTGTGGCCGGCCGGCTTGAGGGAGATGCCGCCCGAGTCGTAGGTGATGCCCTTGCCGACCAGGGCCAGGGTCTTCTCCGCCTTCGGGTGCGAGTAGGCGACCCGGACCAGGCGCGGCGGGGCCTGCGAGCCCTGGCCGACGCCCATGATGCCGCCGTAGCCGCCCTTCTTCAGCGCCTTCTCGTCCAGCACCTCGGTCTTGAGACCGTGCTCCTTGGCCGCCTCCAGCACGGCGGCGGCGAAGAGGGCGGGGTTGAGCAGGTTCGAGGGGGTGTTGATGAGGTCGCGGGCGCGGTTGACCTCGGCGGCGAGGGCGATGGCGCGCTCGGCCGCCGCCTTGAACTCCTTGTCGCGCGGCTTGGCGCCGAGCAGGGCGACCTCGGCGAGCGGTGCGCCGTTCTTCTTGTTGCCGTTCTTGGCGTTCTTGGCGTCGCCGTTGTTCTGGCCGGCCTTGTACGAGTACGCGCCGAGCAGCGCGCCCTCGGCGACCGCGGCGGCATCCCCCGCGTCCGCCACCGGCAGCGCGAAGGCGCCCTTCTTCGAACCGGACAGCGCGCGGGCGGCCGCGCCGGCCGCGCGGCGCAGCGCCTCGGCGTCGTAACCGTCGCCCTTGGCCGGGGCGTCGCCGAGTCCGACCGCCAGCACGACCGGTGCCTTGAGGCCGGTGGCGGAGGGCAGCTTGGTCACCTCGCCATCCGCGCCGGTCGCCCCGAGGGTCTCCAGGACGGTGGCCAGCTTCCCGCCGAAGGCCTTGTCCACGGCCTCGGCGCCGGGGGCGACGACGGGGCCCTTGGCCCCCTTCGCCACGCCGACGACGACGGCGTCCGCGCGCAGCGTCGCGGCGGAGGAGGTGCTGAGAGTCAGAGAAGTCACGGTGATGGGGTCCCTCTTCCGGATTAGTTCCTCGGCCGACGTGGGGTGTCCCGCTGAGAGGGGGACGGGCCGGCCGAGCCCATCGGCATCGTATGCGCGGGTCACCAGGTGCCCGAGCGGCGGGCTGTCGCGGGCCATCGCGAGGGTAACTCCACCGACGGCACCGGCGCGCGGGCTCGCGGGTACGGGCGGGCACGGGTGCCCTCTCGCGCACCCGTTCGGGGGTGGCCCCTGGCCGGGATTCGGGGCGTCCACTCCGTGGACGTGGAGGCCGAGCCGTACGACCGGTCAGCCGAGGGCCATGGCGATCAGGGCCGCCGTGGCCGCCGTCTCGGCGAGCGCGCCGAAGACGTCGCCGGTGACGCCGCCGAAGCGACGGCGGCAGTGGCGCAGGAGGAGTTCCGCGGCGCCCAGCGCGGCGAGGACGGCGAGCGCGTGGTGCACCGCCCCGTACGCGCCGAAGGACGCGCCGCCCACGGCGCACACCACGACCGTCACCGCCGCCGCGCCCAGCGCGGGCCCGAACGGCACCGCCCCCGCGACCGCCGCGCCCAGCCCCTCCGGCCGCGCCGCGGGCACCCCTTCGCGCGCCGCCAGCGTCAACGCGCACCGCGCCGCCATCCCGGCCGCGGCCGCCCCCACCGCGCCGTGCGCCCAGCCGGCCCCGTACAGCTCGGCCAGCGCGGCCACCTGCGCGAGCAGCGCGAACAGCAGGGTGACGACCCCGAACGGCCCGATGTCCGACCGCTTCATGATGTGCAGCGCGTCCTCCGCCGGCTTGCCGCTGCCGAGGCCGTCGGCGGTGTCGGCCAGCCCGTCCAGATGCAGCCCGCGGGTCAGCGCGGCGGGCACCGCGACCGTGCCCACCGCGGCCAACAGCGCGCCGCCGCCCAGGAGCAGCAGCGCCGCACCCACCGACGCCGCGCACAGCCCGACCGTGAGCCCGGCCAGCGGGGCGCACAGCATCCCCCCGCGCGCCGCCTCGCGATCCCAGCGCGTCACACGTACGGGGAGGGCGGTGAGCGTGCCGAAGGCGAAGCGGATGCCGTCTTCCCACGAGGCGCGTGGGGGGTCCGGCGGGTTCGGCGGGTTCGGCGGGGGTGGCGGGGTGGGAGGGGTGGGTGGTGTCGGCGGGGGTGGCGGGGGCGCTGGTTGGTCGTCCGCGGGCCTCGGGGGCTGCGCGGGCAGCGGGGGCCCGGGCGGGCGTGCGGGGGACTGTTCCGGCGTGGTGTCCATCGCGCCGCAGGCTATCGCGCACCCTGAGACGCCATGGGGCATTGGTGGTATCGGAACATCGTCGAACCGGGCAAGCTGCCGCTGCTCCTCGCCCTGGCCTCGTTCATCCTCTCGTTCGCGATCACGCGCACCATCACCCGGCTCATCAGGGCCGGCAAGGGGCCGTTCCGCAATATCGCCCCCGGCGGGCTGCACATCCACCACGTCGTCCCCGGTGTTGTGCTCACCGTCCTCGGCGGCTTCGCCGCGATCGCCGGCGCGCAGGCCGGCTTCTGGGAGTACATCGCGGCCGTGGTGTTCGGGGTGGGGGCGGGGCTGGTGCTCGACGAGTTCGCGCTGATCCTGCATCTGCACGACGTGTACTGGACCGAGCAGGGCCGGCAGAGCGTCGAGGTCGTCGTCATCACCGCGGCCCTGGTCGGCCTGGTGCTGAGCGGCTTTCTGCCGTTCGGGGTGAACGAGGTGTCGGCCGCCGAGCGCCACGACCGCGGCGCGGTGATCGTGAACGTCTGCGTCAACTTCCTGTTCGCCCTGTTCGCGCTGGCCAAGGGCAAGCCGCGGACCGCGGTGATCGGGGTGCTGGTGCCGGTGCTGGCGCTCGTCGGCGCGGTCCGGCTGGCCCGGCCGGGGTCGCCCTGGGCACGGCGCTTCTACCGCCGCAGGCCAAAGGCGCGGCGGCGGGCGCTGAACCGCGCGGAGCGGCACGACGCCCGCTGGAGAGGGGTGCGGCGGCGGTTGCAGGACTGGATCGGGGGGTTCTCCGAGACGGGGTCCTGACGGGCGGGGGTGCGGCGGGCTCCGCGGTTGCGGGTCTCGCGGCTATCGGCGCGCCGCGGTCGTCTCCAGGTGCTTGCGGTTCAGCCACTTGGGCAGCCCCGGCGCCTCCAGGAAACCCTCGGCACGCGCCGCGGCGATGCCGATCCGCGGCAGGTCCGTGCTCTTCTCGAAGAGCAGATAGCGGGGCTCCCAGATCGGCCGGTACTTGGCGTTGGCACGGTAGAGCGACTCGATCTGCCACCAGCGGGAGAAGAAGCTGAGCAGCGAGCGCCACAGCCGCAGGACCGGCCCGGCGCCCAGCCTGGACCCGCGCTCGAAGACGGACCGGAACACCGCGAAGTTCAGCGAGATCTGGTCGGCGCCGACCTCCTTCGCCCGCTGGATCAGCTCCAGCACCATGAACTCCATCAGCCCGTTGTCCGAGTCCCGGTCGCGCCGCATCAGGTCCAGGGAGAGCCCGTGCGAGCCCCAGGGCGCGAAGCTCAGCATCGCGCGCGGCCTGCCGTCGCGGTCCGCGCAGTCCAGCAGCACGCAGCGGCCGTCGGAGGGGTCGCCGAGCCGGCCGAGCGCCATGGAGAAGCCGCGCTCCGTCTCGCCGTCCCGCCAGTCGTCGGCGAGCCGCAGCAGCTCGGCCATCTCCTCCTCGGGGATGTCCTCGTGGTAGCGGATGCGCACCGTGTAGCCCGCGCGCTTGACCCGGTTGTAGGCCTGGCGCACGGTGCGCATCGCGCGCCCCTCCAGCGTGAACTCCTCGGTGTCGACGATCGCCTCGTCGCCGAGTTCGAGCGCGTCCAGGCCGTGCCGCGCGTACACCGTGCCGCCCTCCTCGCTCGCGCCGATCACGGCCGGGGTCCAGCCGTGCTCGCGGGCCTCGGCCAGCCACCGCTCGATCGCGCCGGGCCAGGCCTCCGGGTCCCCGATGGGGTCGCCGGCGGCCAGCGCCACGCCGCTCACCACCCGGTAGGTCACGGCGGATTTACCGGTCGGCGACCAGATGACGCTCTTGTCGTGGCGCAGCGCGAAGTAGCCGAGCGAGTCGCGGTCGCCGTGCTGCTCCAGCAGCGCGCGCAGCCCGCGTTCGTCCTCCGCGGAGATCGGGTCGACGACGCGGCGGGAGCGGAAGGCGGCGTACAGCACGAGCAGCAGCAGCCCCGTGCTCATGATGTTGATGGCCACATTCGCCCAGCCCGGGGTCTCGATGCCCTCGAAGCGGCCTTCCAGGGCCGAGAGCGAGATCAGGCGCAGCACGCCGTAGTGCCAGCGGTCCAGGAACGAGGAGCGGTAGTCGTCGGGCGCGGTGTTGGTGACGGTCACCAGCGCGGCCGCCAGCAGCGAGCCGATCAGCAGCCCGCCGACGGCGACGGCGGCCGCGAGCTTCGGGTTCGAGCGGTCGCCCTTCGCGTAGAACTCGCGGCGCCCGACGAGCAGCGCGACCACGAAGACGGCGGTGAGGCCGAGCGAGACCCAGTTCTGCGGGTGCTGGGCGACGGGCCGCTGGGTCAGCGCGAGGGCCAGCAGGGGAACGGTCAGCCCGCCGAGGACGAGGTTCAGGATCCAGGCGGCCCGCTTGCGCCGGCGCATGGTGATCGCCAGGAACATCGAGAAGGCGCCGGAGAAGAAGCCCGCGGTGAGGAGGTACGGGGTGAAGTACTCGTCGACGTTGTGGCGCCTGATGTCGTTGCCGAAGGACACCCACACCGCGCCGAGGAAGTTCAGCGCGGTGACGGCGCGCAGATACCAGACGGTGAAGGCGGCGGAGCGACGCGGCCAGGGGCGGCCGCGGCGGGCGTCCTCCGTGGACTTCGAACGGACCTCTCCCATGTCGTGAGCATATGGGCAGAGGGGATGAAAGGGGGTGGGCGGGTCAGGTTATGTCGTCGGTGGCCGAGGAGGTCTCCTCGTCGGCTGCCTCGTCGGGGGCCTCGTCGGGGGCCGCATCGGTCCGCTCGGGCAGCTCCGCCGCGAGCGCCGCGGCCGCCTGGACGAGCGGCAGGGCGAGCAGCGCCCCCGTGCCCTCGCCGAGGGTGACGCCGTGGTCGAGCAGCGGGGTGAGCGCGATCCGGTCGAGCGCCTTCTCCTGCGCAGGCTCACCGCTGTTCTGCCCGGCGAGCCACCAGTCGGGCGCGCGGAACGCCACGCGCTGCGCGACGAGCGCGGCCGCCGCGGAGACGACTCCGTCGAGGATGACCGGGGTGTGGCGGACGGCGCTCTGGAGCAGGAAGCCCGTCATCGCGGCAAGGTCGGCGCCGCCGCAGGTCGCGAGCAGCTGGAGCTGGTCGCCGAGGACCGGGCGGGCGCGGCGCAGACCGTCGCGGATGGCAGCGCACTTGCGCATCCAGGCGAGGTCGTCGATGCCCGCGCCGCCGCGGCCGGTGACCACGGAGGCGTCGGTGCCGCAGAGCGCGGCGATCAGGGTGCCGGCGGCGGTGGTGCCGCCGACGCTCACATCGCCGAGGACGACGATGTCGGTGCCCGCGTCGGCCTCTTCGTCGGCGATGGCCATGCCCGCGCGGAACGCCTGCTCGGCCTCCTCGAGGGTCAGCGCGTCCTCGACGTCCAGGCGGCCGGAGCCGCGGCGGACGCGGTGGCGGGTGATCTCCTTGGGCAGCTCATCGGGGTCGCAGTCCAGCGACATGTCGACGACGCGCAGGGGTACGCCGTAGCGGCGGGCCAGGATGGCCACGGCGCTCTCGCCGTCGAGTACGGCGCGCACGAGCCGGCCGGCGGTGCCGGCCGGGCGGGCGGACACGTCCAGCTCGGCGACGCCGTGGTCGCCGGCGAAGAGCACGACGCGCGGCCGCTCGATGGGCTTGACCGGCACCCGCTGCTGGGCGGCGGCCAGCCACTCACCCAGCTCGTCCAGGCGCCCCAGCGCCCCGGGGGGCGCCGCCAGCCGCTCCCGGCGCTCCTCGGCATCGCGCCGGACACCGCCGTCGGGACGCTCGATCAGGTCGACGAAGTCATCGAGATTCAGACCGCTCACGGGCCGAACCCTACCCGGCGCGGCGGCCCCGTGGTTCGGTTCATGCGTCCTGTCGATCTTCCGTCGCGATGTCGAGAACGCCGAGGAACGCGGTCGCCGCCGGTGTGCGGCCGGAGCGGCTCCAGATGACGTACTCGACGCGGTCCGGGGCGTCGGTGACCTCGATGGTGGTGACGCCGCTGAGCTGAGGCGCGTACGCGGCGGGGAGCATGGCCACGGCGAGGCCCGGCCCGACGAGCCGGGCGATGTAGTCGGCGGCGGTCACCTCGAAGGCGACGTCACGGACGAGGCCGGCGGCGGAGAAGGCCTGGTCGGTCTGGGCCCGTCCGGCCGTCCCGGCGGGCAGGTCCACGAACACCTCCGAGGAGAGCCGGCGAAGATCGACGGCCGGTTCGGCGGCGAGCGGATGGTCCGGCGCGACCACCGCGATGAGCCGGCCGCGGGCGAGTTCGTGGGCGGCGACGCCCTGGGGCCGCGCCGTGGTCGGCAGCCCGAGGAACGCCACGTCGATGGACCCTTGCCTGACCTGCTCGACCAGGTCGTCGCTCGCGCCCACCCGCAGGTTGATGCGCACCTGCGGGTACCGGCCGCGGAAGTCGCGCAGCGCCTCCGGGATGTCGGCCGCGGTGACGGTGGGGATCAGGCCCACGGCGAGCCGGCCGCGTACCTCGCCGACGGCCGCGGCGACCTCGGCGGCCGCGCGTTCGGCGGCGCCCAGACACTGGCGGGCGGCGGGCAGGAACGCCTCACCGGCCGGCGTCAGCCGCACCCGGCGGCTGGTGCGTTCGAAGAGCCTCGCGCCGAGTTCCCGTTCCAGGCGGGCGATTTGGTGGCTGAGGGCGGACTGCACGACCAGGCACCGCTCGGCGGCCCGGGTGAAGCTGTTCGTCTCGGCGACGGCGACGACGTAACGCATCTGCTGGAGCTCCATGGATCCATCTTGAATCGAGATCGATGAAGTGACAAACATGTGTTGGACTCATCGATCGTGCCGCGGTGAGACTGCGAAGCATGACAAGCCGAAACCTGCCCCGCACCGCGCTGACGGCGCTCGCTCCCGCGGTGTGGGGCACGACCTACATCGTCACCACCGAACTCCTTCCGCCGGGACACCCCCTGTTCGCGGGACTCCTGCGCGCGTTGCCCGCCGGACTGATCGCGCTGGCGTTCACCCGGACGCTGCCGCGCGGAGCCTGGTGGGGGAAGGCCGCGGCGCTCGGCGTGCTGAACATCGGACTGTTCCTCCCGCTGCTGTTCATCGCGGCCGAGCGGCTGCCGGGAGGCGTCGCCGCCACCTTGTCGGCGGCCCAGCCGCTCATCGTCGCCGTCCTGGCCGTGTCCGTGCTCCACGAGCGCCTCTCCGCCCGGCGCCTGTTCTGGGGCGTGACGGGCGTCGTCGGGGTCGGCCTGGTGGTGATCGGGCCGAACGCGGCGCTCGACACCGCCGGGATCGTCGCCGGCCTCGCCGGCGCGGCCACGATGGCCCTCGGCGTGACGCTCACCAAGCGCTGGGGACGCCCCGAAGGGGTCAGCCCCCTCGCCTTCACCGGCTGGCAACTCACCGCCGGAGGGCTGTTCCTGGCGCCCCTCACCTTTCTCGCCGAGGGAGCGCCTCCCGCGATCGACCCGACCGCCGCCCTCGGCTATCTGTGGCTGGGGCTGGTCGGCGGTCTGCTCACCTTCGTCCTGTGGTTCCAGGGCATCGCCACCCTGCCGGTCACCTCGGTCGCGGTCCTCGGCCTGCTCTCGCCGCTGGTCGCCGCCACGCTCGGCGCCGCGCTGCTCGGCCAGACCCTCGGCCCGGTCCAGCTCATGGGGTTCGGCCTCGCCCTCGCCGCGATCGTCGCGGGGCAGCTTCCCGCGCCCACTCGCTCATCTGACGCTGTTTCAACGCCCGTATCGGAAAGGATCTCTCGATGAAGATCGCTGTTGTCGGGGCCGCGGGCATGGTCGGCTCACGCGTGGTCGACGAAGCCGCGCGCCGGGGCCATGACCTCGTCGCGGTGTTCCGGAGCGGACAGCCCGCCGCCCTGCCGGCCGGAGTGACCGCCGTCGAGGGCGACGCGCACGACGTCGGCCGGATGAGCGCACTGTTCGACGGCGCCGGCGCGATCGTGGCCGCGACCCGCCCCGCCCCCGGGCACGAACACACCGCCGTCCCGGCCACGACGGCGCTGCTCGACGCGGCCGCGAAGGCCAGGAAGCGCATCCTCGTCGTCGGCGGCGCCGCCCCCCTGCGGCTCCCGGGGAGCCCCGACCGGCTCGTCGTCGACAGCCCGGAGTACGTGCCGGAGCCGTACCGCGCCATCGCCGCCGCCAGCCACGCGCAGTTGGACGCCTGCCGGGCGCACCCGGCCGACTGGGTCTATCTCAGCCCGCCGGCCGTCCTCGAACCCGGACACCGCACCGGAACGTACCGACGCGGCACCACCACGCTCATCGCCACAACCGACGGCACGTCCCGGATCTCGGCCGAAGACCTCGCCGTGGCCGTCCTCGACGAGCTCGAGAACCCGCGGGAGGACAAGCACTTCACGGTTGGTTACTAGGCCCGGTGGGGCCTCAGCCGCGGAGGGACAGGGCCTGGCCGGCCACGATCAGGAGGACCTGTTCGCACTCCGCGGCGAACGCCGCGTTCAGGCGGCCGAGTTCATCGCGGAAGCGGCGCCCCGACGCGGTGGCCGGGACCACGCCGGAGCCCACCTCGTTGCTGACCGCCACCACCGTGCGGGTGGTGGCCCGGAGGGCGGCGATCAGGGCGTCGACGCGTTCGTGGAGGGCGCGCCTGCCGCCGTGGTCCCAGGTGTCGTCGTCCCAGGCGCCGACGGAGTCCATCGCGTCGGTGAGCCACAGCGCGAGGCAGTCGATCAGCAGCGGCCCGCCGTCCTGGGCGAGCAGCGGTGGCAGGTCGCAGGTCTCGGTGGTGCGCCAGGAGCCGGGGCGGCGCTCGCGGTGGGCGGCGATGCGGGCGGCCCAGTCGGGGTCGCCCTCGCGGGTGCCGCCGGTGGCGACGTAGAGGACGTCGGGGAGCGCGGCGAGGCGCCGCTCGGCCTCCAGGGACTTGCCGGAGCGCGCGCCGCCGAGGACGAGGGTGCGGCGGGGCAGGTCCGGCACCGCGTGGTACTCGCCGACGACGACGGTTTCGCCGTCCCGTACGGCCCGCGCGCCCGCGGCCGCGAGCCGGCGGTGCAGCTCGGGGCCGGGCGGGACGGTGTGGTCGAGGTGGACGGCGAGGACGTCGGTGGTCGGGCCGACCGCCCCGGTGGCGCGGAGATGGGCCAGCGCGCCGGGGCGGCCGAGGACGTCGAGCAGCACCATGTCGTAGGGCTCGGCGGGGCCGTTCAGCCCGGCGAGGGCCGCGCCGGGCGGGAGGTAGAGGAGGCGGGTGGAGTCGGGGCCGGTGACCTCGTAGCCGGTGCCGGGGGAGTCCAGGGGGAGGGCGCGTACCCGGTGGCCGCTGATGAGGGCCAGCTCGCGGCCGTCCGGCACCCGGCCCGGCGCGGGCAGCCCGGCGGGGAACTCGACGGCGGGGCCCTCGTGGGGGTGTGAGAGGAGCACCTGCACGACGCCGGTCAGGGAGTATCCGGCGCGCGCGGCGGCGAAGGCCGCGCCCGGGGTGAGGTCGAGCAGCAGCGCGCCGTCGATCAGCAGTGCGGTCGCGGCCCGCGCCTCGTCGCCCACGGCGGCGGCGCAGGCCGCACAGGGGCAGCCGTGGCGGGGCAGTCCGTCGGGGGCGCCGGTGCCCAGGAGAGTGAGTTCCACGCCCTGATCGTCTCGCGCCCTGATGCGGCGGGCGCGCTCAGGTCACCCCGTCGGGAGTGATCAGTCCCCTAGTCTGCGGGGCAGACATGATGTGACCGGCGGGATGGAGGAGGCGGACATGGTGTGGACATGGCGGTTCGAGAAGTCCGACGGCACGGAGACGAAGCCCGCGGTGCAGCCCGATGAGTTCACGACACAAGGGGACGCGGAGTCGTGGATCGGGGAGGAGTGGAGAGCCCTGCTGGAGGGAGGGGCGGAGCAGGTGACCCTGTTCGAGGACGAGTCGAAGATCTACGGGCCGATGAGTCTGCGGGCCGAGCAGGGGTGAGGTGAGGGTGGTGCGCGGCTGACTCAGCCGCGCACCCCGCACAGGTGGAGGAGCGCGGCGACCGCGCGGTAGGGGTCGGTGCGGCCGGCCCGGTCCTCCGCGGCGAGCAGCCGGTCCCAGTCGTCCGGGGCCGGGGCCGGGGCGTCGTCGGCGGCCAGGTCGGTGAAGACCCGCACGCCGTACCAGGTGTGCAGCGGCGCGCCGATCGCGGTGAGCGTGGTGGTCAGCGTCTCGCGCCGGTCGGCGCGGGCGGGCAGGCCGATGCGGTTGGTGTAGACGGGGGAGTCGAACGCGGCGAGCGCGGTGTCCCAGTCCCCGGTGAGCCCCGGCCGCAGCGCCAGCGCGTCGGCGTTGCGCACCAGGAGCGAGAGCAGGCCGCCGGGCGCCAGGACCCTGGCCAGGGCGGCGAGCATCGGGTCGGGCTCGGGCACGTACATCAGCACGCCATGGCACAGGACGACATCGAAGGCGCCCGGCAGGAAGTGCGCGCCGGTGTCCCGGCCGTCGCCCTCGATGAGGCGCACCCGCTCCCGGATGCCCGCGGGCTCCTTCGACAGGGCATCGCGGACCGCGTCCAGCATCGCCGGGTCGGACTCGAGCCCGGTGATCTCGTGGCCCGCCCGGGCCAGCCGCAGGGCCTGGGTGCCCTGGCCGAGGCCGACGTCGAGCACGCGCAGCCGGCGGCCCACCGGGAAGTGGGCCGCGAGCCGCTCGTCGAGCTGACGGGCGACCAGCGCCTGTCGGACGGTGTTCCGCAAGCCCCCGAGGCCGCTCAGCCAGCTGTCGGCCCCGCCGGTGAAACCGGACCCGCTCAGGGCCGCTGTCCGCGCTTGACCTGCGGCTTGGGCAGCCGGAGTCGGCGCATCTGGAGCGTGCGCATCAGCGCGTAGGGCACCGCGCCGCGCAGACTCTCGTCCGGGAACCGCTTGCGCAGCTGACGCTTCAGCTGGAAGGAGAGGACGATCGAGTTGACGACGATCAGGAGGATGACCAGCATCCAGAGCAGCAGCACATAGGTCTGCATGGCACCGGCCTGGATCATGCTGAGCACCAGGATCACCACGGCCAGCGGCAGGAAGAACTCCGCGACGTGGAAGCGGGAGTCCACGTAGTCGCGGATGAAGCGCCGCACCGGACCCTTGTCACGGGCCGGAAGATAGCGCTCGTCGCCACCGGCCAGCGCCTCGCGCTGGCGCGCCAGGTCGGCTCGGCGGGACTCTCGCTGGCGCCGCGAGGCGTCCTTGCGGCTCATCTGCGAGTTCGCCAGGCTGCGGCGCTGCGACTGGGCCTCGCTGCGCTTGGGAGTCGGGCGGCCCTTGGGAGCCTGCGGGTCACGGGTCTGCTGCGGCTGGTCCGCGATCACCTTGGCGGTGGCGGCCTGCTCGTCCTTTGAACGGCTACGGAACACAAAGCCCAAGGGTACGGGTTTGCGGGTGTGGGCCCCAGCCCCAGGGGGAACGATCCGGCAACGGCGGTCCACTCCTCCCACTCCTCCTTGCGCCGGAGGCGCCGGGGGAGTCGATCGTCCTGGAGGAGGAGCGCGAGCGGGTCGGAACAGTGCGGTAATGGATGCAGGGCCCGTAGGCTGGGTCTGTTGGATGTGCTGGAACCGGTAGTCCGTAGTCCGTCAGAAGGGGGCGCGCGAGGCCCATGAGCGGTGTCATGAAGCGTATGGGGATGATCTTCCGCGCGAAGGCCAACAAGGCCCTGGACCGGGCCGAGGACCCGCGCGAGACCCTTGACTACTCGTACCAGAAGCAGCTGGAGCTGCTTCAGAAGGTGCGGCGCGGCGTTGCCGACGTGGCCACGTCCCGCAAGCGCCTGGAGCTCCAGCTCAACCAGTTGCAGGGGCAGTCCACCAAGCTCGAGGACCAGGGGCGCAAGGCGCTCGCGCTGGGCCGCGAGGACCTGGCGCGCGAGGCGCTGTCCCGCCGTGCCGCGCTCCAGCAGCAGGTCACCGACCTGGAGACGCAGCACCAGACGCTCCAGGGCGAGGAGGAGAAGCTGACGCTCGCCGCGCAGCGGCTCCAGGCCAAGGTGGACGCCTTCCGTACGAAGAAGGAGACCATCAAGGCCACCTACACCGCGGCCCAGGCGCAGACCCGGATCGGCGAGGCGTTCTCCGGCATCTCCGAGGAGATGGGCGACGTCGGCATGGCGATCCAGCGCGCCGAGGACAAGACCGCGCAGCTCCAGGCCCGGGCCGGCGCCCTCGACGAGCTGATGGCCTCCGGCGCGCTCGACGACCCCTCCGGCATGGCCAAGGACGACCTCGCCGCGGAGCTGGACCGGATCTCCGGCGGCTCGGACGTGGAGCTGGAGCTTCAGCGGATGAAGGCCGAGCTGGCGGGCGGCGCCCCGCAGCAGGCCATCGAGAGCGGGGAGAAGAAGCAGGAGCAGGAGCAGCCCCGCCACAATCTGGACAAGTAAAAGTCCACCCGGCCCCGAAGGAGGTCGTCATGATCGTACGGATCATGGGGGAGGGGCAGGTGCGGGTGGACGACGGCCACCTGACCGAGCTGAACAAGCTCGACGACGAGCTGCTCGCCGAGGTGCAGAGCGGCGACGAGGACGGCTTCCGGCGCACGCTCGCCGCGCTGTTGGGTTCGGTGCGCTCGCTGGGCGAGCCGCTGCCCGACGACGCGCTGGAGCCGTCGGAGCTGATCCTGCCGGGCTCGGACGCGACGCTCCAGGAGGTCCAGGCCATGCTCAGGGACGACGGCCTCATCCCGGGCTGAGGCCGGCCAGCGGGGTGCAGCGCTTACCGTTGGGTGTCGTGACTCCCCTCGCCGTCGGGCCGGGTCTGGCCCGCCCGTACCGCTGGCTGTGCGCGCACCCGCACGCTCTGGACACGCTGCTGGCCGTGTTCACCTTCGCGCTGATCCTGATCGGCGCGGCGGCCAGCCCGCACACCGGACGCCATCCGATCGGCCCGCTGTTCGTGCTGCTGGCCGCGCTGGCCGGCGCCGCGCTGGTGCTGCGCCGCCGGTTCCCGATCGGCGTCCTCGGCTTCACCGGCGCGATCACCATGGTGGAGATCGTCACCTCCCAGGACGGGCCGCCCCGCACCTCGATCGTTTTCGGCGCCGTGGTGGCCCTGTGCACCGTCGCCGCCGGCACCGACCGGCCCACCACGCTGCGGGTCGGCCTCGCCACCGTCGCCGTGCTCACCGGGGCCGCGATGCTCTTCGGGGTGCACCCCTGGTACGCCCAGGAGAACTTCGCCGTCCTCGCCTGGACCGGTCTCGCCGCCGCGGCCGGTGACGCGGTGCGCAGCCGGCGCGCCTATATCGCGGCCATCGAGGAGCGGGCGGTGCGGGCCGAGCGGACCCGCGAGGAGGAGGCCCGCCGCCGGGTCGCCGAGGAGCGGCTGCGCATCGCCCGCGAGCTGCACGATGTGGTCGCCCACCACATCGCGCTGGTCAACGTCCAGGCCGGGGTCGCGTCCCACGTCATGGACAGCCGCCCGGACCAGGCCAAGCAGGCGCTCGCGCATGTACGGGAGGCCAGCCGCTCGGCGCTGGACGAGCTGCGCGCCACCGTCGGGCTGCTGCGGCAGTACGGCGACCCGGCCGCGCCCACCGAGCCGGCCCCGGGGCTGGCGGTGCTGGACCAGCTCGTCGAGGGGTTCGTACGGGCCGGTCTGCGGGTGGAGGTGGAGGCGGTGTCCCGGGACGGGCTCGGCCCGCTCGCGGCCTCCGCGGACCTCACCGCGTACCGGATCGTCCAGGAGGCCCTGACCAATGTGCACAAGCACGCCGGGCCGGACGCCAAGGCGCAGGTCCGGATCGTGCGCACCTCGGCCGTGCTGCTGATCACCGTCGATGACGACGGCCCCTGCGCCGAGGAGCAGCCCGCGGCGGAGGAGCCCGGCGGCGGACACGGGCTGATCGGGATGCGGGAGCGGGTCGCCGCGCTGGGCGGCAGCTGCGAGGCGGGACCCCGGCCGCAGGGCGGCTTCCGGGTCCGGGCGAGACTGCCCTTGCAGGCGCGGACAGGGGAGTCGCGTCAACAGAGCGGAGTACGGGGAACAGGGGGCGAAGGGGTCTCATGACGATCAAGGTGCTGCTGGCCGACGACCAGGCGCTGCTGCGCAGCGCGTTCCGGGTGCTGGTGGACTCCGAGCCGGATATGGAGGTGGTCGGCGAGGCCTCGGACGGCGCCGAGGCCGTGGAGATCGCCCGCGACCGCGGCGCCGATGTGGTGCTGATGGACATCCGGATGCCCGGTACGGACGGGCTGACCGCCACCCGCATGATCAGCGAGGATCCGCGGCTCGAGGACGTCCGGGTGGTGATGCTGACGACCTTCGAGGTGGACGAGTACGTCGTGGAGTCGCTGCGGGCGGGTGCGAGCGGCTTTCTGGGCAAGGGCGCCGAGCCCGATGAGTTGCTGGCCGCGATCCGGATCGCGGCGGCGGGGGAGGCGCTGCTGTCCCCGGCCGCCACCAAGGGGCTGATCGCCAAGTTCCTGGCGCAGAGCGGCTCGCGGGACGGGGAGGCGGGCGCGTATGACGCGGCGCGGCTGGACGCGCTGACGGGGCGGGAGCGGGAGGTGCTGGTGCAGGTCGCGGGCGGGCTGTCCAACGACGAGATCGCGGCGCGGCTCGAGGTCAGCCCGCTCACGGTCAAGACGCATGTGAACCGCGCGATGGCCAAGCTCGGCGCCCGCGACCGGGCCCAGCTGGTGGTGATCTCGTACGAGACGGGGCTGGTGCGGCCCCGGGCGTGAGCCTCGACGAGGGACAGCCTCGACGAGGGACAAGGGACCACGGACAAGAGCCCGGGGCTTGTCACCCCGGGCCCTTGTGCCTTGTGCCTGGTGCGCGCTACGGCAGCGCCAGCATGCGCTCCAGGGCGAGCTTGGCGTAGGCCTCGGTCTCCTTGTCGACCTGGATCCGGTTGACGACCTTGCCGGCCACCAGCGACTCCAGGGACCAGACCAGGTGCGGCAGGTCGATCCGGTTCATGGTGGAGCAGAAGCACACCGTGCGGTCGAGGAAGACGATCTCCTTGTCCTCACTGGCGAAACGATTCGCCAGTCGTCGGACAAGGTTCAGCTCGGTGCCGATCGCCCACTTCGACCCGGCCGGCGCGGCCTCCAGGGTCTTGATGATGTGCTCGGTCGAGCCCACGTGGTCGGCGGCCGCCACGACCTCGTGCTTGCACTCCGGGTGCACCAGGACGTTGACGCCCGGGACGCGCTCGCGGACCTCGTTGACCGAGTCCAGCGAGAAGCGGCCGTGCACCGAGCAGTGGCCGCGCCACAGGATCATCTTGGCGGCGCGCAGCTCGTCGGCGGTCAGGCCGCCGTTCGGCTTGTGCGGGTTGTAGACCACGCAGTCGTCCAGGGACAGGCCCATCTCGCGCACCGCGGTGTTGCGCCCCAGGTGCTGATCGGGCAGGAACAGCACTTTGTTCTGCCGGGGCTCCCCCTGCTCGAAGGCCCAGTCCAGCGCCCGCTTCGCGTTGGACGAGGTGCAGATGGTGCCGCCGTGCCTGCCGGTGAACGCCTTGATGTCGGCGGAGGAGTTCATGTAGGAGACGGGCACCGTAGCGCCCGCGACCCCGGCCTCGGTCAGCACGTCCCAGCACTCGGCGACCTGCTCGGCGGTGGCCATGTCGGCCATCGAGCAGCCCGCCGCGAGGTCGGGGAGGATGACCTGCTGGCTGTCGCCGGTGAGGATGTCGGCGGACTCGGCCATGAAGTGGACACCACAGAAGACGATGTACTCGGCGTCCGGCCGGGCGGCCGCGTCGCGGGCCAGCTTGAAGGAGTCCCCGGTGACATCGGCGAACTCGATGACCTCATCGCGCTGGTAGTGGTGGCCCAGTACGAAAACCCGGTCGCCGAGCTCGGCCTTGGCCGCGCGGGCGCGCGCCACCAGGTCCGGGTCGGAGGGCGCGGGCAGGTCGCCGGGGCACTCCACACCGCGCTCGCTCCTGGGGTCGGCCTCCCGGCCGAGGAGGAGCAGGGCGAGCGGTGTCGGCTGGACGTCGAGGGGCTGGGCGGTGGTCACGTCACGCACCCTTCTTTCTTCACGGGGACCCTTAATCGTCAAAATGACGCTATCTATCATATCCGCTTCATGTCACTTTGACGATGGCCATCGCGTCGATGTGACGCATTCCGGAGCGCCGCCCGCGTGTGCGAGCATGAACAGCGCGGGAGAAAAGCGCCCACCCCCGGAATGAATCCGGGACGCCGTTGGTTGAGCCGACGGCAAGCAGTCCGTACGACCCGGGAGAGAAGCAGATGACCGTTCAGGACGAGACCACCGCGAGCGAGGGCATCATCCTGTCCGACGCCGCCGCGTCGAAGGTCAAGGGCCTGCTGGAGCAGGAGGGCCGCGATGATCTCGCGCTGCGCGTCGCCGTCCAGCCCGGCGGCTGCTCCGGCCTGCGCTACCAGCTCTTCTTCGACGAGCGCTCCCTCGACGGCGATGTCGTCAAGGACTTCGGTGGGGTCAAGGTCGTGACCGACCGCATGAGCGCCCCGTATCTGAACGGCGCCTCGATCGACTTCGTCGACACCATCGAGAAGCAGGGCTTCACCATCGACAACCCGAACGCCACGGGCTCCTGCGCCTGCGGCGACTCCTTCAGCTGAGCTGTCGGAAGCCGAACAGACGCCGAAGGGGCGGCCCGGCCGGGCCGCCCCTTCGGCGTTGCGCGTCCGAGCGCGGCGTGAGTCTATGTCCGCTTGGGCACGGCCTGGCCGGTCCTGGCGTCCACGACCTTGCGGTCGCCCAGCGGCTTGTCCAGCTCGACCTTCTTCTCGATCAGCTTGGCGATGAGGATGCAGGGCCGGCCCGGGTGCAGCCGCTTGCCCTTGATCTCCAGCTTCACCTGCGACGCCGACTCCTCGGCCGAGACCGAGTACGACTCGCACACCCCGCCCCAGAAGCGCACCGTCAGGGTCTTGCCGGACACGCTGTACGAGGTGATGTCGTCGACCCGGCCGCTGCCGGTCCCCGTGGACGGGGCGGAGCCGGAGGACTTCCCCTTGATGAACTTCGGGTCGACCGCGGGGTAGCTGACCGTGTTCCCCGACGGCCCGGCCTGGAACAGCCAGGACGGCACCAGCGCCCGCCGCCCGTCCACCGAGCGCGCCGCGAGGACCAGGGTCGCCTTGTGCACCGGGACCTCGGCGGCCTTGGCGCCCTTCTCGGCCTTCTCGGGTTCCTCGGGCTTCTCGGCCTTCTGCGGCTCCGCGGGCCCGCTGTCGCTGCCCTTGTCGTCGCCCTTGTCGAGGCCCTTGTTGAGCCCCTTGATCGCCTCGGCCGCGCCGATCAGCGGATAGGTGTCGTCCTTCTCGGGCTTCGCCAGCAGACCGGCGCCGCCGACCAGCTGTCCGTCGGCGCCCACCTGCACACTCGTCTGCCAGCCGTGCGTCGGCAGATCGTCCAGCACCGGGTCCGCCTTCACCACCCGCACCGCGCCGTAGAGCTGGGTCGAGTCCAGCTTCGCGCCGTCCAGTCCCAGCGCCTCCAGCACCGGCTGGGCCGCGCGCTCCGCCTTGCGCTCCGAGACGGCCGAGTCGCTCCCGGACCCCTTGGCCCCCTTGGAGCCCCTGGGCCCGGAGGCTCCGTCGCGGTACGAGGGGCAGCTCTTGGAGCCCCCCTTCGCGTCGGAGGACTGCGGGTCCGAGCCGGTGTCCGGCAGCTCCACACACGAGGTGCCGCCGGGCGACCCGTATGCCGTGTACGACCAGCCGCCCGGCGCCTTCCGGCTCACCCGGAGCACCGGGCCCATCGCGTCCTTGGCGCCCCCGACCTGCCAGACGCCGTGGTCCACGCGCGGGCTGCCGGAGACGTCCAAGGCCTTGGCCAGCCGCGCCACCTCGGCCTTGGTGACCGTGTCGCCCGCTCGGTACACCGCCGCCGAGTCGGGCCCCTCGGGCAGCTTGCCCACGGCCTTGTACCGCTGGCCGTACGGATTCGGCTCGCCGGGCGCGACGCCCGGCCGGCCCGCGGACCCGTATCCGTCCAGCGCGAGTGGCTCGGGCGAGCCGTCCTTCTGTGCGGCGCCCGGGTCCTGCGTGCCGCCGCCCGCGGCGGTCGAGGCCCAGTACGCCCCACCGCCACCGGCGACCAGCACCGCCGCCGCCACCGAGGCGACGGCCAGTGGCGAACGGCGCCGCGGCCGGGGATCCTCGCTCTCGGGGGTCTTGGGGGTGTCGGTGTCGTCGGTGCTCACCGTTTCGCTCCTTCGGCTCCGCTCAAGCTGTACCGTCCCACCCCTTACAAGGGGGACGTCGCTGAGACGGAGCCAAGTGGCACGTGGTTCCTCCAGGCGCCGTAACGGCCACCGTATGCATCGTGCAGGCGGTAAGGAAAGGGCTACTATCGGGGGGTTTCATCCGTTCGTACGGGGGTGACGGAGCCGATAGCGTAAGGCGTCCGTTTTCCTCCTTCGTCCGCAGGAGCAGACCAGCCGTGCGTATCGCAGTCACCGGCTCCATCGCCACCGACCATCTGATGACCTTCCCCGGCCGCTTCGCCGACCAGCTGGTCGCCGATCAGCTGCACACGGTCTCCCTCTCCTTCCTGGTGGACGACCTCGACATCCGCCGCGGCGGCGTCGGCCCCAACATCTGCTACGGCATGGGCGTCCTCGGGCTGCGCCCGATCCTGGTCGGGGCGGCGGGCAAGGACTTCACGGACTACCGGGCCTGGCTGGACCGCCACGGCGTGGACACCGAGTCCGTCCATATCTCCGAGGTTCTGCACACCGCGCGCTTCGTGTGCACCACCGACGCCGACCACAACCAGCTCGCGTCCTTCTACACCGGCGCGATGAGCGAGGCCCGCCAGATCGAGCTCCAGCCCGTCGCCGACCGGGTCGGCGGGCTCGACCTCGTCCTCATCAGCGCGGACGACCCGGAGGCGATGGTCCGTCACACCGAGGAGTGCCGCACGCGCTCCATCCCCTTCGCCGCGGACCCCTCGCAGCAGCTCGCGCGGATGGGCGGCGACGACATCCGGCTGCTCGTCGAGGGCGCGGCCTATCTGTTCACCAATGAGTACGAGGCCGCGCTGATCGAGTCCAAGACCGGCTGGTCGGCGGACGAGATCCTGGCCAAGGTCGGCACCCGCGTCACCACGCTGGGCGCGCAGGGCGTGCGGATCGACCGCGCCGGCGAGCAGCCGATCGTCGTCGGCACCCCGGAGGAAGAGGCGAAGGTGGACCCGACGGGCGTCGGCGACGCCTTCCGCGCGGGCTTCCTCTCCGGGCTCGCCTGGGACCTCTCCCTCGAGCGCGCGGCCCAGGTCGGCTGCATGCTCGCCACGCTGGTCATCGAGACCCTCGGCCCGCAGGAGTACGAGCTGCGGCGCGGTCACTTCACGGAGCGCTTCGCCAAGGCGTACGGCCAGGAGGCGGCCTCCGAGATCCAGCCCCACATCAGCGGCTGAGGCGGCTTTCCCCTACCCGCCCCTTCCCGCAGCATCGATATGCGGCTCCGCCGCGTGAGGGGCTCCGCCCCGCGGAGCCTACGACCGGCGGCGAACGCGGTAGGCCGTGCCGCGGTCGGCCGGGCGTTCCCCCACGTACTCGTGGCCGCGCATCGCGCACCACGCCGGGATGTCCAGCCGGGCGGCCTCGTCGTCCGCGAGCACCGTGACGAGGCCGCCGACCGGGACCTCCCCGATGACCTTGGCCAGCTCGATGACCGGGATCGGGCAGAGCTTGCCGAGCGAGTCGACCACCAACTCCGCCTCCTCGCCGCCGCCCGCGGAGCCGGCCGCGGCCGCTTCCTCCGACCGCGGCGCGCCCAACTGGCCGCGCACCCGGCTCACCAGGTCCGGCAGCAGGGCGAGGAAGCGCTCCACGTCCTCCTCGCGCGTCCCCAGGGGCAGCGAGACGCGGACGTTGCCCTCGGACAGCACGCCCATCGCGCGCAGCACATGGCTCGGCGTCAGGGTGCTTGAGGTGCACGAGGAGCCGGAAGAGACGGAGAAGCCCGCGCGGTCCAGCTCGTGCAGCAGCGTCTCCCCGTCGACATAGAGACACGAGAAGGTGACCAGATGGGGCAGCCGCCGCTCCGGGTCGCCGACCACCTCCACGTCGGGGATCAGCCGCGGCACCCGGGTGCGGATCCGGTCCACCAGCTCCCGCAGCCGCTCCGCCTCCGCGGCGGCCTCCTCCCGTACGGCGCGCAGCGAGGCCGCGGCCGCGACGACGGCCGGGATGTTCTCGAAGCCGGGGGCGCGGCCCGACTCGCGTTCGTCGGCCGGGCCGTGGGCCGCGAAGCGCACGCCCTTGCGGACGGCCAGCAGCCCGACGCCGGGCGGGCCGCCCCACTTGTGGGCGCTCGCGGTCAGCAGCGACCAGTCGCCCGCGACCGCGCCCCAGGCCAGCGACTGCGCGGCGTCGACCAGCAGCGGCACGTCCGCCGCCCGGCACTCCTGCGCGGCCTCGGCCACCGGCTGCCGCGTCCCCACCTCGTGATTGGCGGACTGGAGACAGGCCAGGGCGGTCGGGCCGGGGGCGTCGCGCAGGGCTGCGGCGTACGCGCCGGGCGCGACCCGGCCGGCGCCGTCCACCGGCACCTCGGCGACCGTGCCGCCGCCCGCCTGGTGCGCGGCCGCGGCGTGCAGCACCGCGGAGTGCTCGACGGCGGAGACGACCAGATGGCGGCCGGCCCGGCGGCGGCCCGCGAGCGCTCCGGCGATCCCGTCGTGCAGCGCGCGGGTACCCGAAGGGGTGAAGGTGAGTTCGTCGGGACGGCAGCCGACGGCCTCGGCCGCCGCCTCCCGCGCGGCGTCCAACAGCAGCCGGGCGCGCCGCCCCTCGCGGTAGAGGCGGGCCGGGTCGGCCCAGCCCTCGTCGAGTGCGGCGAGCAGCGCCTGGCGGGCGACGGGGTGCAGCGGGGCGGACGAAGCGGCGTCGAAATATGGCACATACAGAACGCTAGTCCCCGTCTGCGGAAGTATCTGCTCCGCCTCTTGAAAGCCGCTTCGAACAGGTTCCTCCACCTCTTCGGGGAGGCCCTCGGCGCGTTGGGCACCCTCCCCGCGCGGCCCTAAATGGCGTCCAGTAGGGTTTGCTCCGCATAAACATCCAAACCCCTGCCCGCACCGGGGCGGCGACCGACCTGAGAGACGGCCGCGGCCGTGCGGGCGAGACTCTCGGGAAGGCGCTACGTGAGTCCCAACGGCTCCGACCGCTCGTCGCGGCGCCCGGTGCGGCGGAAGCTGCTGCAGGCGCTGGCCGCGGGCTTGGTCCTGGCGACCGCCACCGGTTGCACATCCAAGGACTTCCCCCGCCTCGGAATGCCCAAGCCGGTCACGGAAGAGGCGCCACGGATCCTCTCCCTGTGGCAGGGCTCGTGGGCGGCTGCGCTCGCCACGGGCGTGCTGGTCTGGGGGCTGATCCTGTGGGCGGTCATCTTCCACCGCCGCAGCAGGACCAAGATCGAGGTTCCCGCGCAGACCCGGTACAACATGCCCATCGAGGCGCTGTACACCGTGGTTCCGATCATCATCGTCTCGGTGCTGTTCTACTTCACCGCGCGCGATGAGAACGCGCTCCTCAAGGTCTCCAAGAAGCCCGATCACGTGATCAACGTCGTGGGCTACCAGTGGAGCTGGGGCTTCAACTACATGGAGAACGTGGACGGCAACCTGTCCACGCCCGCGAAGACCCCCAAGGAAGTCGCCTCGATCCCGGACCGCATGCTCGCGGCCGTGCCCAAGGGCGCGGAGGGCGTGTACGAGGCCGGCACCCCGGGCGAGTGGACCAAGGACAACCCCAGCCCCGGCCCCACCCTGTGGCTGCCGAAGGGCGAGAAGGTCCAGTTCATCCTGACCTCCCGTGACGTCATCCACTCGTTCTGGGTGGTCCCCTTCCTGATGAAGATGGACGTCATCCCGGGGCACACCAACCGCTTCGAGGTGACTCCGAACAAGGAGGGCATCTTCATGGGCAAGTGCGCCGAGCTGTGCGGCCAGGATCACTCGCGGATGCTCTTCAACGTCAAGGTCGTCTCTCCCAAGGAGTACCGAGACCACCTGAAGGACCTGGCGAAGAAGGGCCAGACCGGCTACATCCCGGCGGGCATTGAGCAGACGGACGCTGCCAGGAACGCGGAGACCAAGAACCGATGAGCATCCTCAACGAACCTCAGGGTGCCGCCGCAGCCGCCGCGGAAGCGGACGAGCTGCCGGTGCGCCGTAAGCAACCAGGGAACGTCGTCGTCAAGTGGTTGACCACCACTGACCACAAGACGATCGGAACGCTCTACCTCGTCACGTCGTTTGCGTTCTTCTGCATCGGCGGACTTCTGGCGCTGTTCATGCGCGCCGAGCTGGCGCGCCCCGGCACGCAGCTCATGTCGAACGAGCAGTTCAACCAGGCGTTCACCATGCATGGCACGATCATGCTGCTGATGTTCGCCACGCCGCTGTTCGCGGGCTTCGCGAACTGGATCATGCCGCTTCAGATCGGCGCGCCCGACGTGGCGTTCCCGCGGCTGAACATGTTCGCCTACTGGCTGTACCTGTTCGGCTCGCTGATCGCGGTCGCCGGGTTCCTCACCCCGCAGGGCGCCGCCGACTTCGGCTGGTTCGCGTACTCGCCGCTGTCGGACGCGGTCCGCTCGCCGGGCGTGGGCGCCGACATGTGGATCATGGGTCTGGCCTTCTCCGGCTTCGGCACGATCCTCGGCTCGGTCAACTTCATCACCACGATCATCTGCATGCGCGCTCCGGGCATGACGATGTTCCGTATGCCGATCTTCACCTGGAACGTGCTGCTCACCGGTGTGCTGGTGCTGCTGGCCTTCCCGGTGCTGGCCGCCGCGCTGTTCGCCCTGGAGGCGGACCGTAAATTCGGGGCGCATATCTTCGACGCGGCCAATGGCGGCGCATTGCTCTGGCAGCACCTCTTCTGGTTCTTCGGCCATCCAGAGGTGTACATCATCGCGCTACCGTTCTTCGGAATCGTGTCCGAGATCATTCCGGTCTTCTCGCGCAAGCCGATGTTCGGTTACATCTCGCTGATCGGCGCGACGATCTCGATCGCGGGCCTTTCGGTGACGGTGTGGGCGCACCATATGTATGTCACGGGCGGCGTGCTGTTGCCGTTCTTCTCGTTCATGACATTCCTGATCGCGGTGCCGACCGGTATCAAGTTCTTCAACTGGCTCGGCACCATGTGGAAGGGGTCGCTGAGCTTCGAGACCCCGATGCTGTGGACGATCGGCTTCCTGATCACCTTCACCTTCGGCGGTCTGACCGGTGTCATCCTGGCCTCGCCGCCGATGGACTTCCACGTCTCGGACTCGTACTTCGTGGTGGCCCACTTCCACTACGTGGTCTTCGGTACGGTCGTCTTCGCGATGTTCGCCGGCTTCCACTTCTGGTGGCCCAAGTTCACCGGCAAGATGCTGGACGAGCGCCTGGGCAAGATCACCTTCTGGACGCTGTTCATCGGCTTCCACGGCACGTTCCTGGTCCAGCACTGGCTCGGTGCCGAGGGCATGCCGCGCCGGTACGCCGACTACCTGGCGGCCGACGGCTTCACCACGCTGAACACCATCTCGACCATCAGCTCGTTCCTGCTCGGTCTGTCGATCCTGCCGTTCTTCTACAACGTCTGGAAGACCGCCAAGTACGGCAAGAAGGTCGAGGTCGACGACCCGTGGGGCTACGGCCGCTCGCTGGAGTGGGCGACCTCCTGCCCGCCGCCGCGGCACAACTTCGTCACCCTGCCCCGCATCCGCTCCGAATCCCCGGCGTTCGACCTGCACCACCCGGAGATCGCGGCGCTCGACCAGCTCGAGAACTACGGGGCCGTCTCGTCCGATGACAAGGCCCTCGCAGGTGGCAAGGAGGCCGGCAAGTGAAGGTCCAAGGCCGGATGTTCATCTGGCTCTCCGTCTTCATCCTCATCATGGCGATCGTCTATGGGGTGTGGTCGAAGGAGCCCGCCGGCACCACCGCGCTCTTCCTGGCCTTCGGGCTGAGCGTGATGATCGGCTACTACCTCGCCTTCACCGCCCGCCGGGTGGACATCGGGGCGCAGGACAACAAGGACGCCGATGTCGCCGACGACGCCGGTGAGATGGGCTTCTTCTCCCCGCACAGCTGGCAGCCGCTCTCCCTGGCCGTCGGTGGCGCCCTGGCCTTCATGGGCGTGATCTTCGGCTGGTGGCTGCTGTACTTCTCGACCCCGATCATCCTGATCGGCCTCTTCGGCTGGGTGTTCGAGTACTACCGCGGCGAGAACCAGAACCAGTGACCGACAGGCCGCCGGGGCCCCGCTGAGCCGGGGCCCGAGCGGGGCCCGGACACCTTCTCCAGGTGTCCGGGCCCCGCTGCGTCGTTTCCCCGTGCCGTCAGGCCCCGGTTCACCCGACTGCCTCATTCCACGAGCCGTCCGGAACCGGGTTTTCTAGCTTGTGACCATGAGCCACACACCTCGATCACCCCGATCCCGGACGGTGCTCGGCTGCGCTCTGCTGCTGGCACCCCTGATAGCGACAGGGCTCACCGGATGCGGCGGCCCTTCCTCGGACCCGCTGGCGGCCAAACCGTACGACGCGGCCGACCAGGTCGCCTTCAGCGGCGTCAGCGAGTCCCGTAAGACGGACCCCGACAAGCCACTCGAGGTCACGGCCAAGGGCGACGACAGCCGCCTCACCGACGTCACGGCCACCGACTCCGCGGGCCGCTATGTACGCGGCGAGTTGACGCCCGACGGCAAGCGCTGGCGCAGCACCGTGCCGCTGGCCGCGGGCACCCACTACACGCTGCGGGTGAGCACCGAGGACTCCGGCGGGGCACCAGGGCGCCGCACCATCGGCTTCGACACGTCGAAGGCCAAGAGCAGGCTGAAGGTCACCTTCGGCCCCGAGGCAGGCACCTACGGCGTCGGACAGCCCATCACGGCGAAGCTCAGCGCGCCCGTCAAGGACGCCTCGGCGCGGGCCGTCGTGGAGCGCGCACTGAAGGTGGACTCACAGCCCGCGGTGGACGGCGTCTGGCACTGGGTGGACGACCGGAACCTGCACTACCGCCCGCGTGACTACTGGCCCGCGCACGCCACGATCAACGTGCACGCCAACCTCAAGGGCATCAGGGTCGCAGGCGGCATCTACGGCGCGGACTCCAAGCCGCTGCGGCTGACCACCGGCGACCGCCTCGAGGCCATCACCGACTCCGGCACCCACCAGATGACGGTGCTGAGGAACGGCCAGGCGATCCGCACCATCCCCATCACCACCGGCATGCCCGGCTTCGACACCCGCAACGGCATCAAGGTGATCCTCGCCAAGGAGTCCTCCGTACGGATGACCGGCGCCAGCATCGGCCTCGGCAACTCCTACGACCTGCTGGTCCACTGGGCCGCCCGGGTGACCTGGAGCGGCGAGTACGTCCACGCCGCGCCCTGGTCCACCGGCTCGCAGGGCGCGGCCAACGTCAGCCACGGCTGCACCGGCATGAGTAACGACAACGCGCGCTGGTTCTTCGACACCGTGCGCCTCGGCGACATCGTCAAGGTCGTCAACAGCCGCGGAGCGATGATGACGGCGTTCGACAACGGCTTCGGCGACTGGAACGTGGGCTGGGACAAGTGGCGCGCGGGCAGTGCCGTGGCCACCGCACCGCCCGACGGCAGCGCCCCGGCCGAGTCGGCCAGGCTCCGTCCCCAGGTGTGACGGGTGGCAGCCGACCCGGTGGCAGCCGACCCGTCAGGCGTCCACGGCGAGCCGCTTGCGCAACAGCCCCGCCAGCGCGTCGGCGAGGGCCACCGGGTCGATCGGGTGGGTGACCGCGGCCTCCGCCCGGCTCCAGGTGGCCAGCCAGGCGTCCTGCGGGCGGCCGATCAGCAGCAGCACCGGAGGGCAGCGGAAGATCTCGTCCTTGATCTGCCGGCAGACCCCCATGCCGCCCGCGGGAGCCGTCTCCCCGTCCAGCACGCACACGTCGATGCCGCCGTCCTCCAGGGCCGAGAGGACGGCGGGGAGGGTCGCGCACTCCACGAACTCCACGGGCGGGACGTCGGGGGCGGGCCGGCGTCCGGCCGCGAGCCGCACCTGCTGACGGGTGCCCGAGTCATCGCTGTAGACCAGCACCGTGGCGGTCGGCTGCATCGTTCCTCCGCGTTACATGGGTGGACTCCTGGCGCGGATGCTACTCCCGTACAGCCCTGGGGAGGAGGGGGCGTGCAAGCCCCTCCCTCCTTCGAGGGACCGGCCGCGGACCGGCCGCGGGTCCGTCCGGCCACCGCGGGGACAGCCGGCGTACCACCGGCCACAACCGGCCGTACGAGCAGCATCGATGCCCTTGACACTCCGAACGGTACCCCCGGGAGTGAGGGCTGGATAAGCGACCGACATAATGTCGGTCGTGGCGACAGCAACAGCAGTAGATACCGGGCACGCGCACCCGACGGTCAACCGGCCGAACCTCACCAGCGTCGGAACCATCATCTGGCTGAGTTCCGAGCTGATGTTCTTCGCGGCCCTCTTCGCGATGTACTTCACCCTGCGGTCGGTGACCGGCGCAGAGCACTGGAAGGAAATGGCGTCCGCGCTGAACTTCCCGTTCTCCGCGACGAACACCACGATCCTGGTGCTCTCCTCCCTCACCTGCCAGCTCGGTGTCTTCGCTGCCGAGCGCGGCGACGTGAAGAAGCTGCGCACCTGGTTCGTGATCACCTTCATCATGGGCGCGATCTTCGTCGGCGGTCAGATCTTCGAATACACCGAACTGGTCAAGCACGAGGGTCTGTCGCTCTCGTCCGACCCGTACGGCTCGGTGTTCTACCTGACCACGGGCTTCCACGGACTGCACGTGACGGGCGGACTCATCGCCTTCCTGCTGGTCCTGGGCAGGACGTACGCGGCCAAGAGGTTCACCCACCAGCAGGCGACGGCGGCCATCGTGGTGTCTTACTACTGGCACTTCGTCGATGTCGTCTGGATCGGCCTCTTCGCCACGATCTACTTGATCAAGTAAACCGGTCGCCGCACCGGCACCACGTCCTCATCGCATCGACGCAGAAGATCCTGACACCGGGGTAATCCGTGAAAAAGCTCTCCGCACGACGGCGCCATCCGCTGGCTGCGCTCGTCGTCCTACTCTTCGCGCTGGCGGTCACTGGGGGGCTGTACGCCGCGTTCTCGCCGAGCGAGGCCAAGGCTGACGACAGCTCCGCCCAGTCCCTCGCCATCGAGGAGGGCAAGAAGCTCTACGCCGTCGGCTGCGCCAGCTGCCACGGCACCGGCGGTCAGGGTACGACCGACGGTCCGAGCCTGGTCGGCGTCGGCTCCGCCGCCGTGGACTTCCAGGTCAGCACCGGTCGTATGCCCGCGCAGCAGCCCGGCGCCCAGGTGCCGAAGAAGAGGAACATCTACTCGAACGCCGAGATCCAGCAGCTGTCCGCGTACATCGCCTCGCTCGGCCCCGGCCCGGTGACTCCGACCAAGGAGCAGTACAACCCGGCCGGCGCGGACATCGCCGAGGGCGGTGAGCTCTTCCGGACCAACTGCGCGCAGTGCCACAACTTCGTCGGCAAGGGCGGCGCCCTGACCAACGGCAAGTACGCGCCGTCCCTGGAGGGTGTGTCCGCGAAGCACCTCTACGAGGCCATGCAGACCGGCCCGCAGAACATGCCCTCCTTCCCGGACACCACGCTGCCGGAGGAGAAGAAGAAGGCCATCATCGCGTACCTGGACACGGTCAACAGCGACAAGACCGCGACCCCCGGCGGTATGGAGATCGGCGGCCTGGGCCCGGTGAGTGAGGGTCTGTTCGGCTGGGTCTTCGGCATGGGGGCCATGATCGCCCTGACCATCTGGGTCGCCGCCCGGACCGCAAAGGCCAAGAAGTCATGAGTAGCCACGACATTTCACAAACAGAAGACAACCTGCCACACGGGCAGGGACAGGGCGGCGCGGTAGAGACGGCGGACAACCCGTTCGCCGACCCGGGTCTGCCCCCGCACGAGCACCGTCAGCAGGACATCGACGAGCGGGTCGCCAGGCGCTCCGAGCGCACGGTCGCGCTGTTCTTCACGGTCTCGATGCTGGCGACGATCGCCTTCATCGCCTCGTATGTGGCCTTCCCGGTAGACCAGATCATCTATGTCTTCCCGCTCGGCCACATCAGCGCGCTGAACTTCTCGCTCGGCCTGAGCCTCGGCATCGCCCTCTTCGCCATCGGCGCGGGCGCGGTCCACTGGGCCCGCACGCTGATGTCGGACGTGGAGATCGCCGACGAGCGCCACCCGATCGAGGCCGAGCCCGAGGTCAAGGCCAAGGTCCTGGAGGACTTCCGGGCCGGCGCGGAAGAGTCCGGCTTCGGCCGGCGGAAGCTGGCCCGCAACACCCTCTTCGGCGCGCTGGCCCTGGTGCCGCTCTCCGGCCTGGTGCTGCTGCGCGACCTCGGCCCGCTGCCGGGCGACAAGCTCCGGCACACCAAGTGGGCCAAGGGCAAGCGCCTGATGAACTACAACACGGGTGGGGCGCTGCGCCCCGAGGACATCTCGGTCGGTTCGCTCACCTTCGCCATGCCCGAGGGCATGAGCGAGGCGGACCACGACTTCCAGACGCAGATCGCCAAGGCGGCCCTGATGCTGGTCCGGCTCCAGCCGGAGAACATCAAGGACAAGCGCGAGCTGGACTGGTCGCACGACGGCATCGTGGCGTTCTCGAAGATCTGCACCCACGTCGGCTGCCCGATCAACCTGTACGAGCAGCAGACGCACCACGTCCTGTGCCCCTGTCACCAGTCGACGTTCGACCTCTCCGACGGCGGCCGCGTGATCTTCGGCCCGGCCGGGCACGCCCTGCCGCAGCTGCGGATCGGCGTCAACAAGGACGGTTACCTCGAAGCCAAGGGCGACTTCGCGGAGCCCGTCGGTCCTGCTTACTGGGAGCGCGGATGAGTACTGCAACTGAGACGCAGGCGCGGGGCCGCAAGGCCCCCGCGGGCGAGCGCGTCGCCGACTGGGCGGACGGCCGGCTGGGTATCTACAACCTGGCCAAGGCCAACATGCGCAAGATCTTCCCGGACCACTGGTCCTTCATGCTGGGTGAGGTCGCGCTCTACAGCTTCATCATCATCATCCTCACGGGTGTGTATCTGACGCTGTTCTTCCACCCCAGCATGGAAGAGGTCGTCTACCACGGTCCGTACGTCCCGATGCAGGGCGTGCGGATGTCCGAGGCGTTCGCCTCGACGCTCGACATCAGCTTCGAGGTGCGCGGCGGTCTGCTCATCCGGCAGATCCACCACTGGGCCGCGCTGATCTTCCTCGCCGCGATGTTCGTGCACATGATGCGCGTCTTCTTCACCGGCGCGTTCCGCAAGCCGCGTGAGATCAACTGGCTGTTCGGCTTCCTGCTGTTCTTCCTCGGCATGCTGACCGGCTTCACCGGCTACTCGCTCCCCGACGACCTGCTCTCCGGCACCGGTCTGCGGTTCATCGAGGGCGTGTTCCTGTCGATCCCGGTCGTCGGCACCTACATCTCGATGTTCGTGTTCGGCGGCGAGTTCCCCGGGATGGACCTGATCCCCAGGCTCTACCCGGTCCACGTCCTGCTGCTGCCGGGCATCATGCTCGGCCTGCTGGTGGCGCACCTGATCCTGGTCTTCTACCACAAGCACACGCAGTACCCCGGGCCCGGCAAGACCGAGAAGAACGTCGTCGGCATGCCTCTGCTGCCGGTCTACATGGCCAAGGCGGGCGGGTTCTTCTTCCTGGTCTTCGGTGTCATCGCGATCCTCTCCGCGGTCGCCACCATCAACCCGATCTGGGCCATCGGCCCGTACCGTCCGGATCAGGTGTCCACCGGCGCCCAGCCCGACTGGTACATGGGCTTCGCCGAGGGTCTGGTCCGTGTGATGCCCGGCTGGGAGATCACCGCGTGGGGCCACACGCTGATCCTGGGCGTGTTCATCCCGATCGTGCTCTTCCCGCTGGTCCTGTTCGCGATCGGGGTCTACCCCTTCATCGAGTCCTGGATCACCGGCGACAAGCGCGAGCACCACATCCTGGACCGCCCGCGCAACGCCCCGACCCGTACCGCCTTCGGTGTCGCCTGGCTGACCGCGTACTTTGTGATGCTGATCGGTGGTGGCAACGACCTGTGGGCCACCCACTTCCACCTGTCGATCAACTCGATCACGTGGTTCGTCCGGATCGGCTTCTTCGTCGGCCCGGTGCTGGCCTTCATCATCACCAAGCGGGTCTGCCTGGGTCTCCAGCGGCGCGACAGGGACAAGGTGCTGCACGGGCGCGAGACCGGCATCATCAAGCGGCTGCCGCACGGCGAGTTCATCGAGGTGCACGCGCCGCTCTCGCAGGAGGACCTGCACATGCTCACCCAGCATGAGCAGCCCAAGCCGCTCGAGGTCGGCCCCGAGGTCGACGAGAACGGTGTGCGCCGGAAGATAAAGCGGTCGGAGAAGCTCCGGGCCAAGCTGTCCAAGGGCTACTACGGCGGGGACAACGTCATCCCCAAGCCGACCGCCGAGGAGTACAAGGAGATCACCAGCGGCCACGGCCACCACTGATCCCCCGAGCGAACACCTCAGCTGTACGCCACACACCCCAGGGCCCCGGCCCGGACCACACGGTCCGGCCCGGGGCCCTGGGCCGTTCTCGAACCGCTCCGGCCCGCGCCGACGGGGCCGATAGGCTTGCCGGGGGCCGTCGCACAGCCGAGCTATGAGGCCCCAGCCCTGACCAGCCGAGTTCCAGGAGCGGACCATGGACGTTGTGACCCCAGCCGGAGGCGACAACCGCGCGACGGCCCGCACCTGGCCGGACGTACTCGACTCGCTGCTGCTCGGCCAGGACCTCACCGCCGACGACACCGCCTGGGTCATGGACCGGATCATGCGCGGCGAGGCCAGCGACGCCCAGATCGCCGGCTTCGCGGTCGCGCTGCGCGCCAAGGGCGCGACCGTGGCGGAGGTGTCCGGGCTGGTCCGGATCATGTACGAGCACGCGAACGTGATCGAGGTGCCCGGGCCGACCGTGGACATCGTGGGCACGGGCGGCGACCGCGCCAAGACCGTCAACATCTCCACGATGTCGGCGCTCGTGGTGGCGGGCACCGGGGCCAAGGTGGTCAAGCACGGCAGCCGCGCCTGGTCCTCCGCCAGCGGCTCCTCCGACGTCCTCGGCAAGCTCGGCGTCAACCTGGACCTGTCCCCGGCGCGCGTGGCCGAGGTCGCGGAGGAAGCCGGCATCACCTTCTGCTTCGCGGCGCACTTCCACCCCGCGCTGCGCCATGTCGGGACCGCGCGCAGCGACCTCGGCATCGCCACCATCTTCAACTTCCTCGGCCCGCTGACCAACCCCGCCCGGGTGCGCGCCCAGGCCACCGGGGTCGCCGACATCCGCATGGCGCCCATCCTGGCCGGGGTGCTCGCCGAGCGCGGCTCCTCCGCGCTGGTGGTCCGCGGCGACGACGGCCTGGACGAACTGACCATCACCTCCACCTCCCAGGTGTGGGTCGTCGAGGGCGGCACCGTCCGCCAGGAGACCTTCGACCCGCGCGACGTCGGCATCGAACTGGCCCCGGTGGAGTCCCTGCGCGGCGCCGACGCGTCGTACAACGCGGATGTCGCGCGGCGGCTGCTGGCGGGGGAGCGCGGCCCGGTACGGGACGCGGTGCTGCTCAACTCGGCCGCGGGGCTGGTCGCGCTGGAGGGCGGGACGGGTGGCAAGCCGCTGCCCGAGCGGATCGCGGCGGGCATGGAGAAGGCGGCGGAGTCCATCGACTCGGGTGCGGCGCGGGCGGCGCTGGAGCGGTGGGTTCTGGCCACGAACGCGTAGCGCCCTGCGGCGGGCGGTCCGGATGCGGCCTCCGCCCGGGTCTGGTGCGGGCCGCACCCCGGCCCCGCGCCTGCGGCGGGCTCTGTCCCCTCCCCGCCCCTTCCCACAACCGGGGCTCCGCCCCGGACCCCGGTCCTCAATCGCCGGACGGGCTAGTTCTAGCCCGTCCGGCGATTGAGGCCCGCCGCAGGCGGAGTTGTCCGTATCGCGGACAGGGGGTTCGGGCTTCGGGCGGGCGTGGCATACTCCTGCGCAGGTCACGAGCGACAGCGACTTCGGCCCCGGCCCGCTGTCCGGCAACCCTCCGTCCGTGGCGGGGTGCCCCGGGTGATGACCAGGCCGCAGGCAGCGAGGTCTGCGGCAAGCGCGGACCCCTCGCGAAAACCAGGGGTCCTGGTCGTCGAGGGAGTTCTTCCGTGATGCAGCGAATGCGCTAGGGCCGACGGCCCCTTGTTCCCCTCAACCGGCGCGGTGCCGACTTCGCCCGCGCGTTGAGCTTCTTTCCGCGTGCCCGACGGCGGGCTGCCGCACGCACGCGTGACGCATTCAACTCTTCGCCCTCCCGGGAGACTTCGCCATGTCCGCGACCGCTGCCGCCACCACCACCGCCACCCACACCCCGCTGCCCGTCCTCGGCCGGGACGTCCTGGTCCCGCTCGTCACGGGCGGCGAGGTCGACTACGCCGCACTCGACTACGCCGCCAGCGCCCCCGCCCTCCAGCGGGTCTGGGACGACATCGCGGCCTACGCCCCGTACTACGGCAGCGTGCACCGCGGCGCCGGCTACCTCTCGCAGCTGTCCACCGACCTGTTCGAGAACAGCCGCAAGGAGGTGGCCGCCTTCCTCGGCTGCCGCCCCGACGACCAGGTGGTCTTCACCCGCGCCACCACCGATTCGCTCAATCTGCTCGCCGCCGCGCTGCCGCAGGGCACCCGGGTGTTCGTGTTCGAGACCGAGCACCACGCCTCGCTGCTGCCGTGGCAGCAGCGGGAGGGCATCGAGGTCGGCTGTCTGAGCGCGCCGCGCTCCCCGCGGCAGGCCGTGGAGACGCTGGAGCGGGCGCTGGCCGCGTGGCGAGCCGAGGCGGGCACGGACGCGGGCGCGGCGCTGGTCTGTGTGACCGGTGCGTCGAATGTGACCGGTGAGCTGTGGCCGGTGCGGGAGCTGGCGGAGGTGGCCCATGCGCACGGCGCCCGTATCGTGCTGGACGCGGCCCAGCTGGCCCCGCACCACCCCGTGGACATCGCCGCCCTGGACGTCGACTGGGTCGCGTTCTCCGGGCACAAGCTGTACGCGCCGTTCGGGGCGGGCGTGCTGGCGGGGCGCGCGGACTGGCTGCGCGAGGCCCGGCCGTATCTCGCGGGCGGCGGGGCCAGCCGCAAGGTGGCCCGCAGGGACGACGGCGGGGTGGAGGTGGAGTGGCACACCACCGAGGCCCGGCACGAGGCCGGCTCGCCGAACGTCATCGGGGCGTACGCGATCGCGTCGGCCTGCAAGGCGCTGACCGAGGCCGGGTTCGAGTCCCTGGTGGCCCGTGAGCGGCGGTTGATCGCCAAGGTCCGTGAGGGGCTGGCCGAGGTGGACGAGGTGCGGGTGCTGTCGCTGTTCGGCGACGACGCCCCCCGGGTGGGGGTCATCTCCTTCGTGGTGGAGGGCTGGAACAGCTCGCACTTCGCGGCCGCCCTCTCCGCGGAGTACGGCATCGGCGTGCGCGACGGCCTGTTCTGCGCGCATCCGCTGGTGCGCACCCTGCTGGGCGGCGAGCCCGGGGAGGCGGGCGAGTGCGGGGCGCCGGAGGCCGCGCCGGGGGAGCGGTCGCTGAACGCGATCCGGGTCAGCTTCGGCGCGGGCACCCCCGACGAGCACGTCGAGCGGTTCGTGGGCGCGGTGAAGGAGCTGGTCCGGGACGGCGCGAAGTGGAGCTACCGCACCGAGGACGGGCGCTGCGTCCCGGACCGCGGCTGAGCCGCGAAATGGCGCGAACTCAGCCGTCGAGGCCGATCGCGAAGGCGGCCTCGAGGTCGTGCTGGGAGTAGGTGCGGAAGGCGATGTGGGTCTCGGTGGAGGCCACGCCGGGCACCTTGCTGATCCGGCCCGGGATGACGTCCGCGAGGTCGTCGTGCCGGGCCACCCGCACCATCGCGATCAGGTTGTGCGCCCCGGTGACCGAGTAGACCTCGCTCACGCCGTCGATCGCGGCGATCCTCTCGGCGATCTCGGGGATCTGGTCCACGTCGGTCTTGATGAGCACGATCGAAGTGATCACGGCTGGCTTTCTCCCTCGCTGGACCTGACTGCCCCGCTCACTCTAGTCGCCCGTCCGAAGCGGACCCACGCGTAGAGGAACCCCAGGCTGAACCCCACCAGGTGGGCGAGGTAGGCGACCCCGGGGCGGTCGTCGGCCCCGCGGGCGGCCAGCCACTGGAGCGCGACCCAGAAGATCAGCACCACCCAGGCGGGGAAGCGCAGTGGCAGGAAGAACAGAAACGGGAAGAGGCTGGTCACCCGGGCCCGGGGGAAGAGCCACAGAAACGCGCCGAGGACTCCGGAGATGGCCCCGGAGGCGCCGACCAGGGTCTGAGTGGAGCCGGCATGCGCCGCGGCGTAGCCGAGCAGCGCCAGATAGCCGGTGGCCAGGTAGAAGAGCACGAACTGGATCCGTCCCATGCGTTCCTCGGCCATCGCCCCGAAGACGTACAGAAACAGCATGTTGCCCAGCAGATGCAGCCAGTTGCCGTGGACGAACAGCGCCGTCAGCGGGGTCAGCGGCTCGGCGGGCGCGCCGCTCCACAGGGCGCTTGGCACCACCCCCCAGCGCTCGAAATGGCCGGTCTGGGCCCGCAGCAGCTCGCTCCCGGTGCCATAGCCGGGGTTGAGGCCGGAGGCCGGGCCCACGGCGAAGATCAGGCAGCAGGCGGCGATGAGGGCGTACGTCATCAGGGGACGGCCTGCCCCGCCGCCGGACCCCTCCGACGTCTCGATCATGGGCAGATCATCGCGTATCGGGCGCAACCTGCCCAGAGTGCCTCGCCGTCGTCCGGGCCGGGCCGGGAGCGCACCTGGCCTCGGCGCGGGGCAGGGCTCAGGCCGTAGGGTTACTCCACGCCGAAGTGCGAGAGTGGAATCAAGACGAGGACGGACGAGGACCCCATGGCCGTGCCCCTGCCGACAGCCGAGACCCGCTGGCGCTGCACTCTGTGCGGCAATCTGACGCGGTTCGATGTGACGCGTTCGACCAAGGTCGTCGAGTACGTCCATCTCGACCTGGGCGGGGAGCCCAAGGTCGAGGAGCGCGAGGTGGTCAATGAGACCATTGAGTCGGTGCGCTGCCGCTGGTGCAACGCGGTCGATCAGATCGAGCTGGTCGATCGTCCGGGCGCGAGCGCGGGCGCCTGAGAAGCGCGGGCGCCTGAGAACGGAGCGGTGACAGGTGGTGGAGCGGACAGGCGACCCCGGTTCGGCCGGTGACGCCGAGAGCGTCGCCGAGGCGCTCGACCGCCCCCTGCCGGAGGGGGTCAGGCGCCGGGTCGTGGCCCTGGTCGCGGACGCGTTCGGCGGTCTGACGGTCACCGAGCTCCCGGCCCAGCTGCGGCAGTACGCCCGCTTCACCCCGACCCGCCGGGCGAAGTTCGCGGGCAACGCCATGGCCGCCACCGTGGAGTCCGACCCGGTCTTCCGGCAGCGGATCGCGGGGCGGCTGCGGGAGACCCAGGCGGAGCTCGCCGAGGCCATCGAGGGCGGCTCGCCGCCCGCCGCCGCCGATCCGGAGGACGTCGCGGCGCTCGCCTATGTGCTGCGGCCGGTCGGCTGGGTCAAGCTGGTCGAGGCCGCGGGCGAGGAGGCGCAACGGGTCTCCGCCGAGCGGGCCGGCGAGGAGGCGGAGCGCGAACTGCGGCGGCTGCGCGAGGAGCTCGTCGAGGCCCGGGCCGCGGCGCGCACCGAGACCGAGCGGACCCGCACCGAGCTGGAGGCGGTCCGCAAGGAATCGGACACCTTGCACCGGAAGCTGCGCAGCGCGCTCAGCGACGTCAAGCGCGGCGAGGCGGCGCTGCGCAAGGCCGTGGCGGAGCTGGACTCCGTACGCTCGGCGGCCGCGGTGCGGCAGGCCACGGCGGAGGGTGAGGCGCGGCGGCTGCGGGCCCGGCTCGCGGAGACGGAGTCGGCGCTGGAGGCCAGCCGGCGGGCGGCCCGCGAGGGGCGCAGCGTCGAGGACATGCGGGTGCGGCTGCTGCTGGACACGGTGCTGGACGCGGCGCAGGGGCTGCGGCGCGAACTGGCGCTGCCGCCCGCGTCGATGCGCCCGGCGGACGCGGTGGACGCGGTGGAGCCGGGCAAGATGACGCCGAAGGACATAGCGACCAGGGCGCTCTCCGAGATGGACCCCGCGCTGCTGGACCAGCTGCTCGCGCTGCCCCAGGCCCACTTGGTGGTGGACGGCTACAACGTCACCAAGACCGGCTATCCGACGATGCCGCTGGACAAGCAGCGGCTGCGGCTGCTGGGCGGGCTCGCGGGGCTGGCGGCCCAGACGGGCGCGGAGATGACCTGTGTCTTCGACGGGGCGGAGCTGGCGGCACCGGTGCTGCTGGCGCCGCCGCGCGGGGTGCGGGTGCTGTTCAGCAAGCCGGGGGTGACCGCGGACGAGCTGATCAGGCAGCTGGTGCGGGCCGAGCCGCCGGGCCGGCCGGTGGTCGTGGTCTCCACGGACCGCGAGGTGGCCGACGGGGTGGCGAAGGCCGGGGCGCGACCGGTCTCCTCGGCTCTGTTGCTCAAGCGGCTCGCGCGTACCTGAGTGGCGCCGGGGGTGCCCCGTTGGGGCGGTTGACGCCTGCGGAGCGTCAACTGACCGTTACGGTCGGTGTGATGTTTGTAAAAGATGCGCCTCCAGACCGACTTTTTTGTCGGTGGGATTTGAACGGATCACGACGAGGTCACTATGGTCAGCTCGAACCTCCGCACGGTTGATCACTCATCCGGGGTGTCAGCGGGGGTACCGCCGAGTCCGCGCGCTTGTTTCGTGGAGCCGGGGTCTTGACCCCTCATCACCCGGTAGGCGGCTGGAGGAAGAAGGAGCTCGCCTTCGTGGCGTCCCACCGTCGACCCAAGCAGCCGAGCCGTACTCGGGTGACCGTCTTCACCGCGACCGCCGCCGCGGCCGTCGCCCTCTCCTCCCAGGCCGCCCAGGCCGCGCCCAAGGCGGACAAGAAGGACGTCAAGGAGCAGGTCGACACGCTCTACGAGCAGGCCGAGCAGGCGACCGAGAAGTACAACGGCGCCAAGGAGAAGAAGGAAAAGCTGGAGAAGCAGGTCGGCGAGCTCCAGGACAAGGTGGCCCGCGGCCAGGAGGACCTCAACAAGCTCCGCAACAGCCTGGGTTCGATGGCCACCGCGCAGTACCGCTCCGGGGGCATCGACCCCTCCGTGCAGCTGCTGCTCTCCTCCGACCCGGACAGCTACCTCGACAAGGCCTCCACTCTCAACCAGCTGAGCGGCAAGCAGGCCGAGTCGCTGCGCAAGATCGCCGACAAGCAGCGCACGCTCAAGCAGCAGCGCGAAGAGGCGTCCACGAAGCTCCAGGACCTCGAGGACACCCGCAAGGCGCTGGGTGAGAAGAAGAAGGAGATCCAGGGCAAGCTCTCCAAGGCCCAGCAGCTCCTGAACACCCTCACCGAGAAGGAGCGGGCCGCGCTCGCCGCCAAGGAGCAGGAGCGCTCCAACCGCTCCAACGAGCGCGCGAACCTGGGCAACGACGTGCCCGACTCGCAGCGCGCCGCCGCGGCCCTGGCCGCCGCGAAGACGAAGATAGGCTCGCCCTATGTGTGGGGCGCGACCGGCCCGTCCTCCTTCGACTGCTCCGGCCTCACCGGCTGGGCGTACGGGCAGGCCGGCGTCTCCCTGCCGCGTATCTCGCAGGACCAGGCGAACGCCGGCACCCGCATCGGCCGCGGCGACCTCAAGCCGGGCGATCTGGTGCTCTTCTACAACGACCTGCACCACATAGGCCTGTACGCGGGCAACGGCCAGGTGCTGCACGCCCCCAAGCCCGGCGCGAATGTGCGCTACGAGTCGATGGACAACATGCCGTTCATGTTCGGCGTCCGGGTCTGACCGGCTCTCCCCCGAACCGTCCGTTCGGGGGAAATCCGCGAGCGGCCGACAACCTCCGCTGAGCTTCCACCCCGCCGGTGACCTGCGTCTCCGGCGGGGTGTCACATTGTGTGCCCGCTGCGCTTCTTGGACCGTGCGCGATCGTACGGCTACTGTCTGCGCGCAGTTCTTCCCACACAGTGGAAGGGAGTGCGGCTTTCCCATGGCGTCCTGTCGGCGTTCCTCTCAGCCCGGTTCCTCCTCACCCGGTGCTTCCTCGCCCGGTTCCGCGTCGCCCGGTTCTTCCTCGTCCGGCTCGCCGGCGCCCGGTTCGGCGCGGTCCGGTGCCGCGCGGCCGGGTTGCGGCCGGGTCACCACCCTGGGCCGGGCCACCGCCCTGACCGCCGTCTCGGCCGCCGTGGCCTCGGCGGCCGCGCTGTCGGCGGTGCCGGCCGGCGCCGAGCCGCACGACCCCTCGCCGGACGCCACGGCGCCCGGCGCCACCCCCGGCGCGGTCCAGCGGCTCTACGCGCTGGCGGAGCGGGCGACCGAGCGGTACAACGCGTCCGAGGCGCACGCCCAGGGGCTGCGCCGCCAGGTCGACCGGATCCAGGACCGCGTCGCCCGCGGCCAGGAGCGGGTCAACCGGATGCGGGTGGCGCTCGGCGCCCTCGCGGGCGGGCAGTACCGCTCCGGCGGGGTCGACCCCAGCCTCGCCCTGATCCTCTCCGAGGACCCCGCCCACTACCTCGCCAAGGCCGCCACCCTGGAGCGCATCGGCAAGCGGCAGGCCGGGCAGCTGAAGCTCTTCGAGGGCGCCCAGCGGACGCTGCGCCAGCAGCGCGCGGAGGCGGCGGCCAGGCTCGCCCGGCTGGAGCACAGCCGCGAGGCCGTGGTCCGCCACAAGAGGGCCGTACGGCACAAGCTGGCCACGGCGCGCCGGCTGTTCAACGCCCTGCCCCCCGCCGCGCGCGCGGCCTATCTCCAGGGCCCGCTCGGCGCGGGCGGGCAGGCCGGAGTGCCGGACCTGCCGCCGTCCTCGCCGCGCGCGGCCGCCGCGCTGGAGGCCGCCCAGGGGGCGGTGGGCCAGCCGTACGCGTGGGGGCAGGCCGGGCCCACCGCCTTCGACTGCTCGGGGCTGACCCAATGGGCGTACGGGCGGGCCGGGGTGGCGATCCCGCGCACCTCCCAGCAGCAGGCGTCCGCCGGACACCAGGTGTCGCTCGGCCGCATCCGCCCCGGCGACCTGGTGGTCTACCGCTCCGACGCGGGCCATGTCGGGATGTACGCGGGCAACGGACAGGTGATCCACGCGCCCTACCCGGGGGCGCGGGTGCGCTACGACCCGGTCGGGATGATGCCGATTTCGGCCATCACACGTGTCTGATACGCGCGTCTGATTCCGGTCCGCGAGCCTCGTACGATCTACGGCGTGGCGGGTAGGTGGTGGCCGGGCGGACGGCTTGCGGGCAGCGGACGGGCCGGATCGTGGGCCGGACGGCGGGCCGGGCGGTGGGTGGCGCTGTGCGCGCTCAGTGTTCTGTCGGCCGCCGCGCTCACCGGCTGCGGCGGCGTCCCGCCCCCCGACGACGCCGCCGGGCGGGACGGGCAGGCCGTCCAGCGGCTGCTGGACCGGCGGGCCGCGGCGATCCGCGAGCGGGACGCGGACGCCTTCCTGGCCACCGTCGACGGGAGCTCCGCCCGCTATCGGGCCGAGCAGCGGCGGATGTTCACCAACCTGGCCGCCGTGCCGCTGCGCTCCTGGACCTACCACCTGGTGGACACCGGCGGCTTCACCCCCTCGCTGGGCGAGGGCCGGCGCATCGCCGCCCGGGTCGAACTGCGCTACCGGCTCTCCGGGTACGACACCGCGCCGGTCGTGGCCGAGGAGTATCTGACCCTCGCCCGGCGCGACGGGCGCTGGTACGTGGCCTCCGACGACGG
Organism: Streptomyces sp. NPDC097640; assembly: GCF_040302705.1. Taxonomy (NCBI): domain Bacteria; kingdom Bacillati; phylum Actinomycetota; class Actinomycetes; order Kitasatosporales; family Streptomycetaceae; genus Streptomyces; species Streptomyces sp. NPDC097640. The sequence goes on from NZ_JBEOSB010000016.1 coordinate 181,748, forward strand.
CGAGGAGCGCGGCCGGCGCACCTCCGTGCAGCTGTGGGACCAGGGCGCGGTGACCGCGGTGCGCGGCGAGCACAGCCTGGTCCTCGGCGTGGGCCAGGACCGGCGGCGGCTGCGCGAGGTGGCGGCCGGCGCGGACCGGGCGGTGACCGCCCTGCGGAAGGTGTGGCCGCACGCCTGGGCCGGGCGGGTGGTGGTGCAGGTGCCCGCCTCCCTGAACCGGATGGCCGCCCTGCTGGGCGCGTCCGCAGGCGGCTACCGCGGTATCGCGGCCGTCACCACCGGCGAGGTCGGCGGGGGCCACGGCGCGGCCGCCGACCGCGTCATCGTCAACCCTGAGGCGTACCAGATCCTCGGCGACTTCGGCCGGCGCGTCGTGCTCACGCACGAGACGGCCCATGTGGCCACCCGCGCCGCCACCACCGCCGCCACCCCGCTGTGGCTCTCCGAGGGCTTCGCCGACTGGGTGGGCTACCTCGGCACCGGCCGCACCCCCCGCGAGGTGGCCCCCGAGCTCGCCCGCTCCGTCGAGGCCGGCCGACTGCCGAACGCCCTCCCGGGCGACGGCGCCTTCAACTTCGGCGGCAAGGCGGAGAGCCTGTCCCAGGCGTACGAGGAGGGCTGGCTGGCCTGCCGCCTGATCGCGCAGAAGTGGGGCGGGGAGAAGCTGGTCGAGTTCTACCGCGCGGTGGGGGAGAGTTCGCGGCGCCAGGGGGCGGCGGAGTCCGCGCTGCGCGAGGTGCTGGGCACGAGTCTGGACGACTTCACCGCCCTGTGGCGCACGTACGTTGCCTCAGAGCTCGGCCAGGCGCCATCCGGCGGCTCTTGACGCCAGCCGCGGGCCCACGCGGTGGGGCCGCACATCGGTGCTGTTCCCCTACCCGCCCCTTCCCGAACGGGGGCTCCGCCCCCGCCCCCAGGGCCGGGGGCGGAGCCTCC